>NZ_JBANRO010000010.1:0-153446 GCF_037154115.1 Alteraurantiacibacter palmitatis | reverse complement strand
GCGATAACTTCCTCGCTGCCATCAAGCTCTTCTGCACACGCCTATGGATCGCCGCTAATGAGTCTACGCCCTAGGCCCCAGACCTTATGCCTGGCCCGTTTCTTCCGCGAGGAACGCCAGCAGCGCCTGATCATAGGCGTCCACTTCGCCATTGGCGGCCATCATCGCGTCCAGCCAGTCGCGCTCCACGGCTGTAAACTCGGCGGCCTCGGCCACCTGCGCGGCGCGGCTGGGCAGCGGATCGGTCTTGCGTCCGAATACGACGCCAAAGGCATTGGGCGCAGAACGCGCCATCGCCCCCAGGAAACGGCCCATGCGGGGCCGGTTGTCGGCCACGAAGGCTTCCAGTTCCAGCATCCTTTCGCGGCTGACATGGGCAGATGTGCTGGCATAGGCCAGCAGGTAATTGCCCACGCCCTGCACGAACAGGCGTTCGAATTCGGGCGCATTGGCCTGATGCAATGTCGCATCCTTCAGGCGGAACAGCATTTCGGCTTCGCTGCGGCTGACAGCGGCGGGCCGGTCGCTGGCGCTGCCGAAGATGACGCGGCGGATCAGCTGTGCCTCCCCGGCGGTCACATGGGTTGCGGACAATTCGCCGCCGCTGCGCAACGGGCCGGTGCCGCTCAGCACTTCGGCCTCGACCACGCCCAGCACGTAATCCTTGAGGCTTTGCGGCACGCCCAGCCCGCACTCGATGATATGCACCAGCAGTTCCAGCTCGGTCAGCGAGCAGACGCGCCCGTCGGCGCTGACCATGCCGATCAGCCATGCGGCCTCCTCCTCGCTCGCATAGCCGCGCGGCTGGGTGCCGTTCAGCACGAAGTTGCGCAGCGCCTCGACAACGAAGTCGCTCCACATGGGCGAGGGATCGGTGCTGGCGGCATTGGCGGCAAGGATGGCCTCGGCTTCGGCGCGGCAGATGCGGCCATCGGCCCAGCCGGCGGCGCGAAGGGCCTGCACTTCGGCATCGCCAATCGTGCCATCGCTGGCGGCGGTGCGGGCAAGATCGGCAAAATGCATGGTCATGGGCGAAGCGTGCTTTTCCTGTGATGCGGATGCCGCCTTGTCGCAGGACAAGCTTAAATTGGGGTTACCCCCTCCTTTACCCCTTCTCTTCGCCGCGTCCTTCACCCGTGCCTGCGCGCCGCAGCGCCTGCATACAGGCGAGCAGATCGACTTGGGCCCCGTCGCTCGCGCGGCGCGCTTCTGCCCATGTTGCCACCGGATCCGCGCCGGGGCGCAGCGGGTAGAGATAGATGTCGAGAACGCAGGCCGTGCTGCTGAATTGCAGCTTGCGCATATCACCTTCCGCAACATCCAGCCGCGGGGTACCGAATTGGCGGATCAGGCTGGGCGCGTGTTCGCGCACCACGCCGTCGAGGCCGGGCCCGCGCATGATTTCAGGCTGACGAAACCCGTCCACGGGCGGGGGCAAGGGCACGGTGGGCGGCACCGAAGCCGAGGGCGGCGGCACCTGCGGGCGCACCGGCGGCGGCGCGTCCCCGCCTGCCGGCGGGGCGGGCGCGGTGGCACAGGAGGCAAGGGCCAGCGCGGCGGCGATGGTCGCCAGAAAGCGCATCGTCCCGGTCATCTCATTTGCTGCCCTTGCGATGCACCAGATGCGTTGCTGCTGCCGCGCCCAGCACGGGCGCAAGGAAATTGGCAAAGGGCACCAGCATCAGCGCAGCCACCGCCCCGCCCAGCAGGAACCGCTCGGTTGGCGAAACCGGGCATGCGGCCTGCCCCACATGGCAATGCCGCAGCCACACCATGTCCTGCAATTCGCGCCCCAGCAGCGCGGCGTTGATCGCCCAGAACACCAGCGCCGGGCCAATCCCGGTAAACAGCAGCACCAGCGCCAGCGGCAGCGCGGCGAGGTTGAACAGCACCGCCCGCCCCGCCGCGCGCAGACCTGCCTTCGCTTCCTGCGCGGTGGTGAGTGACCGCGCTGCACTGGCAGCGGCGGGGTAATGGCGCGCCTCCACCGCCTGCACCACATCGGCGGCGAAGAACTGGATCACCAGCATCGCCACCACGCGCCAGACCAGCCACAAGCCGCCCAGCGCCAGCAGCGCCGAGGCCAGCGCGCGCAGATCGTTCGCGCCCGCAAACAGCGCCTCGCCCAGCCCCAGTGCTTGCAGCACCCGGTCGAGCACAAACCACCCCGCCGCTGCCAAGGCGAGGAAGAGCACGCAGGTCACCGCCACGCTCTTGCCCAGCACGCGCATCACCGCCGGGTCGGAAAGCTGGCGCAGCGCCAGCGCAAGGGCGGGGAAAATGCCGGTCATTCCCAAATGCGATTGCTTTTGCGCGCCCCGGTGTCAATTGCAGCTGCACAAATGTCTCACCTGATGATCGACGGGAATTCGCATGACTGCACCTCGCTATGATGTAATCGCCATCGGCAATGCCATTGTCGATGTAGTGGCCTCCTGTTCGGACGAACTGATTGACGAGCTGGGGCTGAACAAGGGCGGCATGACGCTGGTGGACGAGGATCAGGCGCGCGAGCTGTATGACGCGATGGGCCCAGCGCGGGAGATTTCGGGCGGGTCCGCCGCCAATACGCTGGCGGGCCTTTCGGCGCTCGGCGCGCAATGCGCGTTCGTGGGGCAGGTGGCGGATGACCAGCTGGGCACCGTGTTCGCGCACGATATCCGCGCAGTCGGCATCGATTTCGACACGCCCTCGCGCCCCGGCCAGCCCTCCACCGCGCGTTGCCTGATTTTCGTGACACCCGATGGCCAGCGCACGATGAACACCTTTCTGGGGGCAAGCCAGTTCCTGCCCGCCAAGGCGCTCGATGAAGAGGCGGTGAGCGCGGCGAGCATCCTCTACCTCGAAGGCTATCTCTGGGATCCGGAAGAACCCCGCGCCGCGATGCGCCGGGCGATTGAAAGCGCCAAGACAGCGGGCCGCAAGGTCGCCTTCACCCTGTCCGATGGCTTCGTGATTGCCCGCCACGGCGATGATTTCCGCAAGCTGATTGCCGATGGCCTGATCGACATCCTGTTTGCCAACGAGGCCGAGCTCGCCGCCCTGACCGGCGCGGATGATTTCGAAGCGGGCCTTGCCCAGCTGGCCCCGCTTGTGCCCGTGCTGGTCGTCACCCGCAGCGAAAAGGGCGCGGTGGCGGTGGCGCAGGGCGAACGGGCGCAAGTGGCGGCAGAGCCGGTCGACCATGTGGTCGACACCACCGGCGCAGGCGATCTGTTCGCGGCCGGGTTCCTGTTCGGCCATGTAAAGGGCGAACCGCTCGCCCTGTGCCTGCGCCGGGGGGCCATCGCGGCGGCGGAAATCATCAGCCATTACGGCGCCCGGCCCGAAGCCGATCTGGCGGAATTGATGCGGCAAAAGCTGGGGTGAAGGTGACGAAGTTGACACCGTGTCAACCGGCCTTTGAGCAAAATTATATAGTGAAAACATAGCCTTGTGCGCGAAATGCGAAGTTGACACTTCGTAGCGCGCAAACGCGCCTTTGCGGCGCGGCATGATCGACATTGGAAAGAGCCGCGCGGAGGCTGGGCGCAGGCGCGGCCTGTAGGAAAGCGGCGGCTTCCTACCCCCGCGCCTTTTCGCGCTCCAGTTCGCGCCAGCCAATATCCCGCCGGCAGAAGCCGCTGGCAAAGTCGATCCTGTCGACCGCTGCATAAGCCTTCTCGCGCGCCTCTGCGATTGTGGGCGCGCGGGCGGTGACGTTGAGGACGCGGCCGCCATTGGCGCGCAGGGAACCGTCCTCCTCGTCCAGCACGGTGCCGGCGTGGAACACGATCGCGCCTTCGGCCTCGGCATCCTTCAGATCGATCAGCCCGCCCTTTTCGGGCGTTGCCGGATAGCCCTTTGCCGCCATCACCACGGTGAGCGCGGTATCGTGTGCAAAGCGCGGGCGCTCCATGCTGCCCAGCGCCTGTGTGGCGCAGGCGAGCAGATATTCGGCAAGGTCTTCCTCCAGCCGCATCATCAGCACCTGGCATTCCGGATCGCCAAAGCGGCAATTATATTCAACCAGCTTCGGCCCTTCATCGGTCAGCATCAGGCCCGCATAAAGCACCCCGCAATAGGGTGTGCCGTCGGCGGCCAATTGCTGCACCGTGGGGGTGAGGATGCGGCTGAAAACTTCGGCGCGGATTTCCGGCGTGATGATCGGGGCGGGGCTGTAGGCACCCATGCCGCCGGTATTGGGGCCGGTATCGCCCTCGCCCACGCGCTTGTGATCCTGCGCCGTGCCAAAGGGCAGGATGGTCGCCCCATCGGTGAGGGCAAAGAAGCTCGCTTCTTCGCCTTTCATGAATTCCTCGATCACCACTTCTGCGCCCGCCTCTCCGAACGCGCCGCCGAACATATCGGCCAGCGCCGCCTCGGCATCGGCAAGCGTGTCAGCGATCACCACGCCTTTGCCTGCGGCAAGGCCATCGGCCTTGAGCACGTAAGGCGGCGTGAAACCGGCCAAAGCGGCCTTGGCCTGTTCCAGCGAGGTGGTGCGGACATAGCCAGCGGTGGGGATATTGGCGCGCGCGCACAGATCCTTGGTGAAGCCCTTGCTGCCTTCGAGCTGGGCTGCGGCTTTCGACGGGCCGAATACCGCGAAACCTTCGGCACGCAGGGAATCGGCCAGCCCATCCACCAGCGGCGCTTCGGGGCCGATCACCACCAGGCCGATATGCTCCTGCTCGCAAAAGGCCAGCACCAGATCGTGATCGGTCACGTCCATGTCGAAACATTGCGCATGGGCGGCAATGCCCGGATTTCCGGGACAGGCGAAGAGTTTTCCGCCATCTTGCGCGATCGCGCGGGATTGCGCCAGCTTCCACGCCAGCGCATGTTCGCGTCCGCCCGATCCCAGCAAGAGGATATTCATGCCCAGTTCCGATCCGATTTCCGATTCCGCAGGTGAGGGGCTGGTAGCCAAGAGTGCGCCCGGGGACAATTCCGCCCCGCTTTCCATCACCGCAATTTCCGCCGCGCTGAAACGCGTGGTGGAGGACCGCTTCGGCTTTGTCCGCCTGCGCGGCGAATTGTCGGGCGTGAAGCGCGCGGCATCGGGGCACCTTTATTGCAGCCTGAAGGATGAAGGCGCGGTGCTGGACGGTGTGATGTGGAAGGGGCAGGCGGGCCGGCTTGCCTTTGTGCCCGAAGACGGCATCGAAGTGGTGGTGACGGGCAAGATCACCACCTTTGCCGGCCGCTCCAAATACCAGATCGTGATGGACAGCATGGAGATTGCGGGCGAAGGCGCGCTGCTGGCCCTGCTGGAAAAGACGCGCGCAAGGCTGGCGGCGGAGGGGCTGTTCGACGAACGGCGCAAGCGGCCGCTCCCCTTCATCCCGCGCACCATCGGCGTAGTGACTTCGCCCACCGGCGCGGTGATCCGCGATATCCTGCACCGTCTGGCGGACCGGTTCCCCAGCCATGTGCTCGTCTGGCCGGTGCTGGTGCAGGGGCAGGGCGCGGCGGCGCAGGTGGCAGCGGCCGTGCGCGGTTTCGGCGCGATGCCCTTGGACAAACGGCCCGATCTGCTGATCGTGGCGCGCGGGGGCGGATCGATCGAGGATCTGTGGGCCTTTAACGAGGAGGAGGTGGTGCGCGCCGTGGCCGCCAGCCCGATACCGGTCATCAGCGCGGTAGGGCACGAGACCGACACGACGCTGTGCGATTTCGCGGCAGACCGGCGCGCGCCCACGCCCACGGCGGCGGCGGAAATGGCGGTGCCGGTGCGTGCCGACCTCGCCAATGCCTTGGCTGAACTGGGGCTGCGCCAGCGCAAGAGTGCGCTTCGCCCCGTGGCCTTGGGGCGCGAACGGCTGGAGGCGCGTGCCCAGCGCCTGCCCCGGCCCGAACACTTGCTGCAAGCCGCCAGCCAACGGCTCGATCTGGCAGGCGATGCCTTGCGCCGTGCGTTGCAGGGGCGGGCATCCGCCGGGCGCGAGCGGCTGGCAAAACTGCGGCTGTCGCCTGCGATGCTGCAACGGGCCCTGCGCGATGGGGAAAGGCGGCTGGATGCGGCGCGGCTGGTGCCCGCTCTGGTGCAGCGGCCTTTGGTGGAGAGGCAGGCGAGGCTTGCCGCGCTGGCCCGGCTGGCGCAGCAATTGCACCCCGAACGCCCGCTGGCGCGCGGCTATGCCATGGTGCTCGACAGTGCGGGCCATGCAGTTACCAGCCGCGCTTCAGCCAGCAGACAGGCACAACTGGCTATACGCTTTGCCGATGGCGATCTGTCCGTTGTTCCTGCCGGGCCCAAACGGCCCGCCCTTCCGCGAAAAGCCCGCGATGGGGAGGGCGGCAGCGGGCAAGAGGAATTGTTTTGACCCGCGCCGCTTGATAAGGCCACACCCATGTTGATGTCTGCTTCCGACCAGCCCGCCACGCTAATCTATGGCCCTAACGGCTTTCGCGTGATCCGCCACGGCCAGTTCGTGCTGTGCGCGGTGACGGGGGAGAGGATCGCGCTCGACGAGCTGCGCTATTGGAGCGTGGAGCGGCAGGAGCCTTACGCCAGCGCGGAGATTTCCACGCGCCGCGCGCTCGAAGGCGAATGAAGCGACCCTTGCAACTGGCCGCGCTCGCCGCAGTGGCGGCTGTGGGGGGCAGTTTTGCCCTGTTTGCCGCCGACAGCAGCGCCCAACCCGCCGCGCAGGCCGTTCACACGCCCGCCTTCACCTATGCGGGCGAATTGACGCAGGGCGGCTGGATCAGGGGGCAGGCCCCAACGGGGGCGTTGGGCGCGCGGCTGGGCGATCAGGAGCTTGTTCTCGACGAAGCGGGCCATTTCTTCGCCGGTTTTGACCGCGACGCGGGCGGGCAGGTCGAACTGGTGGCCGATATGCCCGATGGCAGCCATGTGGTTGCCCCCATCACCCTTGCCCCGCGCAACTGGCAGATCGAACACGTCAATGTGGCGCGCAGCCCCGGCGGGGCGACCGAGGCGTTCATGCAGCGCCGCCTGCCCGAACTCGCCCGCATCAACGCCGCGCGCGAAGTAAACGCGGCGTCGGATGGCTGGCGGCAGCAATTCATCTGGCCGGTGCGCGGGCGCATTTCGGGCCGCTTCGGCTCGCAGCGCATCTATCGCGGGGAGCCGGGCGCGTATCATTCGGGCATCGATATTGCGGGCGGCGATGGCACCACCTTTGTCGCGCCCGCCGATGGCGTGGTGGTGCTGGCCACCGATACGCCCTTCAGCCTGGAAGGCTACCTCCTCATCATCGATCACGGCAATGGCCTCAACAGCGCCTTCCTGCACAATTCGGCGATCCTTGTGCGCGAAGGCGAGACGGTGCGGCAGGGCCAGCCCATCGGCCGCATCGGCGCCAGCGGGCGCGCCACCGGGCCGCATCTGCACTGGGGCATCAAATGGCGTGAGGCGCGGCTTGATCCGATCCTGTTTACCGGGCCGATGCCCTGATTCGCCGCGCCGCTCTTGTCCTGTTGCCGGTTCTGCTGCTGGGGCCGATCTGGCTGCGCGGCACGCCGGTGACCGCCCCGCCCGAAGATGTGACGGTGACAGCCATCGATGCAGCGCTGCCCGCGCGCCATGGCGATTTTACCCGCGCAGGGGTGTGGCAATTGGCCAGCCCGTCGATGGATTTTGGCGGCTATTCCGCGCTGCTGCCGCTGGGGGACAGGTTCCTGCGGCTGTTTTCCGACCGGGGCACGCGGCTGACTTTGGCGGTAGAGGATGGAGTGCTGCGCCATCCGGGCGACCGGCGCGTGTTCGCGCAAGTGTGGGATGTCGGCCACTTCGGCAATGTGCGGCGCGATAGCGAATCGGCCACGCGCGATCCCGAAAGCGGCGATTACTGGCTGGGCTTTGAAAGTTTCAACGCCATCGTCCGCTACGATGTGGCGAGCAACCGGCTGGCCGCGCGCCGCCCGCCCGAAATGGCGCGTTGGCCGGTGAATGGCGGGGCGGAAGCGATGGTGCGGCTGGCGGACGGGCGCTTTATCGTGCTGCCCGAACACCGGGGGCAAGATGGGGGGGGCGATGGCCTGCTGTTCCCGGCCGACCCTACGCAGGATGTGGCGGCGGAGCGCTTCCGCTTCACTCTGCCCGATCCCTATTACGCCACGGCGGCAGCGCAGATGCCCGACGGGCGCGTGCTGGTGCTGGCGCGCGGGCTGAGGCTCGGTCTCCCGCCTTTCACTGCGCGGCTTTATGCCGGCGATCCGGCGCGGATTGCGCCGGGCGGGGAATGGAAGCTGGAAAAGCTGCTCGACCTCGACACGATCCTGCCGCGTGAGAATTACGAAGCGCTGGGAGTGAGCGAACAGGACGATGGCACTGCGGTGATCTGGATCGCGTCAGACGACAACCAGGCCGCTTTGCAACGCACGCTGGTGGCGCGGCTGATCTGGCGGCCCGCGCAACAGGCGCCACGAAAAAGGGCGCCGGGCCAATCAGCCGGGCGCCCCTTTCTGAAACCGAAACGCGGGCGCGCTTACGCGGCGGCCATCGCCTTCTTCAGTTCGCGCTTCACCTTCAGCGCATTGGTCGACAGCTTCTCGTCACTGGTCTTGAGCAGCCAGTTGTCGAGCCCGCCATTGTGCTCCACCGAACGCAGGCCGTGGGTGGACACGCGGAACTTGAAGCTGCGGTCCAGCTTTTCCGAGATCAGCGTGACATTCTGCAGATTGGGCAGAAAGACGCGCTTGGTCTTGTTGTTGGCGTGGCTGACATTGTGGCCAACCTGGCGGCCCTTGCCGGTGAGTTCGCAAATGCGCGACATGACAAAACTCTCTCGTTCGAAACGGTGAATCGGATACGGCAATGTGCCGGGAAAGGCGCGCGCATACAGAGCGGGAGGGCGCCCGTCAAGCAATTGGCGCGCAGTTGCAGCCGCCGCCGGGCCGGTCTAGCGCTTGCACGATGACCCGCTGGCCCCTTCCCCCGCCCATGGCCGAAGCGCTCGAACAGGCGCGGCTTGCCGCCGATCTGGGCGAAGTGCCCGTGGGCGCGGTGGTGGTCAGGGATGGCGCGATAATCGGGCGCGGGCACAACCGCACGCGAATCGATGCCGACCCATCCGCCCATGCCGAAGTGGTCGCGCTGCGCGCCGCCGCGCAGGCGCTGGGCAATGAACGGCTGACGGGGTGTGAGATGTTCGTCACGCTGGAACCCTGCGCCATGTGTGCAGGCGCGATTGCCCATGCGCGGATCGCCCGGCTGGTTTACGGCGCGAGCGATCCCAAAGGCGGCGCGGTGGAACAGGGCGCGCGCGTGTTCGATCATCCGCAATGCCTGCACCGGCCCGAAGTGGTGGCAGGCTTGGGCGCCGCGCAGGCCAGCGAATTGCTGCGCGGCTTTTTCGAAGCGCGGCGGTGACGGAATGGCTTATCGGCCGCTCACAGAGGCACAGGAGCACAGGGGCTTAGGGGCACCGATGAACGATCAGGTTTGGTAGGGCAGGAAGGTCGATTGGCCGAACCGCATCGCGCGGCACGTTCGGTGCCTCCGTGCCTCTGTAAGCGCCCTACAACCCCCGCCAGATCCGCACGCTGGCCGAATCGGGCGGGCCAAGCCTTCGCGGTGTGCAGCGGGTGCCACGGAAATCGCGCCCCATGCACAGGCGCATTTCGCGCAGCCAGCCGTCCTCGTTCAGCAGCAGGCCGATGCTGTCCGCACTCCAGCCCGGATTGGCCCGCGCAAAGGCTTCGCGCACATCGCCCGCCGTCAGATTGCGCTGGCGCGCGAGGCGGTCGAAATCGGGCCATTGCAGATTGTCGAACAGCAGGCGGGTGACGCGGAAATAGGTTTGCGGGGTGCCCACCATGCAGGAGCCGTGCTTGGCCCATTCATGCGCCAGCAGCCGCGCATCGGGCGTGGTGCAGAGCATCTGGCGGATCGTCGCCGGGTCGGGCTGGCGCGACGTGGGGCACCATTGCGGCCAGCTTTCGCCGCGCCCATTGGGCCACAGGCCGTGGACGATAAAGCCAAAGCGCCCCTCTCGCCCGGAACATTGGCGGGCGTGCGCCCGGGAATCTTCGCGGCCGCGGCAGAACTGCGGGCTCCACGACAAGGCGAGCGTATAGCCGGTGACCGGCATTTGGCGCGTGGGGCCGTCCGGCTCTATCGCGGGGACGGACTGGGGTGCGGCGGGCAGCGTGCATTGATAGGCCTGTGCCAGCGCCGGGGCAGGCGCGGCGAGCAGCAGGAATGCTGCCGCAAGCCGCATCACAGCAGATCGAAATCGAGGCCGATATCGGCGGCAGGCGCGCTTTGCGTCAGGCGGCCGACCGAGACGAAATCGACGCCGCTCGCCGCCTTCTCGCCAATCGTGGCGAGCGTTATGCCGCCCGATGCCTCGGTCTTTGCGCGACCTGCCACGATGCGGACTGCTTCGCGCAAGGTGGCGGCGTCCATATTGTCGAGCAGCAGATGGCTGGCCCCGGCGGCAATGGCGGGTTCGATCTGGTCGAGCCGGTCGACTTCGCAGATGATCTCGGCCACGCCCGCATCGCGCGCGCGGCGCACCGCTTCGCCCACCGATCCGGCGACGAGGACGTGGTTGTCCTTGATCATCGCCGCATCCCACAATCCCATGCGGTGATTGGTGCCGCCGCCCATGCGCACGGCGTATTTCTCAAGATGGCGCAGGCCCGGAATGGTCTTGCGCGTGTCGAGCAAGCGGGCGCGGGTTTCGCCCATGGCATTGACATAGGCGCGCGTCAGCGTGGCGATGCCGGAAAGGTGCTGCACGGTGTTGAGCGCGCTGCGTTCCGCGGTCAGCAGCGCGCGCGCATTGCCCGACAGGCGCATGATATCGGTGCCCGCGGGCACCGCCTCGCCCTCCTGCGCAAGCAGTTCGATCTCCATTTCGGGGTCGAGCGCGCGAAAGAAGGCGGCGGCAATCGGCAGGCCGGCGACCACAATGGCGTCGCGGCTGTCCATTACGCCCGAAAAGCGCGCATCGGCGGGGATCACGCTGGCAGCGGTGACATCCACCCCGCCGCCGGGAAGGCCCACGCCCAGATCCTCGTCCAGCGTGGCGTGAACAAAGGCGGGAAGGTCGAAGCCGGGGAGGGTGAATGGAGGGAGATTGCCCATCGATTTTTACTCTAACTTTTCCGCAAACTAATCTAACTTCTTTGAATTATAATAGTCCACAACATCAATGGTTTTTTCAAATAATGCGAAAACTCCTCCAAAAAAGCAGAGGATAATAAATATCAGCAGGAGCCAATCTGGTAAATATTCTTTGTAGAATGCAATCATAAAGCCGAGAGAAAATGAGAAAAGAGTAGAGCTTAGCTTTCGACACCACTTTCGGAACATGGCCCATTCTGATGGCAAACGCCTTGAGAGCTTCGGGAGAACAAGCAGCACGGCCAAAGCGAGCCCCATTATCGCTAAAATGACTTCGGCCATGCCCCCCTCCAAACGTCCCTAATGCACGAAGCGCGCCACCACGTCGCGGTAGGAGCGACTCACCTTTACCTCCGCGCCGCTCTCCAGCACCAGGAAGCATTCGCCATTGGTGTGCGGGCGCACCTGCCGCACCAGATCGAGATTGACGATGGTGGAGCGGTGCACGCGCTGGAAATTGCGCGGGTCGAGCCGGCGTTCGAGATCCTTCATCGTTTCGCGCAGGATCAGCGAATTGTCGCCGGTATAGATGCACATGTAATCGCCCGCAGCCTCGATATGCTCGATCGAATCCACATCGACGCGGAAGATCTGCCCGCGATCCTTGATGTTGATCATCTTTTCATAGCGGGCGGAGGTTTCCGTATCCTCGGCGGCGGTGATTTCCTCCAGGCTTTCGGGGCTGACTTCGGCCAGCACATCCTTCAGCTTTTCGGCTTCTTCGGCGCTGCGCTTTTCGGCCAGCCGCTGGCGCACGCGTTCGATCGTGTCGGCCAGCTTTGCCTCGTCCACCGGCTTCATCAGGTAATTGACCGCGTTCGCCTCGAAGGCGCGGATGGCGTGTTCCTCGTAAGCGGTGACAAAGACGAACAGCGGCGGTTCGATCTCCATCACGCCTTTCACCACCGAAAACCCGTCAAAACCCGGCATCTGGATGTCGAGAAAAACGAGGTCGGGCTTTTCGGTCTTGATCGCGCGGATCGCCTCGCGCCCGTTGGCGCAGGTGCCGATGACCTCGACATCGGGAAAGGCTTCCAGACGCAGTTGCAGGCCCTGAATGGCCAGCTTTTCGTCGTCGACAAGGATGGTGCGAATAGTCATTTCGGTAATCCAATATGCGGCAGGCCCGGTTCGGGTTCCGGTGAGCCCTGCGTTTTTTCGGGAATGGCGGCCGTGCCTCCGGCCTTTTGCGATTCCCCCTGTCTGGCGCCACCTTCGATACCGCCGCCCTGCGGGGCGCGTGTTTCGGGTTCGAAGGGGATTTCGATGATGACGGTAAAGCCTCCGCCTGCAGGCGTCACGATGTCAAAGCGGTGATCCTCGCCATAAGCCTGCGCCAGCCGGTCGCGGATATTGGCAAGGCCGACGCCGGTGGACACGTGCTTGCCCGGTGCCGGGCTGTTCTCGATGATGTCGCGGCGGGATGATCCTTGCAGGCCCGGCCCGGTATCCGCCACGGTCAGCCTGAGCCTTGTGCCCACCAATTGCGCGGCGACCGAAATGCGCGCGCCTTCTTCCTGCGCGGACACGCCATATTTTATCGCGTTTTCCACCAGCGGTTGCAGCAGCATGGACGGGATCAGCGCGCGCTCGGCCACCGGGTCGATGCGGAATTCGGTGCGCAGCCGTTCCTCGAACCGCATCCGCTCGATTTCCAGATAGAGCTGCAGCGTCTCCACCTCCTGCGCGATCGTCACCCTGGCGCCCGGCTGCGTCACCAGCGTATGGCGCAGGAAGCTGGACAGGCGGGTAAGCATCGCATTGGCGGGCGCGGTCTGTTTCAGCAGCACCAGCGTGCTGATCGAATTGAGCGTATTGAACAGGAAATGCGGGTTGAGCTGATAGCGCAGCATGGCCAATTGCGCAGCGGTGGCCTGTGCTTCCAGCCTCTCCAGCCGGTCGTTCTGTTCCTCCACCTGCAGGAAGAAATTGATCGCGTAATACAGCGCCGACCACGCGCCCAGCAGCGTCATGTCGAGGTAGAACACGCCCAGCACCAGGCTGGTGAAGCTGGTTTCGGCGGCTTCGGGCCTGAGGCTGATCGTCCAGGCGTTGATGAAGGCGGACACGAACACCGCCACTGCCAGCGCCAGCGCGGTCAGGCTCCAGGTGATCAGCGGGCGGCGCGTGATGAGATAGCTGTAGACGACCGAAAGGATCAGGCTGATCGAAAAGCCGGTGATCGTGGCAATCGTCACCAGCACCAGGAAGTCGAGCGGCCGGTCAGGATTGTTGGTGAGCGCGGTGGCCGACCGCAGCGCCATCGCCCCGCCCCAGCCGATCAGTTGCAGGCGCCAGAAGGCCCGGTTCTTGTCCGCGAAAAAGGGCGTGGGGCGAAACGGCAGCGCCGCCATCGATGCGCCGCTCCGGATGCCGCCCGCAGGCTGGGCCGCAAACGCAGCATTGCCTCCGTCCGCCCTGTTCCGTGCGGGGCGCGATTGCCGCCGGATGGAAGAAAACCGGGTCACTGCCAAAGGGAGCACCCCCCTGCCTTGCCCACGCTACGACGCACGGGCCTCGTCCAGCGCGCGGGCAATCGCCTCGCGCCCAACCGCACCGTTCAGCGCGCGGTCGCCCACGATCCAGGCGGGCGTGCCGTTGATGCCCAGCGTTTGGGCCAGAAAGACATTGTTCTGCAATTGGCTTTCAAAAAGACCTGCATCGATCGCCGCCCGTGCGCGGGCCAGGTCGACGCCAGCCTGCGTCGCTGCGGCCGTGATGGTTTCGGCCGTCACCTGCCCGGCGGCGAACATGGCGTTGTGGAAGGCGGCAAAGCGACCCTGCTGCGCGGCGGCCAGCGCCATGCGCGCGGCATCAGCGCTGTTCTGGGACAGGATCGGCAATTCGCGGATCACCACTTTCAGATCAGGATTGGCGGCGATCAGCGCGTCCACATCGGCCACGCTTTGCCGGCAGTAGGTGCAGGCGTAATCGGTAAATTCGACCAGAACTACGCTGCCCTGCGGATTGCCCAGCACTGCGCCGGGGAAGGGCGCTTCCAGTTCCGCCCGCACAGGCGCGATGCGATCTGCCGTGGCGCGGCGCTGCAATTCATCCATTGCGCGGGTCAGCACTTCGGGGTCGCGCATCAGCCACGCCTCGCTCTGCCGGTCGGCCAGCGGGGTGAGCATGAACAGCGCCGCACCGGCAAAACCGGCCAGCAGCGAAACGGCGATTGTGGCAATCCAGCGCATGATCACGGTGCTAGTCGCGATTGCCGCGCCGTTCAACTTGCCTCTCGATCTGCGCGCGCGCCTCGATCGCGACATCCTGTGCGCGCAGCCAGTCGGGCGAGCCCATGGGCAGGCCCTGTTCGGCGCCCTGCGCGCTCATCAACGCGCTGCGCGGATTGCCCGACATGATCTGCTGTTCGGCGCTGGCAAGCTGCGCGCGCGGAATATCGCCGCGCTGGCCGTAGACCACGCCCAGCTGATACCAGGCAAAGGGATTGCGCCGATCACGCCCCACGGCGGCGCGCAGCACGCGTTCGGCCTCCTCCAGATGGATCGGGTCTTCGGTGGCGAGCAGCGCATGGCCCAGCATCGGCGCGATCAGGGGATCCGCATTGGTCAGTTCGACCGACCGGCGCAGCGGCGCCAGCGCCTCGGCCGGGCGACCTGATTCGAGCAGGATCTGGCCCTTCAGCTCAAGGAAATAGGGGTTGTCCGGTTCCATCTCCAGCAGGGCATCGGTCTCGGCCAAAGCCTGCTCGATCCGCGCATCCTTGTGATAGGCATAGGCGCGGGCATAGCGGGCGGGC
This sequence comes from Alteraurantiacibacter palmitatis, assembly GCF_037154115.1. Taxonomy (NCBI): domain Bacteria; kingdom Pseudomonadati; phylum Pseudomonadota; class Alphaproteobacteria; order Sphingomonadales; family Erythrobacteraceae; genus Alteraurantiacibacter; species Alteraurantiacibacter palmitatis. The sequence continues at coordinate 138,603 of NZ_JBANRO010000010.1, read as the reverse complement.
ACCCCGGTCAGGTAGACGGGAAAGGCGTTCAATGTGCGTTCGGGCGTTGCCTGAAAGCCGAACAGCTTGGCCTTGATCCGCTGAAACCGTTCTTCCAGCACCGGATCATTCGGCGTGTCCCAGGCCGGATCTTCCATATAGCCATCGCGCAGCGCCGCGATGCGGCTGCCCGACATGGGGTGCGTGCGCGCATATTCGTATTCGCGGTCCTGGCTGATGCCGCGGCGGAATTCATAGCTTTGCAGCTTGCGGAAGAACTCCAGGCTGCCGCGCCCGGAAATCCCGGCGGCGGACAGATATTGTGCGCCGGCGGCATCCGCGCTGGCTTCCTGCGTGCGGGTGAAGGCAAGGAACTGGCCCATCGCCATCTGCTGGCCCAGTGCCATTACGCCCATCGCCGCCTCACCCCCGCCCGCCAGCGCGGCGGCAATCCCGGCCAGCGCGGACAGCAGCGAGATGCGCATGGCATTGCCCGCCCCTTCGCTGAAGCGGATGATGTGGCCGCCGGTGATATGGCCCAGCTCGTGCGCCATGACGCCTTGCACCTCGTTGGCGGTATCAGCGGCCGCGATCAGCCCGGTATGGATATAGACGCGTTGCCCGCCTGCCACGAAGGCGTTGATCGAATTGTCATTCACCAGCACGACTTCGACCGAACCGGCACCAAGCCCCGATGCCTCGGCCAGCGGGTCCATCATGTCGCGCAGCAATTGCTCGGTCTCGGCATCGCGCAGGATGCTTTGCGCTGCGGCCGGCTGCACGCTGGCGAGGAGCAGCGCGAAAACCGCAGCGCAATGCGCCACGAGGCGCGGCAAGGCGAGAGTAAGGAGGGGTCGCATGGCCCCTTGGTAACCCGCCCGCTCCTGAACGCAAAATGAAGATCGGCAGCCGCGGCTGCATTCAGCCGGTGAGCTTGCGCGCCGCGCGTTCGATCAGGGCAATGTCCTGCGGCACTTCGCCCAGCAGCGCCACCGTGCCTTCGGGCGTGCGGCGCACCAGGATGAGCGCGAATTCCGCCCCTTCGCCGGGCACGGCATCCAGCGGTGCGGGCGGCAATGCGCGCAGGCGGCGGGCAATCGCCTTGCGCGGGCCGTCAGCCATCCGCCTGGCGCTGGCAGGGCTGCCCTCGCGGCGCAGGCGCCGTTCCTCGGCCAGCACGCCTTTCAGCCCGCCTTCGGCCCGCGCCAGATAGGCGGCGAGTTCGCCCCGGCCCAGCCCCACACGCCGGGCATGGGTCAGCGCGCTGGCATATTCGGCCAGCCGCGTCTTGTCGTAATCCGCGCCGAACACCAGCTTCACCACCGGCGTCATCGGCGCGCGGCTCTGCATCGGCAGCCCCGCATCGGCCACCAGTTCGGCAAATTCGTCCGGAGCATCGGCAGCGGCCAGCGCGAAGTCATAGGCACGGCCGATCGCCTCATATAAGGCACCGCGTGTACGGTCTTCGTTGTTCCGCGCCTGCATGGCCTGGTCGCGCGCAGCGGCAAGCCAATCGGCCAGCCCCATTGCTGCGCTCACCGGCGCGCCGGATGCGGGCTGATCGAAGCTGTCCGGATCATCGAGGCCGAAGGAGGGCACGGGCAGGCCATGGTGATCGCGCGCGGCATAGGCAGGCTGGGCCGGTGCGATGGCGGCGGCGGGGCCATCGGCCCAGTCGGCCATCGGCAGCGGTTCGGGGGCGGCACGCGGCGGCGCGGCTTCGGCGGCAAGCGCCTGGTCGATTTCCAGCAGCAGCTCGTCCGCCATCTGCGCGTCGGCCAGTTCCTTCCAGTTGATCACGCCGAAGATGAAATCGATCGTCTCGTCATCGCTGGAAAAGGGCAGCAGAATGCCGCGATACATGATGGTGGAACCGTGCTGGTTGACGAATTCCGCCTCGAACCCGATCGGCGCCTGGTTGGCGAGGATCTGCATATAATGGTCGGTAATGCGCGACAGCAAGGAGCGCGCGGGCACATCGGACAGCATCCGGATGGGCGCGCCATCGCCGCCACATTCCTGCGCCAGCTTTTCGCCCAGAAAGGCAACGGCCGGGTTTTCGATCCCGGTGGAAAAGTCGAGCAGCACGCCGTGCGGGCCGAAATCGGGCAGGCTGAGCGGGTCGAGATCGTCGATGTGGGGGAAATTGCGGTTATCGAGCAGGCTGGCCCAGAAATTGTAGGCGCGCACCTGCATCCGGCGCTCGTCGCCGCCAACAGGCGCTGGCGGGGCGTCGTGGACGACCTCGTCATCCAAGGCCGTGTCGTGCGAATCAAAAGCGCTGCGCAAGCTGTCCATTGAAGCTGTATCCCCGTCAAATTACGGGCTTCTTTTGGGCGCTTGTGGTAAATTATTGGTGAAGTTGCGCGGGGAACCGCTGCCATTGGCGCAACAAGACGCCATATGGCGCGCGGCCGTTACAGCATATAACGCATCCGCACGGTCTTCTGCACGGGGCTGGTGCCCACGGGGAAGGAGGCCTGATCGAAACCCGGCGGCCCCATGCGCACCGGCGCATCGCGCGAGAAGCCGAAGCCTTCGCGCGGGATCATCAGCATCCGGTCCGCACGGCCGTTGCTGTTTTCATCGTGCAGCAGCGACACGGCATAGGTGCCGGGCGAAACCCGGTCGAATTCGAGCACCAGATTGGCGCGCGCCGGCACGGTCAGCCGGTGCGATTGCGGATCGTCGCGGCAATCGGGGAAATGTTGCGGGAAGGCGGTGAGGCAGGCCTGCACCAGCCCCTGCCCGTTGCGCAAATCCGTCACCGCCACGCTCACCCGTGTCGTCACCTCGACCGACGAGGCCGGGCCGGGCAGGCCCGCCGCCACCAGCGCGGCTAGAGCGAGCGGGGCGAAAGGCCGCGATCTGTGCCGCATAGCTTGTCCCAGAATCGAAAATAGAGGCCGAAATTGCATAAATACTCGTCATGATGCCGCTGATGGTGGCTGGCCGTTATCAGCCAATTCCCTGCGCGGGAATGAACAAGCCAGCGCGGAAACATCTCCCACCCCATGTGATTGGTTACGCCCATAACGGTCATGATCAGCAGGACAAGCCCCAGCATCGCCACATGGATCGGCACCAGAAAGACCAGCGCGGGGATAACGATTGCGCCGGTCAGCGCCTCGATCGGGTGAAAGCTCATCGCGGCCCATGCGGTGGGCGGGCGGCTGGCATGGTGCACCGCGTGCGCACGCTTGAACCAGCGCGGAATGTGCATCCAGCGATGCGTCCAGTAAAACCAGGTGTCGTGCAGGAACAGATAGATGAACAGCGAGAGAGGCAGATACCACAGCGGAAACGCGTTCCATTCGGTATAGATGCGCGTCCAGCCCAGATCCTGCCACATCCACGCGACCACGCCTGCCGGCACGCCGTAAATCGCGGCCGAGACAAGCGACCAGCCGATTTCGCGGCGGATCTGTGCATCGAGGCCGGTGTAAAGTCCGGGCCGCACCCGCGCTGTCGCAAAGGCAAACAGGCCGCTGGTCGCCAGATAGCGCAGGCCCACGATCAAGGTCATCGCCAGTGCGGAAAGGATGATCGCAAGCAGCATTGCAGCCCTGTTAGCAAACCCGGTGGAACAGACCAAAGCCTTTGCGACGGTTATACCGGCATTGCTTGCCAGAGCGTTGCCGCCCGATCACGCTGACAGGACGCGCCACAGGAAGCGCCACAGGACGCGCCAGGCAGGCGCGGCGCCCTAATCCGCCGTTCCCAGCGCCCACGCGGCGCAATGCGGATCGGTCAGCACCGCATGGCGACGCATGGCGGCACGCGCCAGCCGCTCCACCTCGACCTTGCGCCGCGCGGGCGCCAGCGGGTGGCTGGGGGCAGGCCGGATGATTTCGGCATCATATTCATCCGCCACGATCACCCCGCACAGATCGGGGCGGAAATCCTCCCCTTCCAGACAGGCCCGGTCCAGTTCGGGCGGAAGGCCCCAGAAGAACCGGTCGCAGAAATCAAGGTAATCGGGCCATTTGCCATCGCCCATCAGATCGCCGCGCGCAGTCTTGATCTCGACAATCACGATGCGCCCCTTGGCATCCAGCCCCATCAGATCGGCGCGGCGGCCATTGCGCAGCGGCATTTCAGGGATCACCCAGATCCCGTTGCGCGCGAACAGGCGGCCAATCCCGCGCGCCACGGCCAGCGCACGCGGACCAGAAATGGTTTCGACAGGTGGTGCGGGCGAATCAAGCATGACGCCACGATGGAACGAAAGAGGAACACGGTCAAGCCGTGCCTGATTACGCGCTGCGCAGCGGCCCCATTCCGCCGGTCTGCGGCAGCAGGGCCAGCATCGCGGTGCGGGCCGCGTGAAATTCGGCCCACAGCGCACGGGCGGCAGGGCGCGGATCGGCGCCGCGCGCATTGATCGCCAGCAGCGCGGCAATCCCCTGCTCCATCACCGCCGCCAGATCTTCCACCGCGTCAAGGGCCAACTGGCGCTGCCAGGCCGGGCATTCGCGGATGAGCAGCGGGAAATTGCGCAGGCGCAGGTCAGGCGCTTCCGGTTCGGCCCCGGCCAGCGCCGCCACCACCGCACCCGCATCGCTGAGCGCCGCCCAGCGCAGGCTGGTGGTGTTCGGGCTTGCCGGATTTGCGGGGCGGGGCGGTGCTGTTGCCATGGCATATACCCTAGCGCGTGCGCCCTTGCGATTTGGTTAGCAGGCGCCGGGCGAGCCGCCCCTATTCGATGTCGTCAAAGCCCAGATCGATATTCGCTCCGTGCTCGCCCGATTCCAGCCGGTTGTTTTCCGCACACACATATTCGCGCATCGGGAATTCGTTATCGAGCCTGTAGGCAATGCGCGTGACATAGGGGCGCGCCAACACGTCCGGATTGGTAATCGTGTATTCCACCATCAGCTGGCCGGGCGCGGGCATCCAGATATGTTCGTGCACATGGCTTTTTTCCGTGTGCGGGATGCCGGCAATGATGTTGGTGCGCGGATGCAGGCCGATCGTGTCCACCACCAGCATATCGCCGTCCCAAAAGCCGATCGAATTGCCGTTGAAGAACAGGTCCGGCTCCTCCGGGTGGCCGCGTCCGTCGGTATAGATGCGGCGGATCTGGTCATAGGCTTCGGTCAGGATTGTCACCCGCCCCGGCGAAAACAGGATCTCGATCGGATAGGGTTGCTGCATCACGCCGGGAATGCCGGGCGGCAGGCACTGTGCCTGCGCTTCCTGATTCGGCCCGTTTTCACGGATCGATTCGCGATAGGCGTCGTAAGCGGCCTGCGCCTGCGGAGTGAGCACGGGCGGCACGGCGCGGTTGGAAAACAGCGCGCCCCAATCGGGATACCAGATGCCCGTCCAGTCGGGCAGCGCCATTGCTTCGGCATAGGCTGTGGCGCGGGGTGGCGTGAAAGTGTCCTGCGCCACGGCTGGAAGTGCCATCAGCATTGCTGCGCCCGCCATGCTGCCCGCTGCCCATTTTACCCGGCCTGCCCGGTTAATGGCCCAGTTCATCCCTTACCCTCCCCATTCGTCGTTTTGCGCGCTCGATCTTGCGCGAAGCTGCGGCCTCAGCATTACCGCCTGCGTTGCCTTTGCCCATGCAATTGATGTCGCAATTCGTATCAAGTCAAGCAGGCGGGTTGATTCTGTCCGGCCAATGCTGGCACAATATGCGCCGGGAAGCTCGGGCACGCGGGGCGTGACCCGTCGCGAGGAGAGAAAACGCATGAAAAGCACCACCACTGGCCACCGGGTGCGCTTTGCCGCGCTGGCTGCCGCATTGGCCCTGGCAGGCGGCGCCGCGATGACGGTACCGGGATCCGCGCACCATTCGACCGCGATGTTCGCCTGGGGGCAGGAAGTCACCATGCAGAATGTGACGGTGGAACGCTGGGAATGGACCAATCCGCACACTTTCCTGTATGTGCGCGATGCGCAGGGCACGCGCTGGGCGTTTGAGGGGATGAGCCCTAACCATCTGGTGCGCTATGGCTGGTCGCGCACATCGCTCGCGCCGGGCCAGGTGATCAGCCTGACGCATTACCCGCTGCGCGACGGGCGCAATGGCGGCTTCAACGTAACCGTGACGCGGCCCGACGGTCGCCGCCTCTCGCAGTTTGGCGAACGCGGATCGGTGCAGAACTGACCGCTTGCCGCAGGCCCAAGGCGAGCAGAGCAGATTTAAGCTTGGCGCATCGCCCGCCCGTTGCTAGGCGGCGGCAACACGCACCCGTAGCTCAGCTGGATAGAGCGCTGCCCTCCGAAGGCTCACGTCCAACGCGAGAGCAGTGTCTTTATACAGGTAATCCGGGCACTTAGGAAGACCCAAGAAAGGACGAACGAAAAAACTCACCAAAAACTCACCGCGATTGGACGGCCCGATTGATCGCGGATTGACCTTCTTCGGCGCAAATCATACGGCTTCAAGCCATCCGCACCCGTAGCTCAGCTGGATAGAGCGCCGCCCTCCGAAGGCGGAGGCCACAGGTTCGAATCCTGTCGGGTGCGCCAAAATTCCCAAAGAAATTCAGTTAGTTGAGAGAGCGATCACCTCTCCTGATCGCGAATCGGTCGGTCCAAAAACTCACCAGCTTGGCTGGCATAATGCCCGCAAACCCCTGATTTCCAGCGGAAACGCCCCGAACTTTACTCACCGTATGCAGTCGGTGATGGTTGAAGCGTGCGGATTTGAACTCGGCCTCGTTCGGAACTCCAAAGCCACGTAGTTGCGTCAAAATCCTGCCGTGACCGCGATAGAAACATAGCGGGTGTTGCCCGTTCGCGGCGCATTGGGCGCGTCCTCCAGAAATCGCCCCTTGCCGAGCCAGGCGCCATTGATCTCGGCGCGCAGCAGATTGGGGATCAGCCACCAGCGCACCCGACCTTCGATCTGGTGTCCGGCGAACGAGCCGGATCGGCCCGACGGATCGCGCACGCCCGTCGTCGAGAAAGCATCGGTCCTCTCGGCGAGCCACATCGCCCGGTAGGCGACGAACCCGTCAAGTCGGGGCGTCGGCGCCATCTCCAGCCTGACGCCCGGCGTGCTGATGTTGGCACGGCCGATCTGCGCATAGATGCCCGCCGGGGCGAGGTCTGCGCGGCGCATCCCGAACAGCGTGTCGAACCGCCCATAAGAACGGCCTGATCCATCGCCGCTGGCATGGTCATATTCGACCGACAGCCGCGCCTTGAGCGGGCCGGGGAATGTGTAACCCGCATCGGCATGGAGGAACCAGGCCGACACATCGAGTTCGGGCGCGTCAGCGGCAAGCGACGATCGGACAGAACCAAACTGATAGATGCCCTCGACCTCGAAATCCGCCTTGCCCGGCGCGGGATCGCGGATCAGCCGCGCACTGACATTGTGGAGATGGCGGTTGCGCGTCGGACGTCCCGGCGCATCGCGCTCGGTAAGGCCGATATAGCCGATCTCCACCAGAGCGCCCGCCACGACGCGCGGCCTGCTCACCAGCCCGCCCCAGAGTTGCAAGTCGAAGCTCTCGCGGTCGAGCCTGACCTTGTTGTCGAGGATCGACGGCCGATCGTCGGGCAGGCGCACCTGCGGCAGCGTATAAAACAGCGTCGCGGCCGTGCCGTTGCTCGCTCGGATGTCGCCGCGCAGGCCCGAATAGCCGTTGGTGGTGTTGCGATAGTCGTCGGCGGCGACCAAACGCCGCGAGCCAAGATTGAGGGTGAACCGGCCCGCCTGCACGGCCAGCGCCGTGCCCCGGCCAAAGGGTTCGCGAACCTCATAGCCGATATAGGCTTGCACCGGCTCCAGCGTGTTGACCTCGGCCGTGCCGATCGCGCTTCCCGGCTGGCTGCCATAAGCCCGGCTGTCGTATAGCTCGATCCCGGCGCGGAATCCGTTCTCCCGATATTCGGCAAGGATTATCGTGCGGATGCTAAACAGCTCGTCCTCGGCGCCGAACCCGGCGCGCGCTTGCCCGTCTAGCGCCTCGTAGCGCATACGCACCGAACCGGAGAGCGTCAGACCATCGGGCGGCGCCTGTTGCGCAGAGGCGGGTTGCGCAATAGCCGCGATCAGCGTGGCAGCGGATATGAGATATAGTTGTTTCATCGAGTCGGGTGCGTTGATACACATGCACCATGATCGCTTCAACTGACTCAGAACATTGGCTGGCGCTGCTGCATCAGCTTCCGGCAAAACCGCCCTATCTGCGCGTGAAAATCTGGCGCCGCTTGCAGGCGATCGGCGCGGTGCCGCTCAAGAACGCCGTCCACGTGCTGCCGCGCCGCGAGGAAACGGAGACCGCCTTTCGCGACCTGCTCGCCGAGATCACCGCCAGCGGCGGCGAGGCCGTGCTGATCGACGCGCGGCTGATCGAAGGCCAGAGCGATGCCGAACTGCGCACCCTGTTCGATGCGGCGCGCGACGCGGACTATGACGAGCTGGCCGATGCCGCGCGGCGGCTGCTCGATACGGGTCCGGCGTCCGGTCCCGACATCGCCAAACTCCAGCGGCGGCTTACCGAGATCGTCCGGCTCGACTTTTTCGGCGCGCATGGCCGGCAGGTCGCAGAAGCGGCGCTGCGCGAGTTGGACGAGCAGCGTTACGCGCATCCCGATGTCAGCCGGTCGGACAAACCGCCCGAGCTGACGCTCGCCGACCTCAAGGGCCGGACCTGGGTGACGCGGCGCGGCGTCCATGTCGACCGGATCGCCTGCGCCTGGCTGATCCGCCGCTTCATCGACTCCAAGGCGAGTTTCAAGTTCATCAGCGGCAAAAGCTATACGCCCGAGGCCAGCGAGCTGCGCTTCGATATGGTCGATGCCGAGTTCACCCATGAGGGCGATCGGTGCAGCTTCGAGACGCTGGTGCTTCGCGCCGGGCTGGATGGCGATGCCGCGCTGGTGTCGATCGCACAGATCATCCACGAGTTGGACATTGCTGACGGCAAGTTCGACCGGCCCGAGGCGGCCGGGCTTGGCGCGATGCTGTCGGGCGTCTGCGCGTCCACCGACGACGATCTCGACCGGATCGCGCACGGCAGCGACGCGCTCGACCAGTTCCACGCCTATTTCAGCAGCCGGAAAGCCGAGCGGTGAGCGTCACCGTCACCCAGCCGCTGGAGCGGTCGGACGCGCCATACCGGGATCACGGCATCCCGTTCGGCGAGGCCATGCGTGTCTGGACGCGGATCGCGGCATTGAGCTTCGGCGGTCCCGCCGGGCAGATCGCGGTGATGCACCGTATCCTGGTCGACGAGAAGAAATGGATCGGCGAGGAGCGCTTCCTGCACGCGCTCAACTACTGCATGTTGCTCCCCGGTCCCGAGGCGCAGCAGCTCGCCGCCTATATCGGCTGGCTGCTCCACAAGACGAAGGGCGGGCTGGTCGCAGGCGCTCTGTTCGTCCTGCCCGGATTCCTCGCCATCCTGGCGCTCAGCTACATCTATGTGCTGCTCGGCCATGCCCCGCTGATTGAAGGGTTCTTCTTCGGCCTCAAGGCAGCAGTACTCGCCGTGGTGGTCCAGGCCGTGGTGCGCGTCGGTTCGCGGGTGCTCAAGAACAATGTCATGCGCGGCATCGCCGCCGCCGCGTTCGTCTCCATCTTCTTCCTCGACGCGCCGTTCCCGTTGATCGTGCTCATCGCCGCTCTTGCCGGGTATATCGGCGGGCGCAGCGGGCTGACCGCATTCAAAGGCGGCGGCGGACATGGATCGGCGGCCGGCAATGTCGTCCACGACCGCGATACCGCGCTCGGCGAGGGGCTTCCCGACCATGCCCGGCCCAACCTCGCCTGGTCGCTCAAGATTTCCGGCGCGCTGCTGCTCCTCTGGCTGGCGCCGGTCATCGTGCTGCTCGCGCTGCTCGGCCCGGACGACGTGTTCACCCGCATCGCGACCTTTTTCAGTCAGATGGCGATCGTCACCTTCGGCGGCGCCTATGCGGTCTTAGCCTATGTCGCGCAGGAAGCGGTGGGCACTTATGGCTGGCTCCGGCCCGGCGAGATGCTCGATGGCTTGGGGCTTGCCGAGACGACGCCGGGACCGCTCATCATGGTGGTCCAGTTCGTCGGCTTTCTTGCGGCCTTCCGCGATGCGACCGGCCTGCCGCCGCTGGTCGCCGCAACGCTGGGCGCGATCCTCACGACCTGGGTGACGTTCCTGCCATGCTTCCTGTGGATCTTCGCCGGCGCCCCGTTCGTCGAGCGGCTGCGCGGCAACCGGGCGCTCTCGGCGGCGCTCACCGCGATCACGGCGGCGGTGGTCGGCGTGATCCTCAACCTCGCGCTCTGGTTCGCCATCCACACACTCTTTGGTGACGTGCGCGAGGTCAGGATCGTGGGCGCCGGGTTCGAGATGCCGGTCCTTGCCTCCCTGAACCTGCCCGCTCTGATATTGGCGGCAGGCGCCGCGCTCGCGGTGTTTCGGTTTAAGGCCGGCATGATCCCGGTGCTGTTCGCCTGCGCCGGCGTCGGCGCGGCCTACGTCCTCCTCACATGAACGGAGAAGTGCCGTGACGGAAGTTTCGCGCAGATCGGCCGTGAAGGCCCTTGGAATAGGAGCAGTTGTGATGGCAGCGATGGATAGCGTCGAAGCGCAGGAACCCAAGGCAACGCCCCCTCCCGCCTTCGCGGGCGGGCATCAGCCCAAGCCCCTCAAGTTCGATCCGGCAAAGCTCGATGGCCTTTCCGAGCGGCTCATCAAGTCGCATTGGGAGAACAACTATATCGGCGCGGTTCGCACGCGGAACATGATCGAGACCCGGCTGGCCGCCGCCCTCGCCGATGCCGAGCTGCCGCCGGTCGTTTACGGCGGCCTCAAGCGCGAGGAACTGCACCGCACCGGCTCGGTGGTGCTGCACGAAATCTATTTCGACGGGCTGGGCGGCAACGGCCAGGCAGGGGGCGCGGTGCGTGACGCGATCACGGCCGCGTTCGGATCGTTCGCCACCTGGGAAGCCGAGTTCCGCCGCACTGGCATGAGCCTCGCGGGCGGCTCGGGCTGGACCATTCTCGCCTATAATCTCCATACCCGCTCGCTCCACACGCATTGGGCTTGGGACCATATGCACGGGGCCGCTGCGGGCGTGCCGCTGCTCGCGCTCGATATGTATGAGCACAGCTTCCACATGGACTATGGCACCCAGGCGGCGAACTACATCGACGCTTGGTTCAGGAACCTCGATTGGGAAGCGGCCGATCGCCGCTACGCGCAGGCGATCACGGCCGCCCGGACCTGACGCGGGAGGCGGCGATGAAATGGATCACCCGCGAGCGCCCCAAGATCGACCGGATCGCCTGTCCCTGGCTGATCGCGCGGTTCATCGACGAGGCGCCGGAGTTTCTCTATGTGCCGGCCGGCGAGGTATTCGCGGTCGCCGAGCGCGAAGGCGCTATCCCCTATGACATCCCCGGCGCCGAGCTGAGCCATGACGGGGAGAAATGCAGCTTCGATGCCTTCCTCGACCGCTATGGTCTCGACGATCCCGCGCTGGCCCAGCTCGCGCTGATCGTGCGCGGCGCCGACACCTCGCGGCTCGACCTGACGCCGCAGTCGGGCGGCCTGTTCGCCATCTCGCTCGGGCTGTCGGCGATCTATCCCGACGACCATGCGATGCTGGCGCAGGGGATGATCGTCTATGACGCGCTCTATGCCTGGTGCCGCTCCTGCCAGGGCGAGGCCCATGTCTGGCCCCCGGCCGGCTTCGCCCTTCGTTCGGACAGCGCGCAAGGCCGAACGCACTGATCCGCCGCTACCGGATTGGCCAGTTCGGATGCAGTTCGTCGATCACGAAGGCATGGGCGGCACGGCCTTCGGGATGCCCCTTGGCGAGATGCGGATGGCCGGGCGGCAGGTCATCATGGCTATGTGCCACCACTTCGGGATCTTCGGCAGGCCAGATGCCGAACGCGATCACCGTCCCGATCAGCGCCAGCACGGTTGCGACCACCAGCGCCGTCCCCATGCCGCCCGCCGCGCCGGTCTGGCCAGCAAGCGGATAGGCGATCAGCCAGCAGACATGGCTGAGCGCGAACTGCGCGGCGAACAGGGCAGGACGATCCGCTTTGCCCGATGACCGGCGCAGCAGGCGGCCGCCCGGCGTGATGCTCGCCGAATAGGCGATGCCGAGCACGAACCAGCCGACGAGAATGACACTCCAATAATCGGGCGAAGAATGACCGCGCCAGGACAAAGCGAGCGCGCCCAGCGCGACCGTCATTGCCGACGCCGCCCCAAGCATCACGGTCCGGTCGGGCAGCCGTTCGAGCAGGCGCGGCAGCAGCAGCGCCGCCAGCATCGAGCCGCCGCCGAACGCGGCAAGCGCGAGCGCCACCGCGCTTTGCCCGCGCCCGAGCGCCGCCTGCACCAGCACCGGGGTATTGACGATCACCATCGCGCTCGCGGCCGCGGCGGCGAGCGTCACCGCCAGCAGTCCGCGCAGCCGGGGCGTCTTGAGATACAGTCGGGCGCCGCGTGTGGTGTTGTCGTAGATGCCGCCTTTGGGTCTGACGGCGGTGGAGCGCGGCAGGACGGTGGTCAGCACCAGCAGCGCCGAGCAGGCGAACCCGACCGCCGTGCCCGAGAACAGCCAGTGGAAGTTCATCACCGTCAGCAGCGCGGCGGCGAGCATCGGGCTGGTGAGGCTCTCCATGTCATAGGCGAGCCGCGAGAGCGACAGCGCCTGGGTATAATCCTTCTCGTCCGGCAGCACGTCGGGGATGGTGGCCTGAAAGGTCGGGGTGAACCCGGCCGAGGCCGATTGCAGCACGAAGATCAGCACATAGACCTGCCAGACCTGATCGACGAACGGCAGCGCCAGCGCGACCAGCCCGCGGACCACGTCCATCGCCACAAGGAAACGGCGGCGCGGGAGCCGGCTGGCATAGGCGCCGACGATCGGCGCGACGCCGATATAGGCGACCATCTTGATCGCCATCGCGGTGCCGAGAACGGCGCCCGCGTCGGCGCCGGCGATGTCGTAGGCGAGCAGGCCGAGCGCAACCGTGGCGAGGCCGGTGCCGATCAGCGCGATGATCTGCGCCAGGAACAGATGGCGATAGGTGCGATTGGCGAGAACCGAGAGCATGGGAGGTGTCCTTGGCGGGTCCGCTCCCGTGTGTCATCGGCAGCACATGGGAGCGGCATGGAGGTCAGCTTGCGGCGGGCGCCATTTCCGGCGGTATCTGCGCTTCGGGTTGTGCCTGGCGGCCATGCACGATGCGGTAGAGCGCCGGCAGCACCAGCAGGGTCAGCATCGTCGAGGAGATGATGCCGCCGATCACCACCGTTGCGAGCGGCCTTTGCACTTCCGCGCCCGCGCCGACGTTGAACGCCATCGGCACGAATCCGAGGCTTGCGACGAGCGCCGTCATCAGCACGGGCCGCAGGCGTGTCAGTGCGCCCTCGCGTATCGCGGGATCGAGGTCCATCCCGTCCGCGCGAAGCTGCCGGATGAAGCTCAGCATCACCAGCCCGTTGAGGACGGCGACACCCGACAAGGCGATGAAGCCGACCCCGGCCGAGATCGAAAGCGGCATCCCGCGCAGCAGAAGCGCGGCCACCCCTCCGGTCAGCGCCAACGGCACGCCCGAGAAGACTACGCCCGCATCCTTGAACGATCGGAACAGCGCGTAGAGCAAGCCGAAGATCAGCAGGAGCACCATCGGGACGACGATTTGCAGGCGCTGCGCCGCCGAGATGAGCTGCTCGAACGTGCCGCCATAGCTCACCCAATAGCCTGACGGCACTTCGACCTCGGCGCCGACCCTTTCCCGCACTTCCTCGACGAACGAACCCAGATCCCGTCCCCGGACGTTGGCGGTGACGACCACGCGCCGCTTGCCATCCTCACGGCTGATCTGGTTCGGCCCGATCACGACCTCGACACGGGCAACATCGGCGAGCGGCACGAAGTTGCGGGTTCCCGCCTCGCTCGTTCCACCTACAGGTATGCGCAGACGGCCGATTTCATCGGCACGCGAACGCACGTCCTCGGGAAGGCGCACGATGACCGGGAACCGCCGATCGCCCTCGAAGATCTGGCCTGCCTGCTGGCCGCCGATCGAGACCGCCACGACATCCTGAACGTCACCGACATTCAGGCCGAGCCGCGCAAGTGCCGCCCGGTCGGGCGTGATTTGCAGGATCGGCAGTCCCGTCACCTGCTCGATGCTCACATCCTGAGCGCCTTCGATCCCGCTGACCGCCCCCTCGATTTGCTCGCCGATCGCCAGCAACCGATCGAGATCATCGCCGAACACCTTGATCGCGACATCGGCACGGACACCGGACAGCAGTTCGTTGAACCGCATCTGGATCGGCTGGGTGAACTCGTAATTGTTGCCGGGAACGCCTTCCGCCACGTCCTGCATTTCGCGGACAAGCTGGGCGCGCGGTTTCCTGGGATCGGGCCATTCGGAACGATCCTTGAGCAGGATGAAGGTGTCGGCGACCGATGGCGGCATCGGATCGGTAGCGATTTCGGCGGTGCCGATTTTCGAGACGATCCGCTCGACCTCGGGGAACTGGCGTAACCGCGATTCCAGCGTCGTCTGCATGGTAATGGCCTGGCTGAGACTCGTCCCCGGAATGCGCAGGGCATGGAGCGCGATGTCCCCTTCATCGAGATTGGGCACGAACTCCGAACCCATGCGCGAAGCGCTAAAGCCCGCTATCGCCACCAGTGCCAACGCGCCCACGACGAAGGCGACGCGCAACCGCAAGGCCGCATCGAGCGCGGGCGCATAAGCGCGCCTGGCCCAGCCCATGAGCCGGCTGTCCTTCTCCTCGACCTTGCCGGTGACGAACATGGCGACGGCGGCCGGAACGAAGGTCAACGACAGGAGAAGCGCGGCGGTGAGCGCCATGACCACCGTGATGGCCATTGGATGGAACATCTTCCCTTCGACGCCGGTGAGCGCGAAGATCGGCACATAGACGAGCGTGATGATGGTGACGCCGAACAGCGACGGCCGGATGACCTCGGAGCTGGCGGATGCCGTCAGCGCAAAGCGCTCGTCGCGTGTGAGTAGCCGCCCGAGCCGATGCTGCGCCTCGCCGAAGCGGCGCAGGCAATTCTCGACGATGATGACCGCGCCGTCGACGATGAGGCCGAAGTCGAGCGCGCCCAGGCTCATGAGATTGCCCGACACCCCCGCGCGCACCATGCCCGTCATCGTCATCAGCATGGAGATCGGGATCACCGCCGCCGTAATCAGCGCCGCACGAATGTTGCCGAGCAACAGGAACAGCACGACGATGACCAGCAGCGCGCCTTCGGCAAGGTTCGTCGCGACCGTCTTGATGGTGCGGTCAACGAGATCGGTGCGGTCGTAGATCGGGACGGCGCGCACCCCGCCCGGAAGCGCTTGCGCCGCTTCCTCGAGCCGTTCGGCCGCCGCCCGCGCGACGATCCGGCTATTCTCGCCCGCGAGCATGAACACCGTGCCGAGCACGACTTCCTCGCCGTTCTCGGTTGCCGCGCCGGTGCGCAGCTCCTCGCCCATGCCTATGTCGGCGACATCCGCGATGCGGATCGGCACGCCGCCGCGATTCGTGACGATGATCGTGCGGAGATCGTCGATACCCGATGCCTGTCCGGGCACGCGCACCAGATATTGCTCGCCGTAGCGTTCGATATAGCCCGCGCCGACATTGGCGTTGTTCCTGTCGAGAGCCTGCACGACATCGTTCAGGGTCAACCCATAAGCGGACAGCCGTTCGGGAAGCGGCGTCACATGATATTGCCGCTCATAGCCGCCGATGCTGTTGACCTCGGTGACGCCCGGCGTGTTGCGGAGCTGCGGCCGGATCACCCAATCCTGCAAGGTGCGTAGGTCTTCGGGCGTGTAGCGGCTTCCGTCCGGCTTGCGCGCATTCGGGTCGGCCTCCAGCACATACATGAAGATTTCGCCGAGGCCCGTCGCGATCGGCCCCATCTCCGGCACGACGCCTTCGGGGAGCTGGTCGCGCGCGGTCTGGAGGCGTTCGTTGATGAGCTGGCGTGCGAAATAGATGTCGGTGCCGTCCTCGAACACCGCCGTCACCTGACTGAGCCCGTAGCGGGAAATCGAGCGGGTATATTGCAGGCCCGGCACGCCGGCGATGGCGGTCTCGACCGGGAAGGTGACGCGCTGCTCGGCTTCCAGCGGCGAAAAGCCAGCCGCCTCGCTGTTGATCTGCACCTGGACGTTGGTAATGTCCGGCGTCGCGTCGATCGGCAGGCGCTGGAAGCTCCAGACGCCGATGCCGCACAGAAGCACGACGATCGCCAGGACGGCCCAGCGGAAGCGGATGGAGGCCGCGAGGATGCGTTCGAGCAGCCCCCGGCGTTCGGGAGGCATGGTCTCAATGGTCATGGCTTGCCCCCGACTTCTCGATGTCGGCGCGGATCAGGAAAGCGCCATCGGTCACATATTCGGTGCCCGGCTCCAGGCCGCCCAGCACCTCGGTCCATTCAGGCGTGCGGCGCCCGATCTCCAGCATCCGCACCTCATAGGTGTTGCCGACCTTGGCATAGACCACCTCGAAATCGCGGAAGCGCTGGATCGCCCGCGTCCGCACCGCCAGCGGCACCTGGGTCTCGGCGACGGCGAACGATCCTTCCACGCCCATGCCGGGGCGGAAGGATTGCGAAGCTCTTGGCGGGAGATGGACATGGGCCACGAGCGTCTGGCTGGCTATGTCGGCCGTGGGCAGGATCGCCTCCACCGGCGCCTCGATCCGCGCCTCGCCGGACAGGCTGCGCACGGAGACCCGCTGACCGACCCGGACACGCTCGGCGTCGCGGGGGAATACAAAGAACTCCGCGTGGAGGTTCGTCGGGTCCGCGATCACGAACAAGGCGCGGTCGGCTGTCGTATCGCCGACGTTGGCGTTCTTCTCGATTATCACGCCGCTGATCGGCGCCGTGACCGCATAGGTCTGGAGCGAATGGCTGGACTCGACGCGCAGCAGCGTCTGCCCCCGGCTGACCCGCTCGCCGAGCCGGCCTTTCATCCAGACGATCTGGCCGGGAAGACGGGCGCGCACATCCGCCCGGCCTTCCGGCGTGATCTCGATCCTGCCCCCCATGTCGATCAGTTCGGCAACAGTCGCAGGCCCGGCTTGCGCGGTTTGCACGCCCCCGGCCCGCGCCGCCTCGGCCGAAATCGTGGTGCGGCCCTCATATGAGGCATAGGACCAACTGTGTGTCCGCCCGCCTTCGGTGGCGCGCACCCGCACGTCGAACGAGTGGGGTTCGGTGACGACGCCGTTGCCGCGCAGGAAATCCTCTTGCGGCTGGAAAGCGAAGCGGTCGATTTGACCGCCAAGGCGCCCCAGCTCGATCGCGAGGCGGACTTCGCCTGGCGCCAGCGGCCGGCCGTCCCGATAGGGATAGACCCGGTATTCCGGCTCCACGCCATCCTCGAAGATCGTGACTTCGAGCGCGAAGTCGCCATTGCGCAGCATCCGCCCGCCATGCGGGCCGCGTTCATAGTCCGCGTCGGCCGCTTGCGCCGTTTCGGCTTCCGTCGTTTCGTTGGTCGTGGGCGAGCCGCCGCACGCAGCGAGCAGCACACAAGCGAGCAAGGCGCTCGCGACAAGAAAGGATCGTGTCATCAGCGAATCTCCGCGCTGGCAAGGAGGGGGGCATGGCGGCCGGTCAGCCGGTCGAGCCGGGCGCCCGCCAGATGGTATCGGCGCAGCAGCTCGACGCGGCGGGATCGCGCGTCGATCACCGCTTGCTGCGCCTGGCTCACTTCGAGGAAGGTGAAAGCGGTGCCGCCACGCGCGAAGCCGTCCCGCACCAGCACCACCGCGCGTTCGGCGCTCGGCAACACCTCGCGGTCGATCCGCCCGATCTCCGAGGCGATCGCCGAGCGTTCGGCCACGAGCCCGTCGATCTCGCGCCGTATCTGCGCCTGCGCGACTGCGATCTCGGCTTCGGCGGCCTGGGCTTCGGCATTGGCCCGCGCCACATTGCCGCGGTTGGCCGCACGGTTGCCAAGCGGGATCGAGCCGCCGATCATGATCGCGACATCATTGCCTTGCCCGAAATGGCGCAGGCCCATGCGCGCCGTCGGATCGCCGACATTGCCGGTCTCGGCGAGGCGAACCCGCGACGCCGCCGTCTCGCGCTCGGCGGCGAGCAGCGCGAGGTCGGGGCTGTCATCGCCCGACGCCACGCTTGCCCCCACGATGCCGAACGGCGCCGCGTCGAGGCTGTAGTCGGCCGTCCCGCCCCAATAGGCAGCCAGCGCGGCCCGCGCGATGCGGGCACTCTCGCGGGCCTGGTCGAGCGCGATCCGGGCCTGCGCCACGGCGGTCCTTGCCCGCTCGCCCGCGAACAGCGGATCGAGCGCGTGGCCGACGCGGCGGCTCGTCTCCGCCTCGACGCGCTCGGCGGCGGCGAGACGTTGTTCGGCGATCGGGATCGCGGCCTCGGCCGCCAGTGCCTCGACCCATGCGGCCTGCACCTGTGCCATGAGGTCGAGCATCCGCAGGCGGTTGCGCTCGGCGGTCACGCCAAGGTCGGAACGGGCGGCGCCGATGCGCGCCTCGCGCTTGCCGCCGCGCTCCCAGGTGCGCTCATACCAGGCCGTGGCCTGCGAGCGGTCGATCGGCGAATAAGGGCCGGTGCCCATGAAGTCCTCGACATCGACGCCGACGACATCGCGCGGCCGCACATCGGCCTGGGCGATGGCGGCATCGGCGGCCTCGAGCCGGGCTGCGTTCGCCGCCACGGCGGGATCGCCAGCGGCGACCCTCGACAGCGCATCGGACAGGGTCAGATTTTGAGCCTGAGCCGCCTGCGCGAACAGGAGAAGGGATAGCGCGCCACAGAGCGGCGGCAGCCGGAGCAAGCGCGCGCATCGGCGCGCGCGACGGGAATGGAACATGACGTGAAGCCTCGCGGGCAAGCGTGGGACAACCCGCGCCGAACCTGCGACGCGGGGCTCAGGCGTTCATCGTCAGGGTCTTTGGAGGTCGCTCGGGGCCAGGGATGCGCAGGCCCAGCGTCTGATTGTCCGGCGCCAGGCCGTGCGGATTGCCGGTCACTGCGAACAGAGTCGCACCGGCCGGCGTGGCGATGAGCATACCCGAGCCGCTGTCGCCATGATGGTGATGGCTGCCGGGCAGATGATCGGCCGGATCGTTGTCGCCAGGCTGCGGCGCATGATGATCATCGGCATGGTCCCGCTCGACCGTCAGGTCGCTGAAAAGCACATGCTGATGCTCGGTCGAGGCGCCCGGTGCGTGCTGGATCGTGTCGATCACACCGGACAGAGACGTGCCGGCAAAGATGAGCGTGAGCGCGATGCAGAGCATCACGCACACACGACTCGCAAAAAGGAACCTCAATGTTTGCACATTGTTGACGCTAACGACATGAGACAAACTACTCAAGAAAGTTGCTCGATAGCCCAAGCTCGGCTTGGGAGAAGCGCCCGGTGCGTGCGCTAAAGTCGTAAAGCCGCATTCTGAACAAATAAGGAACAAAGTGCAAGAGCCGAGAAGGAGGGAGGGGAAAGCCTTCCCCTGAGCGGGAGCCCTGCGGTCTCCCCGATCCTGGCTCCCGCGCGGGCGATCTTCCGCGCCATGACCGACGCCGAATCCGTCGCATCGTGGCGGCCGCCCAAGGGCATGAGCGCGCGCATCGAGGCGTTCGATCCGCGTCCCGGCGGCACCTATCGGATGGCGTTCATCTATGACGATCCCGTGCCTGGCGTGGTCGGGAAGACCTCTGCACGCGAGGATATGTTCACCGGCCGCTTCGCCGAGCTGGTCCCCTATGAATTGATCGTCGAGGAAGTCGCGTTCCAGTCCGACGATCCTGCCTTCGCCGGCATGATGCGGGTGACGACGACACTTGCCGAGGTGGCGGACGGAACCCGTGTCACCATCGCCTGCGAAAACGTGTCGCTAGGTATCAGCGCCGAAGACCATCAGACGGGGATGGCATCGACCCTGCGTAATCTCGTAACCTTCATCGAGTAGCACGCCGCCGCTAGAGCTTGCGGGCGTGCGGGCCGATCGCAGCCACGAACCGTTTCAGCCGTTGCCTCTCCAACGCCGCCAGATAGTCTGCGACCGATATTCGGGAGACCCGCAGGTTGCGACGCGCGTTGGCCGTCGCAGCGATCACCGCGGCGGGCACAGCTTCGTGAAGGGCGACCATTAGCGCGTCCGGCGTCATCTTGCGCAGCCCGTGCCGCCGCAGTTCCGGCACCGGAAAGTCACGCAGATTCCATGTCACGACGATCGACGCTTCCGCTTCGATCGCGGTGGCGACGACATGCCGATCATCGGGATCGGGCAGATTGATGTTCGGCAAATGCCGCTCATATCCCGAAACGTTGGCATCGGGGAGAACCCGGTCCATCAGATCGCGGGTCGCCGTCAGGCGCTCGACCGACAGGCCCGATGTGTCGGCCGCGAGGTTCCTGATCCACTCGTCATGGATCTCCGCGCTCCAGCGCGCCTCGACCAGCCGGTCGGCGGCGCACTGGATCAGCAGATTGCGAAGGTGGAAGGGATAGAGGACGCAGGCATCATAGACCGCCCTCGGCGGACTATAGGCCATGATCCCTCATCAGCGCCTCGGTATCCTTCGCAAGCGCGCCTTGGGCGTCTCTCTGGAGATCGAGCTGTCCCTTGAGGACCAGCACGTCCCGCAAGAGCGCACGCCGATGCTTGCCGACATAGCGGAACGGCAGATCGCCGACCTCCATGCGATGCACCACCAGCGGCCGCGACAGGCCGAGGATCGACGCCGCTTCATTCGGCGTCACTTCCTGCTCCTCGGCGAGCAAGGCGATCCGGTCGCCCCGATAAAGCCGGTCCAGCATGGTCTCGATCAGCGCCGCCGCCCGAGGCGGCAGGGATACGGCCTTTTCGCCGCCGGCGCTGTCGCGAACCCGGACCTCGACCTGATCCCCCTTGCGCAGCTTGGGAAGACGGGCGGCGCGCTTGCGGTCGCGATCCGACAATTCGATGAACTCTAGGACATGGGCGGTCATGGCGAACTCCTCCCGCTCAAGATAGGTCTTTCGGCGTCTAACTGCAATAACTGAAAATCATTGGCTGGATCACGCTGGTCAATCAGGCGAACAGGCCGGGCAATTCCGGTAGCGGTTCGCCGCGTCCCGCGCGAGCGGCATTGCCGGCCGGCGCCACCGCGACCCATTCCACCCGCCAGTCCAAGCGCAGCACATCGTTTGCGCCATCGCGTTGAATCCGCGTGATGCCGGCGCCTTCCTCGCTGACCTTGAAGCGGCAGGCATCGCCGTCGCCATAGGCCGCCTCGATCAAGGTGCCGTCCGAAACGCTGATCCAGCAGCGCCCGTCGGAATCCTCGGGCACCAACAACTCGGCCTCGACGTCGCCCATGATTTTCAACCTCGTGCGGTCCTCGCCGCAGATCGTCACGCTCATATCCCGTTCCTTGATTCGCAAAGCTGCATTGTGGAACATAATAAGAATATTGAGCAAGAGCCGAGAAGGCTTGAGGGGAAAGCCTTCCCCTGAGCGGGAGCCCTTGCGGTCTCCCGCTACCCCTTCTGCGGGGGCCGCAGCCCCCGCAACGCCCCCGCTGAGAGTGAGAGCCGCGCCCGGTCGGCCGTGACGGGCTCACGAGGCAGAGGGAGCGGCCCCTGCCGGCCCGTCGCGGAGAAACGCGATGGCGCTCACCACCACCGTCGCCCGCACCGGCTACGATCCGGCGGGCCTTATCACCCTCGGCCAGAATCCATCCCGCGACGCGATCCGGTTGCGCGTGCTCAGCCTGGGTGCGGGCGTCCAATCGACCACCCTGGCGCTGATGGCCGCCCACGGCGAGATCGGGCCGATGCCCGATTGCGCCATCTTCGCGGATACCGGCTGGGAGCCGCGTGCCGTGCGCGAACATCTCGCCTGGCTCATGTCGCGGGGCATGCTGCCCTTCCCGGTGTATATCGTCTCGGCCGGCGACATTCGAGCCGACCTGCTGCGGGCCGGGGGCGGCGAACGCTGGGCCTCGATCCCTGCCTTCACCCGCACGGTGAAGCGCGGCCGCATCGAGGTCGGCATGATCCGGCGCCAATGCACCAAGGACTACAAGATCGTCCCCATTCGGCGGAAGGCCCGCGAGCTGGTCGGCCTGACCCGCCGCCGCTCGCCCGACCATCCCGTCGTCGAGCAATGGATCGGCATTTCGCTCGACGAGCTGATCCGCATGAAGCCTTCCTTCGAGGCGTGGCAGGTCAACCGCTGGCCGCTCATCGAGCAACGCATGTCGCGGCATGACTGCCTGCGCTGGCTCGAACGGCACGACTATCCGATCCCGCCCAAGAGCGCCTGCGTCGGCTGTCCCTTCCATTCCGACATGCGCTGGCGCGAGATTCGCGACCGTGATCCCGAAGCCTGGGCCGAGGCGGTGGAGGTCGATCAGTCGATCCGCACCGGCCTGCGCGGCATCAGGGGCGAGGTCTATCTGCATCGCTCGGCCGTGCCGCTCGACCAGGCGGACCTCAGCACGCCGGCCGATCGCGGCCAGCTCGATCTGTGGGGCAACGAGTGCGAAGGCATGTGCGGTGTGTAACGGCCGCCATGCACATGGAGAGAGTGAGAGGGGGGCCTTCGGTTTCGTGACGGGCTGGGTAGCCGAGAGAGTGTCTCCCGGCGGCCCGTCATGGAGTAACCGACATGGCAAAAGCTGCCCCCAAGATCGTTCTGAGCCCGTCGCGGGACATTCCCTTCGACAAGCTGATCCTGTCCCAATCCAACGTCCGCCGCGTGAAGAATGGCGTGACCATCGAAAACCTCGCCGACAGCATCGCGCGTCGCAGTCTGCTTCACGGCCTCAACGTCCGGCCGCAGATCGACGAAGATGGCAACGAGACCGGCATGTTCGAGGTGCCGGCCGGCGGTCGGCGCTACAGCGCGTTGGCGATCCTCGTGAAGCGCAAGCGCATGGCCGGGGACGCGCTGGTCCCCTGCGTCGTCAAGGCGGCCAACGATCCCGTCCTCGCCGAAGAGGATTCGCTCGCGGAAAACAGCGAACGCGAGCCGCTACACCCGCTCGACGAGTTCCGCGGCATGAAGGTGCTGCACGACAAGGGCGAGCGCGAGCAGGCCATCGCCGCGCATTTCCGCGTGACGCCGGCTGTCGTCAGTCAGCGCCTCAAGCTCGCCTCGGTCTCGCCCAAGCTGCACGAGGTCTATGCGGCCGGCGACATGACGCTCGATCAGCTCATGGCCTTCACGGTCAGCGACGATCACAAGCGCCAGGAGCAGCTCTGGAAGCAGCTCGACCACAGCGTCAACAAGTCGCCGACCTTCATTCGCGACAAGCTGACCGAGGACATGGTGCCGGTTTCCGACAGGCGCGTGCTGTTCGTCGGTCTCGACGCCTATCTCGCAGCGGGCGGCACGGCGCCGACGCGCGACCTGTTCGAGCCCGACGACGGCGGCTGGGTCTCCGATCCTGCCTTGCTCGACCGCCTGGTCGCCGAAAAGCTCGACGCCGAGGCGGAGACGATCAAGGCCGAGGGCTGGAAATGGGTCGAGGCGCTGATCGACCTGCCCTATGGCTACGACGAGGACTGCCGCGAGATCGACGCCACCCGCGAGCCGCCGACCGAAGCGGATGAAGCCCGGATCGCCGAGCTTCGGGCCGAGGCCGATGCGCTGGAGGAACAGTGGGCGGGCACGGGTGATGTTCCGGCCAAGGTCGAGGCCCGCGTCACCGCCATCGACGTCGAGCTGGCCACGTTGTCGCGCGGCCGCTTCACCTACGACGCGCAAGAGCAGGCCCGCGCCGGCGTGTTCGTCGGTCTCGAAGCCGACGGCACGCTCTATATCGACCGCGGCTATGTGCGGCCGGAGGATGAGCCCGAGGACGAAATCGTCGAAGCCTCTGACGACGAGGTCGACGCGATCGTCGAGCCGTCCGGCGATGAACCGGCCGACATCGCGGCGCAGACGGCCTCGGCGGGTGCCGATGGCGCGGCGGTTTCCACGCCGGTCGCTGCCGACAGCGACGATGACGACGATGAGGTCATCAAGCCCCTGCCGGACAGGCTGGTGGCCGAGCTGACCGCATCCCGGACGGTCGCCTTGCAGGACGCCTTCGCGCAGAACCCCTCGGTGGCCTTCGCCGCCGTGCTGCACGCGATGGTGCTCACCACCTTCTATCAGGTGCGCACGGAGAGCTGCCTGGAGCTGTCGGTCAGCCGCGTCTATTTCCCGTTCCAGGCATCGGGCCTGCGGGAAAGCGCGGCGGTGAAGGCGATGGAGGAACGTCACGCCGGTTGGAAAGCGCGACTTCCCAAGTCCGACAAGGATGCCTGGGACGCGATCCAGCAGCTCGACGGCGCCGACCAGGCAGCCCTGTTCGCCCATTGCGCGGCCTATGCGGTGAACGCGCAATGGGAGCCGGTCCCGAAGCATGGCGGCGGCCGTGTCTCGGCGCATGGCGTCGCGCGCCGGATCGAGCACGCCAATGTCCTGGCCCGCGCGATCGGGTTCGACATGGCGGCGACCGGCTGGCGGCCGACCTACGAGAATTATCTCGGCCGCGTCACCAAGCCCCGCATCCTCGAAGCCGTCGCAGAAGGCACGGAGCCGCAGAAGGCCGGGCTGATCGACCACCTCAAGAAGGGCGACATGGCCCGCGAAGCCGAGCGGCTGCTGGCCGATTCCGGCTGGCTTCCCGAGCCGCTGCGGATGCCGGACGTCGAACCCGTCCTGCCGATCGCCGACACGTCGGTTGACGGCGAGGAGGGCGAGGCGCTCCCGGCGTTCCTCGGGGAGGACGGCGATGGTGACACCGAGGATTCGGCATACGCCATCGCGGCGGAATAGCCGCATCGGGCGGGGTGGTTTCGGCCGCTCCGCCCCTTTTTCTTCACAATGCCGACCAACGGCCCGGCCGAGCGCCGGGCCTTTCGCATGGCCGCCCGGCCACTTCCGGCCGGGCGGCTTCCACCCTCATCATAGGAGTATCCCCATGAAGATCGACGAGATCGCATTGGCGGACGCCGAGGCGCTCGCCCCCGTCCTGCTCGCCGCCATTCAGCGCCTCGGGCAGCTCGGCCGCTCGGGCGCCGTCGCGCTGGCGCGGCAGGTCGAAGACGGCGACGCCGATTTCGACGAGGCCGCCGAATGGATCGCCGACATTGCGGCCGGCAAGCTCACGAACTGAGCCGCGCGCCGCCGGTCCCATGACGGGGCCGGCGGCCAGAGCCCGAGGAAGGCCGGGGGCCGGATGAGCCGGCCGGATTGAGAGAGAGCATCGGACGGCTCGCTCCTTTCCCGCTCTCCCGGAGAAACATCATGTCCGACAACATCCACAACCCATCGCGCGCGGCCGTTTCGTCCGTCCTCGACGGCCACGCTGTCGTGGACTCCGTTCCGCTCGGCACCACGCTGCGCTTTTTCGATGGCACGCCGCGACCGCCCGAACGCTTCCGGCGCAAGCTGTCCGCCTGGAAGAGCCGCAATGACACGGGCCGTCTGGTCGAGAAGTCGGCTGCCTGCACGCTCGGCGGCACGCCATTTCCCGCCACCTTCACGCTGCACCTCGCCAACTACGGCTCGAACGGCACGATCGTCATGGTCGTGAACCGGGGTTTTCAGGCCACGACCGATCTTTGCTTCGAGGTTCTCGAACGTCCCGCGCCCGGCATGGTCCGCGTGTTCTCGCGGCGCGGCGGCCGGGTCGAGCTGCACCGCCTCGCGTCCGACATGGCCGAGGCCGAGGCGTGGATGGCGAAGAACCGCTATTGCGATCCTATTGCTGAGATCGTCGGCGAGGACGAAGCCGTGACCCTCGGGAGGGCGGCATGAGCGGCGGGGCTCCGATCGAGGCCATTTATGGTCTCACCGCCGATGGCCACCTGGCGGCACTGGTTGGTGATTTCGCCTACCTTGCCGTCCCGGACGCGGAGGGCTTACGCATCGAAAGCGCGTGGCGTCCCAACCGGCCTATAGCCGAGTGGACGCGGGCCGACTTCTATGGCTCCGCCGGAATAGTCCCGACCGAGGCCGGTTTCCGTGCTCATGTCGAAGAATATGTCCAGCATTGTCGTGAACAACGGGCAATCGGCCGCACCCGCGAACCGGCCAACGGCGTCTGGACGCCGTGGGACTGGTCGCAGGGCGCCGAAGTCTATGCCGAAGGCGTGGTCTTCCACTCCACGGCAAGCCACGGCGGCTTCAAGCTCGATGACGCCCATAACGCCGTCATGCCTCCCGCGCTGCGCGTCGATAGCGGCTGGTATGAGGAAGACTGCGAGTGGGTGAAGGTCGCGTTTGGCTTCCCGGAGCTGTTCACGGCCTACGAGCGGCGCATCGCGGAGAAGACCCTGCGCAACACCTTCCCCGAGTGCTGGGAAGCCGTCCACGGCCGCGCCCTCGCGTCAGGCGAATCCTTCGAGAACGATCGCCGCCTGTTCGAGGAGGCCCATGCTCAGGACTGGATCGTCGTATCCGCGAGCAGGTCCAGGAGTTCGCCGGGCTTCGTGAAATGCGTCGCGGCGCTCGGCGGGAAACGCGGCCGGCGGCCGTATCGTGGGTTTCTCGTGCCCAAGGATGAATATTGCTCCGGCCCGCATGGCTTCGTAATCGACGAGGCCCGACACGAAACCTGGAAGCTGTCGACCGCTCCTGACGCCTGATCTTCGCATAGCCCGTCCCTGCGCTTCGGCTGGGGGGCGGGCTCCTTTTTTTTTTTGCCATGTAGAGGCGCACCTCGTTCGCAATCGTCAACTTCAATTCTACCGAATAGCGATAGCCGAAAGATCGTTGGCGGGATCGACCACGACGCCCGCCGCCTTGCGTTCGGAATAGCGATCCACAAGCTGCGCGGCGTGCGGGCGCAGCAACACAGTGAACCGAACCAGCTCCTCCATCACATCAACGATGCGGTCATAATAGCTCGATGGCTTCATACGCCCGGCTTCGTCGAACTCTTTGTAGGCCATCGCCACGCTCGACTGGTTGGGGATGGTGAACATCCGCATCCAGCGGCCGAGCAGGCGCAGCGTGTTGACTGCGTTGAACGACTGTGAGCCGCCCGAAACCTGCATGACTGCGAGCGTTCGTCCCTGGGTCGGGCGCATCCCCTTCATCTCCAGCGGCAGATGGTCGATCTGCGCCTTCATGATGCCGGTGATCTGGCCGTGGCGCTCGGGACTGCACCACACCATACCTTCCGACCACAGCGCATGGTCGCGCAGCTCATGGACGGTGGGATGGTCGTCGCCCTTCACCTGGTCGGGCAACGGCAGGTCGGATGGATCGAAGATGCGCGTTTCTGCCCCGAAGAACCGGAGCAGCCGCGCGGCTTCCTCGACCGCGAGGCGCGAGAAAGACCGTTCGCGCAAGGAGCCGTAGAGCAACAGGATACGCGGAGGCGGATCAGCCCGGCGATATAGGAAGAGGCTTCACCTGCCGGCAGCAGCGGCGCGAACAGCCAGCCAAGGAAAAACGTGGCGAGCAGCGCCATCGAAAAGGGCTTGACCGCCCAGTTGATGAACAGGGTGACGCCGACGCCCTTCCAGTGCCGGCGCACCGATCCCAAGGCACCAAAGTCGATCTTGAGCAGCATCGGCACGATCATCAGCCAGATCAGCACCGCGACCACGAGATTGACCCGCGCCACTTCGGCCGAGGCGATCACGCCGAACAGGTCGGGCAGAGCATGACCGAGCGCGATGCCGACGACGATGCAAAGCGCCACCCATAGGGTCAGGTAACGCTCGAAGAAGGAGATGCCGGGACGGGCCGGCGCGGTGCCGGCGGGAACAGTTGCCATGCCTCAGATCACCTGCACGCCGGTTTGATCGACGACTTGCTGCCCGTCCTCCTTGGCGAACGCGCCCTGTTGTGGCGCAGGCAGCAGGTCCAGCACCGCTTCCGATGGCCGACAGAGCTTCACGCCCAGCGGTGAGACGACCAGTGGCCGGTTGATGAGGATCGGATGCGCCATCATCGCGTCGATAAGGGCTTCGTCAGACAGGGAAGCGTCGCCCAGACCCAAGTCGGTATAGGGCGTGCCCTTCTCGCGCAGTAGGTCGCGCGGCGTGAGACTCGCGCGCTCGATGAGTTGGACGAGCAAGGCGCGTGTGGGCGGCGTTTTCAGGTATTCGATGACATGCGGCTCAAAGCCCGCATTGCGGATCAGGCCCAGCACGTTGCGCGACGTGCCACACTCCGGGTTGTGATAGATGATGATGTCGGTCACGCGGCATCCCCGCGCCGGGCGGTTGAGCCTTCGGCATGGCCGATCTCGCGCAGCTTCGCGCCAAGCGCCTTGGCTTCAAGGGCCGCGATAGGCAGCGCTAGGAACAGTTTGATCCGGTTTTCCAGATAGCGCAGAGCCGTCACGAAGGCGCGCTCGCGTTCGATGTCCGTCCCTTCGACATGGCTGGGATCTTCGATGCCCCAATGGGCCGTCATCGGATGGCCGGGCCACACCGGGCAGGTCTCACCGGCCGCGTCGTCGCAGACGGTGAACACGAAATCCATATGCGACGCATCCGGTTGAGAGAACTCCTCCCAGCTTTTCGAGCGCAGCCCTTCGGTCGGATAGTCGATGCGCTCCAGCAGCCGGAGCGCGATCGGGTTGACCGCGCCCTTGGGGAAGCTCCCAGCCGAGAAGCCGCAGAAGCGGCCTTCGCCCAGCTTGTTGAGCGCGCTTTCCGCGAGGATCGAGCGCGCCGAATTTCCGGTGCAGAGGAACAGGACATTGAACACGCGATCGGCGGACATAGCGGTCTCCTTCAACAGCAGGGAGTGAGTTCGGCGACGAGCGGCGCGCATAGCTCCGGCTTTCCGGCGCAGCAGTCCTTGACCAGAAACAGGGTGAGCGCGCGCAACCTATCGAGGTCGGCGCGGTAGATGATCGACCGGCTTTGCCGTTCGGACTTCACCAATCCCGCACGCGACAGGATGCCAAGATGGGCGGACATGGTGTTCTGCGGGACGTCGAGCTGACGGGCGATCTCGCCGGCCGGCAGGCCGTCTGGCTCGTGCCGCACCAGCAAGCGGAAGGTATCGAGGCGCGTCCGTTGGGCGAGCGCGCTCAAGGCGAGGATGGTCGACTCTGATTCCATATATCCAGAATAACAGATATTATGGGACGACGCCATAGGACTTCCGCATCCCGCATCATGAGAGAGTGAGAGGGGGGCCGGAAATGGGCGGGTCGGCCGGATCGAGAGAGAGCGTCCGGCGGCCCGTTCCTTCCCGGCTCTCCCAGGACATTCGCCATGACCCTTGCTGCACCCGCCGCGTCTGCGGCGCCATTTCCGGTCGCGCCCGTTTTAGCCGCAACCGCCCAATCCACTCTCTCCGCCGCTGCGCTCATCCTTCCCGACCTCGAACGGGGCCGCGCCATCGACGCGCGCGCCTTGCGCGCCGCGATGGAGACCGCGTTCGGCGGCTCCGATGCCGATGGCGCCTGGGACTGGAAGACCGCCTATGACGCCTGCGAGGCGGCGCAGGTCCTGTTCCTGCGCAAATACGGCAGCGTCATCCTCCGCAAGTCGGCGTCGCCGGCCGCCGCGCTGGCGATGATCGAGAAGGTGGCGGCGCTGCTTCCCACCCATACCCGCCGGTCGGAGACGTCTCAGGCGTTCCAGCAGTTCTCGACGCCGGCCGGACTCGGCTTCGTCGCCACCATCGCGGCCGCGATCCGGCCCGGCGACGTGGTGCTCGAACCGTCCGCCGGCACTGGCCTGCTCGCCGTCCAGGCCGAGACGCGCGGTGCGGGCCTCATTCTCAACGAGCTGGCCGAGATCCGCGCCGAAATGCTCGCCGGCCTGTTCGGCGATTGCCCCGTCACTCGCCACGATGCCGCGCATATCCATGATTATCTGCGCGCGGACATCGCGCCGAGCGTGGTGGCGATGAACCCGCCCTTCTCGGCCGTTGCGCATGTCGATCGGACCATGAAGGACGCGGCCCTGCGCCATATCGGCTCGGCGCTGGCCCGTCTCGCGGAGGGCGGCCGCCTGGTCGCGATCACCGGGGCGAGCTGCGCGCCCGACAATCCCGCCTGGACCGACTCCTTCGCCCAGCTTCAGGAACGGGGCCGCGTCCTGTTCTCGGCGGCGATCGACGGCCGGGTCTATGCCAAGCATGGCACGTCCATCGACACTCGGCTGACCGTGATCGACCGTGTTCCGGCCGACGATCCTTCCGTCTTCCCAGCATCCCCCGGCGTCGCCCCGGACACCGCGACCCTGCTCGGCTGGGTGCTTGATCATGTCCCGCCGCGCGAGTCCGGTCCCGATACCCCGCCACCGGCCATGCCGGTTGCCGTGCCCGTCGCCATGCGGGCGATGTCGGCCAAGCCCGCGCGCCGTCGTCATGTCACGCCCGTTCCGGCCGCTGCGCCGGCCAAGCTGCCCGAAGTGGCGGAGTTGGCCTATGACGTGATCGACTGGACGCCCGCCGAGGCCGGCCGCCTGACCGACGCCATCTACGAGCCCTATGCGCTCCAATCGCTGCGGATCGACGGCGCCAGGGCGCATCCGACGCCGCTGGTCCAGTCCGCGGCGATGGCCTCGGTCCCGCCGCCCCGGCCGAGCTATCGGCCGATCCTGCCGGCGAGCCTCGTCGCCGATGGCGTCCTGTCCGACGCCCAGCTCGAATCCGTCATCCTCGCGGGCGAAGCGCACAGCGGACATCTCGCCGGAGCATGGACGGTCGATGACACCTGGGATGTCGTCACCGCCGCGCCGGACGATGCACAGGATGCCGTGCGCTTTCGCAGGGGCTGGTTCCTCGGCGACGGCACCGGCGCGGGCAAGGGCCGCCAGGTCGCGGGCATCATCCTCGACAACTGGCTGAAGGGCCGCCGCCGCGCGGTGTGGGTCAGCCGCTCCGAGACCCTGCATCAGGACGCCATGCGCGATTGGGAGGCGCTCGGCCAGGAACGCCTGCTAGTGACGCCTCTCTCGCGCTTCCGGCAGGGCACAGCGATCACGCTGGACGAAGGCGTGCTGTTCGTCACCTACGCCACGCTCCGATCGCAGGATCGCGGCGAGAAGGTGAGCCGCGTCCAGCAGATCGTCGATTGGCTGGGCGCCGACTTCGACGGCGTGATCGTGTTCGACGAGGCGCACGCGATGGCGAACGCCGCCGGAGGCACGGGCGCGCGCGGCGAACAAACGCCCTCCCAGCAGGGCCGCGCTGGGCTTCGGCTCCAGCACGCGCTCCCCGATGCCCGCGTCGTCTATGTCTCCGCGACCGGCGCGACCACCGTGCAGAACCTCGCCTATGCCCAGCGGCTCGGCCTGTGGGGCGGCGAGGATTTCCCCTTCGCCACCCGCAGCGAGTTCATCTCCGCGATCGAGGACGGCGGCGTGGCGGCGATGGAGGTGCTGGCCCGCGACCTGAAGGCGCTCGGCCTCTACTCCGCCCGCTCGTTGTCCTTCGACGGCGTGGAATATGAGATACTCGAACATGCGCTGACCCCGGCGCAGATCGGCATCTACGACGCCTACGCGGGCGCTTTCCAGATCATTCACAACAATCTGGATGCGGCGATGAAGGCCGCGAACATCACCGGCGCGACCGGCACGCTCAACGCCCAAGCCAAGTCGGCGGCGCGTAGCGCGTTCGAGTCGGCGAAGCAGAGGTTCTTCAATCACCTCATCACGGCGATGCAGACGCCATCGTTGATCGCCAGCATCGAGCGCGATCTGGAGGCCGGCCATAGCGCCGTCGTCCAGATCGTCTCGACCGGCGAGGCGTTGCAGGAACGCCGGCTCGCCGACATCCCGAACGAGGAATGGGACGATGTTCGCGTCGACGTGACGCCGCGCGAATATGTCCTTTCGTATCTCGAACACAGCTTCCCGGTGCAGCTCTACGAGCCGTTCACGGACAGCGAGGGCAATCTGTCCTCGCGGCCCGTCACCGACGCGGACGGCAATCCCGTGGAATCCCGCGAGGCCGTCGAGCGCCGCGACCGGCTCATCGAACGGCTCGCCTCGCTGGCCCCTGTGCCCGCCGCGCTCGATCAGATCATCCACCACTTCGGGACCGATCTTGTCGCCGAGGTGACGGGACGCTCGCGCCGCATCGTCAAGCGGCGCGGCTCGGACGGCATCGACCGCTATGTCGTCGAAAGCCGGCCGGGCTCGGCCAATGTCGGCGAGACCGATGCGTTCCAGAGCGACGCCAAGCGCATCCTGATCTTCAGCGATGCCGGGGGCACCGGCCGCAGCTACCACGCCGACCTCGGCGCGAGGAACCAGCGGCTGCGCGTCCACTATCTGCTGGAAGCGGGATGGAAGGCCGACAACGCCATCCAGGGCTTCGGCCGCACCAACCGCACCAATCAGAAGCAGCCGCCGCTGTTCCGGCCGGTCACGACCGACGTGAAGGCGCAGAAGCGGTTCATCTCGACGATCGCGCGCCGGCTTGACACGCTGGGCGCGATCACGCGCGGCCAGCGGCAGACCGGCGGCCAGGGGCTGTTCCGGCCCGAGGATAATCTGGAATCGCAATATGCGCGCGACGCGCTGCGCCAGCTCTACCGGCTGCTCTATGCGGGCAAGGTCGAGGGATGCTCGCTGTTGGCCTTCGAGGAGGCGACGGGTCTCAACCTGCGCGACGACACCGGCCTCAAGAACGAACTGCCGCCGATCACCACCTTCCTCAACCGGATGCTGGCGCTCACCATCGACCTCCAGAACATCCTGTTCACGGCGTTCGAGGACTTGCTGACCGCCCGCATCGAGGGGGCCATCGCGTCGGGAACCTACGAGCTGGGTCTGGAGACGCTACGGGCCGAGAGCTTCACGATTGCCGACCGGAGCACCATCTATACGCATCCGGGCACCACGGCGGAGACGAGGTTGCTGACGATCGAACGCAAGGACCGCAATCGGCCGCTTACGCTGGCGAAGGCGCTCGACCATCTTTCGGACCCGCGTGCGGTCCTGCTGGTCAACGCGCAGTCCGGCCGCGCGGCGGTGCAGATACCGACGAAGGGCGTCATGCTCGACGACGGCAGCATCGAGAGCCGCGTGCGCCTGGTCCGGCCTATGGAATCGACGCCGATGCCGTTGGAGGCGATGGCGCAGACGCAATGGCGCGAAGCGAGCCGTCCCGACTTCGCCCGCGCATGGGAGGCGGAGCTGGCCGAAGTGCCGGAGTTCGCCACGAGCACCATGCACATCGTCACCGGCTTGCTGCTCCCGATCTGGAAGCGCCTGCCCAACGAATCCACCCGCGTCTATCGGCTCCAGACCGATGACGGCGAGCGGATCGTCGGCCGCCGCGTGTCGCCGGCCTGGGTGGCGACGGCGACAGCCAACGACAATGCTCCGAGCCTCGACCCGCAGGCCGCCTTTGCCGCCCTGATGGACGGTCGCACGGTCCTCGACCTGGCCGAGGGCCTTCAGCTTCGCCGCGTGCGCGTCATGAACGCCTACCGGATCGAGCTGACGGGCTTTACCGACCCCATGCGCGAGCGGCTGACCGCTTACGGCCTGTTCCACGAAATCATCTCGTGGACGCTGCGCATGTTCGTGCCGGTCGATTCCAGTGGCGTCGCGGTGCTGGAACGGATCATGAAGCGATGGCCGCTCCAGCGCATCGCCGACCGGACGGCTGCGTGATGGGCCGGCTGTCGGATCAGGCAGGCAAGTTGGCGCACCGTCTCGGCGACCGGGCCGAGGCGGTGTGCCGCCACTACCTGTCGAAGGGGCATCGTGAAGGCCGCTATTGGCTGGTCGGCGATGCCCACAATACGCCGGGGCGCAGCCTCTATGTGAGGCTCTGGGGAACGGAGGACGGACGGGGCGAAGCCGGAAAATGGACCGATGCCGCGACAGGCGAGCATGGCGACCTGCTCGACATCATCGCGCTCGCCTGTGGCCATGCGCATCTCCGCGACACGCTGGACGAGGCGCGGAGCTTCCTCAGCCTGCCACATCCCGAGCCTTGCGCCGATGGTCCGCATCCCGCGCGCGAGCCGAAGGCGCCCACGGGCTCGCCGCAAGCCGCCAGGCGCTTGTTCGCCGCGTCCGAGCCTGTCCGTGGATCGGTCGTTCAAGCCTATCTGCATGACCGTGCGATCACCGGCTTGCGGACCGACGATCCCCTGCGCTTCCATCCGCGCTGCTATTACACCCCGTCGCGGAAAGACTTGCCCGGAACTCGTCGCGCATGGCCCGCCATGATAGCCGCCGTCACCGATCTCGACGGCACGATCACTGGCGTTCATCGCACCTGGATCGACCCTGTCACATCGACGAAGGCCCCGGTGGCGACGCCTCGGCGCGCGATGGGTTTCCTTCTCGGGCACGGCGTCCGTTTCGGGCGAGCGGACAGGGTGATGACCGCTGGCGAAGGCATCGAAACCATCCTGTCCCTGCGTTCGATCATGCCCGCAATGCCCATGATCGCCGCTCTATCCTCGTCCCACCTCGCGGCCATCCTGTTCCCGCCTGCGCTTCGACGCCTCTATGTCGCTCGCGACGACGATCCATCCGGCGACGCGGCGTTGACGAGGTTGACCGAGCGGGCTTCGCCGGCCGGGATCGAGGTCGTGCCGCTCTCGCCCATGCTCGGCGATTTCAACGAGGATCTGCGCCTGATCGGAGCCGAGCGGTTGCGATCGGTCCTCGGCACGCAGCTCATCCCCGAGGATGCGGGCCGGTTCCTGGCCATCTCGGGCTGAAGCCGGAAAGGCGGCGGAGGTTCGGCTCGGGGTTTGGGAAGGTCCGGCCTGTCGGTTGCGATAACGCTGCTGGTCATCGGAGAGACCACGCCCTTGCTGCCTTCTTGAGAGGCGTTCGGGACGACAGCCGCCCCGGCCCGGCAACGGCGTTCGGCGGCTAATTTCCGCCGCGGCCCGCAAGGGGCCGCTTTGCATCGCGAAGCAAATTAGCCGCCGCCCTGCCGTCCAGCGCGATGCTTGGCCCCCACCCACGCAGAGGCGCGGGATGGGGGTGCAGGCCCGGTTCGCCCGCCGTCTTTCGACGCCTGCGAAGGCCGCGAAGGGCGCGGTCACCCGCATCCGCCGCCAATGGTTCGCCAAACGCAAGAGCGTCGCGGCGATCCTCAAGGAAGTGATGACCAACGAGGCTTCGGCGCTGGTCGATAGCGACGCATCGAACAAGGCCGCCGACGCCGACACCGCCTTGCAGGAGCTGGGCGCCGACTATGCCGGCATGGCCTATGTGACGGCGACCGTCACCGTATCGGACCGCGATCCCGCCATTGCCGCCGAGAAGCTGCGGCTGGTCGAGAAGATCGTCCAGGGCCGGGACTTCACCACGATCCCCGAGGGGATGAACGCCATAGAAGCGTGGCTCGGCTCACTGCCCGGCCACACCTACGCCAACGTCCGGCAACCGCCGATCTCCACCCTCAATCTCGCCCACCTGATCCCCCTGTCAGCGGTATGGGCGGGGCCGGAACGGGACGAGCATTTCGGTGCTCCCCCCTTGCTCTACGGCAAGACCGAAGGCTCGACCCCGTTCCGGTTTTCCCTTCACCCCGATGGCAGCGATGTCGGCCATACGCTGATCGTCGGCCCGACCGGCGCCGGCAAGTCTGTCCTGCTCGCGCTGATGGCGATGCAGTTCCGCCGCTACGAAAACGGCCAGGTCTTCGCGTTCGATTTCGGCGGCAGCATCCGCGCCGCCGCGCTGGCGATGGGCGGGGACTGGCAGGATCTCGGCGGCGGGCTATCCGATGATGCCGATACCGGCGTCCAGCTACAGCCGCTCTCCCGCATCGACGATCCCGCCGAACGCGCCTGGGCGGCCGAGTGGCTGGCGGCGATCTTCGCCTCCGAAGGCGTCGCGGTCGATCCCCAGGCCAAGGAGCATATCTGGTCGGCGCTGACCTCGCTCGCCAGCGCGCCGCAGGCCGAGCGCACGCTGACGGGGCTTGCGGTCCTGTTGCAGAGCCAGCAGCTCAAGCAGGCGCTCGCGCCCTATTGCATCGGCGGGCCGTGGGGCCGGCTGCTCGACGCCGAGGCCGAGCGGCTGGGCGAGGCCGACGTGCAAGCGTTCGAGACCGAGGGCCTGGTCGGCGCGGGATCGGCGGCGGCTGTGCTGTCCTATCTGTTCCACCGGATTGAGGGCCGGCTGGACGGCTCGCCGACACTCATCATCATCGACGAGGGCTGGCTTGTCCTCGACAGCCCGGATTTCGCGGCCCAGCTCCGCGAGTGGCTGAAGACCTTGCGCAAGCGCAATGCCAGCGTCGTCTTCGCGACGCAGAGCCTCGCCGACATCGAGACGTCGAGCATCGCGCCGGCCATCATCGAATCCTGCCCGACGCGCATCTTTCTGCCCAACGAGCGCGCCGCCGAGCCGCAGATCGCGGCCATCTACGCGCGGTTCGGACTCAACGCCCGGCAGATCGAAATCCTCAGCCGGGCGACCCCGAAACGGGATTACTATTGTCAGAGCCGGCGGGGGAACCGGCTGTTCGAGCTGGGGCTGGGCGAGGTGGCGCTGGCCTTCACCGCCGCCTCGGCCAAGTCCGACCAGCTCCGCATCACCGAGATCATCGAAGCCTACGGGCAAAGCGCCTTCGCCGCCGAATGGCTGCGGCACCGCGGCTGCGCCTGGGCCGTCGAGCTGCTGCCGGAACCGGCCTCCGACCGCCAGCACCAGCTTCCCCTCACGCCAGACATGGAGATGCCCTCATGAAACTGCCCGCCATTCGCCGTGCCATCGTGGCCGGCATCCTCGCCAGCGCGGCCGTCGTGCCGATCATCCTGCCGATGCCGGCCTACGCGCAATTCGGCGGGATCGTCTATGACCCCACCAATTACGCCCAAAACGTGCTGACGGCCGCCCGGTCGCTGCAACAGATCAACAACCAGATTCAGCAAATCCAGAACCAGGCGACGAGCCTCATCAACGAGGCGCGCAACCTGACCTCGCTGCCATTCTCGTCGCTCCAGCAGCTCCAGCAGCAGGTGCAGCGCACGCAGCAGCTTCTCGGCGAAGCGCATCGCATCGCCTACGACGTGCAGGACATCCAGCAGGCGTTCAACGGCCGCTACAAGGGCGCGGTGCTGACCGGCGATCACGCGCAAATGGTCGCCAACGCCAATGCCCGCTGGGAGGATAGCGTCGGCGCCTTTCAGGATGCCTTGCAGGTTCAGGCCGGCGTCGTCGGCAATATCGAGGGCGCCCGCACGACGATGGACAGCCTGGTCTCGGCCAGCCAGTCCGCGACGGGCGCGCTTCAGGCGGCGCAGGCGGGCAACCAACTCCTCGCCCTGCAATCGCAGCAGCTTGCCGACCTCACCGCCGCCGTCGCGGCGCAGGGCCGGGCGCAGGCCCTGCAATCCGCCCGCCAGGCGGCCGAGGAGGCCGAAGGGCGCGAGCGGTTCCGCCGCTTCATGGGCAACTGAGACGCCCCATGTCGCGCACGGCGAAGATCGCAGGGGTGGCGGCGCTGGCCGGGCTGATGATGGCGGTGGCGATCGTCGCCGCCGTCCAGCCCGATGAGCCTGCGCCCGTGCCCCCGCTCGTCCTGCCGGTGGACGAAGGCCGAGCCAGGCTCGCTCGCGAGCTGGATCGCTGCGCCACGCTCACCATGCCGGATAGCGGCTGCGAGGCGGCCTGGGCCGCCAACCGCCGCCGCTTTTTCCGCCAGGACGAACCCGCGCCCGAGATGGAGCGCGGCAGCGGCACGGCGCCGGATGAAGGCGTCGCGCCATGAACGACACGGGCGTTATCGACAATTTCCTCAATGTCTTCACCGGCTACATCGACAGCGGATTCGGGCTGCTCGGCGGCGAGGTCGCGTTCCTCTCGACCACGCTCATCGCCATCGACGTGACGCTCGCAGGGCTGTTCTGGGCCTGGGGTGCGGACGAGGACGTGCTCCAGCGTCTCGTCAAGAAGACCCTCTACATCGGCACCTTCGCCTTCATCATCGGCAATTTCTCGCTGCTCGCGACCATCGTGTTCGAAAGCTTCGCCGGGCTTGGTCTCCAGGCCAGCGGCGGGGCGTTGACCATAGACGAGTTCATGAAGCCCGGCACGATCGCGGCGAAGGGGCTTGAAGCCGCCAAGCCCCTGCTCGATGCGGCGGGGCAGTTCTCCAGCCTTTGGGCCGTGTTCTCGAACCTCGCGCTCATCCTCGTGCTGTTGCTCGCCTGGGTGATCGTGGTGCTCGCCTTCTTCATCATCGCGGTGCAGGTGTTCATCACATTGATCGAGTTCAAGCTGGTGACACTCGCCGGCTTCGTGTTGCTGCCCTTCGCCTTCTTCAACAAGACCGCCTTCATGGCCGAGCGCGTGCTGGGCCATGTCGTCTCGACCGGCATCAAGGTGCTGGTGCTCGCCGTCATCACCGGCATCGGCACCACGCTGTTCAGCCAATTCACCACCGCCGGGCTGGGCGCGGAACCCGACATCAATCAGGTCATGGCGATTGCGCTGGCCGCGCTGTCGCTGCTGGGCCTTTCGATCTTCGGCCCCGGCATCGCCAACGGCATCGTCTCGGGTGGCCCGCAGCTTGGCGCGGGTGCTGCGGCCGGGACCGCGCTGGCCGCAGGCGGCGCGCTGGTCGGTGGCGCGGCTGCCGCACGGCTTGGCGTGGGCGCGGCCGGTTCCGCTGTCGGAGCGGCAGGCCGGATGACCGGCGCCGCTGCCCGTGGCGGCGCGCAAATGGCGGGCGGCGCCACCAGCGCCTACAGCCTCGGTTCGTTCGGCAAGAGCGGCGCAGGCGCGGTCGCGGGCGGCATGGCCGCGGTCGGCCAGGTGGCAGCGGGAAGCGCGGCGAGCGCCGTTCTCTCGCCGCTGCGCAAGGCGGCCGCCAAGGGCGGCGAGGCGATGAAGTCCAACTTCCGCTCGGGCGCCCGCGCCGGGTTCACTGCAACGGGCGGCACGATCACCGGCGGACCCGCGCAGGCCGCCGCAACCGCTGGCGGTTCCGAATCGGCCAGCACGTCCACCCAGCCCGCATGGGCCGCCGCGATGAAACGCCGCCAATCCATGACCCACGGCGCAACCGTCGTCGCCCACACGGTCAAGGCTGGCGACAGCCACGGCGGCGGCGCTGGTCCCGACATCAAAGAGAAGGACTGATCTCCGATGTTCCGACGCCCCACCATCCGTTACGGCCAGACCCCCGAACCGACGACACCCTATCAGCGCGCCGCCCAGCTATGGGACGACCGCATCGGCTCGGCCCGCGTGCAGGCGAAGAATTGGCGCCTCGCCTTCTTCGGCGCGCTGGCGCTCTCGGGCGGACTCGCGGGTGGCCTCGTCTGGCAATCGGCGCGCGGCCATATCGTGCCCTGGGTAGTGCAGGTCGATCGGCTCGGCGAGGCGCAGGCGGTCGCTCCGGCCGAGGCCGGCTACCGCCCGACCGATCCGCAGATCGCGTTCCACTTGGCCCGCTTCATCGAGCAGGTGCGGAGCATCCCAGCCGATCCGGTCATCGTCCGCCAGAACTGGCTCAGAGCCTATGATTTCACGACCGATCGGGGCGCGATGGCGCTGAACGACTATGCGCGGGCCAACGACCCCTTCGCCAATGTCGGCCGGGTGCAGGTCGCGGTGGAGGTGTCGAGCGTCATTCGCGCCTCGCCCGACAGCTTCCGCATCGCCTGGACCGAGCGGCGCTATCAGGACGGCCAGCTCGCCGCCACCGAACGCTGGTCGGCGATCCTCACCATCGTCGTGCAACCGCCGCGCACGCCCGATGCCCTGCGCAAGAATCCGCTCGGCGTCTTCGTCAACGCCCTCAACTGGTCGAAGGAGCTGTCGCAATGACACGCATGTCCGCCCGCCTTGCCGCCAGCACGGCAATGCTGCTTTCCGCCTCCGCGCTCGCCGGCTGCGCCACCACATCGGCAAAGCCGCCTGCCATCGCCTATGACGATCCGCCAGTGGAGATCGCGGCGACGCCCGCGCCCGAACCGCCGCGCGCGGTCGAGGTGGTGACGATTCCCGAACCGCTGCCGCTCCCCGGCCAATTGAAGCCGGTGACGGATACCGCGGCGACCTCCGAACCCGTCGATCCGCGCCGCCGTGTCGGCGCGGCCAATGCCGCCGCGCGCGTGCAGCCCGTCCGTGACGGCTTCCTCAACGCCATCCAGCAATACCCGTGGACGCAAGGTGCGCTCTATCAGGTCTATACCGCGCCCGGCCAGGTGACGGACATCGCCCTTCAGGAAGGCGAGCAGCTCGTGGGGCCGGGGCCGGTGGCGGCCGGCGATACCGTGCGCTGGATCATCGGCGACACGGTGAGCGGCAGCGGCGCTACCGCGCGCGTCCATATCCTCGTCAAGCCGACGCGGCCGGACATCGCCACGAACCTCATCATCAACACCGATCGCCGGACCTACCATCTGGAGCTGCGCGCGACGGCTTCGACCTACATGGCCTCGGTATCGTGGACCTATCCGCATGACGCGCTGATCGCCTTGGCGAACCGCAACGCAGCGGCCACGAACACCGCGCCAGTGGCGAGCGGCGTGGACGTGTCCGCGCTCAATTTCCGTTACCGGATCGAGGGCGACCGCGTTCCGTGGAAGCCCGTTCGCGCCTTCGACGATTCCACACAGGTCTTCATCGAGTTTCCGGCGGGGATCTCGCAGGGCGAGATGCCGCCGCTGTTCGTGACCGGCCCGGTCGGCGATGCCGAGCTGGTCAATTACCGCGTGCAGGGCCGCTACATGGTGGTGGACCGGCTGTTCGCCGCCGCCGAATTGCGCCTGGGCGACCGGCGCAGCGAGCAGCGCGTCCGCATCGTGCGGGACGACGGGCGCAGGGGGCGGCCGTGACCGATCCCGCCGACACTTCCCCGGCCGAGGCAGCCGCACCGCAAGCGCTGCGCTCCGATCCTCAAGCCTTCCAGCTTCGGGGCGACCCGCCGCGTGTCATGCGGCTCTCGCGCAAGGCGCTGGCTGTCATGGGTCTCGCCGCCGGCCTTGGGATCGGCGGCTCGCTGATCTACGCGCTCAAGCCCCCTGGCGAGAAGCAGGCGAAGGAACTCTACAGCACCGACGGCCGCGCCACGTCCGAGACAATCACATCGGGACCGCGCGACTACAGCCAGGCGCCCCGGCTCGGCCCGGCGCTTCCCGGCGATCTCGGCGGCCCGATCGTCTCAGCCCAGCAGCGCGGGGAGAACGTCTCGGTCCCGCCGGTCGGCGCACAGCCCGATCCGCGCGCCCAGGCCGAAGAAGCCGCCCGCCAGCGTGCCGAGCAGGAACGTGACGCGGCGCGTATGAGCAGCGTGTTCCTCGGGGGCAGCAGCGCCGGGGCCGCTGCGATGCCTTCTCTGCCTAACCTCGCAATGGCAGCGCCGGGCGCCGCCGCTCCGCAGCCCGCCGAGGCCGCGCAGAGCGACCAGGCTGCCAAACGAGCCTTCATGGCGCAGGCGTCGAGCCAGCGCACGGTGAGCGTCGAGCGCCTGATGGGGCCGGCCTCGCCCAACATCGTGCAGGCCGGCAGCATCGTTCCTGCTGCGCTTATCACCGGCATCCGTTCCGATCTTCCCGGTCAAATTACCGCCCAGGTGACGGCCAACGTCTATGACAGCCCTACGGGCCGTATCCTGCTCATCCCGCAGGGGGCGCGGCTGATCGGCGAATATGACAGCGAGATCGCCGCCGGGCAGACCCGCGTGCTGCTGGCCTGGGATCGGCTGATATTGCCGGACGGCCGCTCGATCGTTCTCGAGCGCCAGCCCGGCGCCGATGCGGCCGGATATGCCGGCTTGCAGGACCGCGTGAACCAGCATTGGGGCAATCTCCTGAAAGCCGCCGCCGTCTCGACGCTGCTCGGCGTCGGGGCCGAGCTGGGCGCCGACGAGGACGACGACCTCACCCGCGCCCTGCGGCGAGGCTCGCAGGACACCATCAACCAGACCGGCCAGCAGATCGTGCGGCGACAGCTCAATGTGCAACCGACGCTCACCATCCGGCCGGGGCACCCGTTGCGCGTGGTCATTGAAGCCGGCATTCGCCCGCTTCAATTCCCCATGAACCGCTTGAAGCGGTCCCGGCCTTCCGCCTCGATGACGGCCTGCTCGGCATTGGCGCACTCGCCGCCTCGCACCGAGCCTTCCGCGCATTGCGTCACGATCTCCCCTGCTTCATCGAGATGCGCCGCGAAATACTGCGTCCCGCGCGGCTCGGCCGGCCTCGGTGCGGCGGGGGCCGGGCTCGCGAGGGCCGGTGCCCGCTCGACGGGAACGATCACCGGGCGCAGCACGAAGCCCGCTCCGAATCCGACGATGAGCGTGACCAGCACGATGATGAGTGTGTTGCCTTGCGTCATGATGGCTCCTTTCCCGGTTGCTGAGACGGTGGCTGCGGTCCAGGCACGGACGGCAGCGAATAGCGGGTGGCTACGAAGTCGAGAAAACGGCGCAGCACCGGATTGTCATTGTCCTCGCGCCAATAGCCCGAGAAGCCGATCCGCATATGCCCGTTGGTCTCGTGGACCTCACGGAAGACGACGCCTGGGACGTGGATGCCGAGCGCCGATTCCGCAACGATTGAAATGTGCCCGCCGAGCGCGATGACGCTCAACACGGTGTCTCGCCTGATGTCCTCCATGTCGATCTCTGGCGAATAGCCCGGCATCCCGAGCTTGCCCAGGAGCATGTTGCGCGTCTCGGGACCGGGATCTTGCTCCATGAGCAAGAACCGTTCGCCGATCAGATCGGTCCAGTGGATGCGGTCGCGCTGCGCAAGCGCATGGCCTTCGGGCATCGCCACTAGGATGCGCTCGCTCCAGAAAGAGCGGCTCATCAGTCCTTGATAGGGCGCCTCGCCGATCATGATGGCGATGTCGAGCAGCCCGTTCTCAATTCCGGCCAGCAGCATGTCGCGGTCGCGCTCGAACCCGCGCAGACGCACGTCGGGATGGTACTTGCCAAACTCGCTCAGGGTCGCACGCAGGTTGCCGGCCGAGAAGGAGGTGTAGAAACCCACGGCCAGCTTGCCGGCATGGCCATTGTTCGTGGCGCGGACCCAGGCGTTCAATTCCTCCCACTCTTTCATGATCCGCTGCGCGACGCGCAGATAGGTCGCCCCGTCTCCAGTCAGGGTCGCGCCGCGTGTCTTGCGGTCGAACAGCACCATGCCCAACCGCTTCTCCACTTCGAGGATATGGCGGCTGAGCGTGGCTTGCTTGATGTTGAGGTTGCGCGCCGCCCGGCTGAAGCTCCCCGCTTCGGCCGCAGCAATCAGATAGCGCAACTGGCGCAGTTCGATCATCAGCCCGGCTCAATCGAGCAAAAAATAGGGGCAAGTTGGAACCTCGGGGGTCGATCCTGATAGGCAAGCCACAGCACCAGGGCTCCGGCGATCAGGTTGGCGGTGGCAGCGTGCCCAGGACTGCCACCAGCGCGAGTAGCGCGACGCCGGCCGCGAGTTCCAAACCGATGCTCAGGCGCAGTATCCGCAGCCGGGCTTCCCTTGCGTCGTCCCCAACAGCGGCAAGGGCGGGTGTGAGGCGGAACCGATTGGCCCCTGCCAGCGCGAGCATTATGGCAAACAGCACCAGCTTGGCGATCAGCGCCTGACCATAGGGGGTCTTGCCAAGCGTCGGCACATTCTCGAAACCGATCAGAATGGCGCTGTTGGTGAGTCCAGTGCCGATCAGCAGCACGACCGCGAGTGTTCCAATCCGCGCGAAGCCCGCGAGCGCCGTGATGAGCGGCCGAAGGCGAGCGTTGGAATCGCCTGGCCGCCAAAGCACGATGCCTGCGAAGGCCACCAGCGCACCGATCCAAATCGAGGCTGCGAACAGATGAACGATGTCGGAAAGAAGGACAGGCAGGAAGCCGGCGGCCCCGGCGTGGCCGGTCCAGGCGAAGGTTGC
Organism: Alteraurantiacibacter palmitatis; assembly: GCF_037154115.1. Taxonomy (NCBI): domain Bacteria; kingdom Pseudomonadati; phylum Pseudomonadota; class Alphaproteobacteria; order Sphingomonadales; family Erythrobacteraceae; genus Alteraurantiacibacter; species Alteraurantiacibacter palmitatis. Next base: position 94,880 of record NZ_JBANRO010000010.1, on the reverse strand, counting down.
ATTGACCAAAGCGGCTATAACCGCCGCAACCAGCCACAGCGTGCGCTCCGGCTTGAATGCGGCAAGGACGACAACCAACAGCGCGGCGCCGATGGCACGACCCAGGATAGCCATGCCCAGCGGTAGGCCGATCACGGCGCCGAGCGCATCCGGATTGAGCGCCGCTTCGAGCGAGCCAGCCATCATCGCGGTTTGCGCAACGAGTGCCGCCGGCGCCGCAGCCAACAGCACCAACGCCGCAGCCAGCGCGACGCGGCGTGGCCACGCCAGCCCGAGCTCGCGGACCGTAGGGCTGTAAAGCATGAAGGCGGGCAAGCCCAACGCGATGGCGATGGCGACATATTGCACGCCACGCAGCGCGATGACGCAAAGCTCTATCACCTCAGCGGACAGTGAAGGCGAACGATCCCGTCATCCGGTGCCCGTCGCCGGCGGCAATCCGCCAATTAACCGTGTATCGACCCGAAGTAAGCGGTCGTGCGGGAACCCCGCTGATCGACTTCCGATCCTCGCTGACGCTGGTGCGCACCGCGACTGTCGCGCCGGCTGAATTGATCAACTCGAAGCCTGAGAAGGTGGGAACGACCGCGTCGCTGAACGTAAGCGTAAGCCGGGCCGGTGCCGTGACGGTAGCGTTCACCGCTGGCGTTGAGCTGACAAGATCGACATGGGCGTAGGCCGCGGTTGCAGAAAGAAGCAGCGCGGCGGTGGTAAGGATGGAATGTAAAAGGCGCTTCATCGGTTTCACTCTGATATATGGCTTCAAGGCGGTCACTCCTGAATACGCAACCAAAGCGCCCGTCCCTCATCCGCGAGCGACGCCGCCAGCTTTAAGTCCGCAAGATCGCCCATCTCCCCTGCGCGCAAAGCGAGCGCTCAATGGTGGTCATAGAAGCCAACGTCTCGAATGTTATTCCAGCTATCGGTCGTGTGACACGCGCCGCATTGCTCGACCTCGGCGCGCTTGCCCGCCACGCGCCGCGAGACCATTTCGAAATGGCCCATGTAATGGCTGGGCGGGGCCTGGTGACATTGGGCACATTGTGTCGAGTTGACGGACGGATGCCGGAAGCTTGGGATGCTCCAACTCTCGACGGTGTGGCACGAGCTGCACTCGCTCCCGAACTGGCCTTCATGGGGATCGCGATAGGCGTGGCAACTTGCGCAGTTGAGCTCACGCAGAGGATTTTGGGGTCGCATAGCTCCGAAGAAGGAGGGAGTGGAAATCCGTGCTGGAGGCTTACCCGCGTCCGGTTCCAATAGGGCCTCGCCGTCCATTCTCACCAAGGCGCGAAGCAAAGCTTGATGGTCCATTCTTACGATACCGCGCTCGCCCTCATGCTCGACATGGCAGCTCGTGCATTGCGTTACTTCGGCGTGAAAGCGCGTTGATTGCTTGCTGCCGAAATCCGTGTTTACGTGGCAGGACATGCAGGTTGCCGCCTCGACGCCCTGATGGGGGGTGTGGCACGTCTCGCACTGATCCGCGAACTGCTGGTGCGCGCGCGAGATCGGACCCGGATTGACCAGTCCTCGCCACCCGCCGACGGCGCCGCTCCCGCCTGCATGCACCATCAGCGGGATGACGACCGCCACAAGGAGCAACGCCGTGATGAAGCCGGCATAGAGAAGAACACCGCGCTTCATAGCCAGCGCAGCCCGTAATAGAGCGCGGCCCAAATATGCAGGATCAGGAGCAGATAGAGGATCGCGGCCACGGTGACATGGATTCTGCGCCACTTTCGAAGCAAGTCGCCGACCGCCGCCTCTGCGCGCACGGCGTATTCGACGTCGACGATCGCGCCGGCCAAGTGCTCGCGCTGGCCAGCCAGCTCGTCAGGTTCGATCTCGTCCGGAACGAAAAACAGCCGCATCATGCGCGCGCGCCACGTTGGCGGCGCGATCGTCTCGGTCTCGTCGGGCGCGAGGCCCTCATAGGCCGACTTCAGCGACGCCAACTCGGCATGGCGTCCGCGCGCCGCCTTGGCGAGTTCGCCAAGCAGGTAGCGGCCGGTGAAGCCGGTGACGACGATCAGCAGCATCACGCCCGTCAGGGCGACGCCGAGCGGGCTGTTGAACTTGTGGGCGGCATGAACGAGGCCCAGGATCGGCGCGAGCACGCCTGCATAGATGTGAATCGAGAGCAGCGTCCGCGTGCTGATGCGCGGCGTCATCCAGGCATTGACCGCAGGGATGCGCTTGGCGACCACATAGAGGAGCGGCGCAAGCATCAGCAGCGCGGCGCCTATCCCGATCAGGCTGCCGATCAGGCTGCCGGGGAAGCGCGGCGACGCATGGAAAACAAAGCCAAGCGGGAACAGGACCAAGAGCGTGACGAGGATGGCGACCAACGCGCCGCCGCGCTCGCGCATCAGGCTTCCACAACCAGCGGCCCGCCGGTGCTCCTTGCTTGGCAGGCGAGAATATAGCCCTCCGCCGCATCTGCCGGATCAAGCCCGGTCTCGACCGCCATCGTCACGTCGCCTTCAAGGAGGCGCGTAACGCAGACCCCGCAATCGCCGACCCGGCAGGCATAGGGAATCTCGATCCCAGCTTCCTCGGCCGCCTCCAGCACGGTCTGCTCCCCGGCCAGCGCGGCCGAGACGCCGGAGAGCGCGAACGTGATGGTCGTTGCAGCAACGTCCGCGCGCGCCTGCGCGGGTGCCCACGGCGGCGCGCTGGCGGTGGTCACAGCGCTCGGCGCGTCCTCGGCCGGAAGCGAAGCAGGTCCGAACGCCTCACTGTGGATCTGCGCCTCGGGAACGCCAAGCTCGACCAGCAGACCCCGCACGGCCGCCATCATCCGCGGCGGCCCGCACAAATGGATACGCCTGTTCGCGAGATTCGGCACCGCCTCCGCGAGCGCCTCTTTCGTGATCATCCCCGTCGGACCGACCCATTCGGCGCCGGTCGCGTCCTGCATCGTGGCGAAGACGTGCAGCCGTTCGTGAAGGCGTTCCAATCGCTCGATCTCTTCGCGAAACACGAACTCGTCGGGCGATCTCGCGCCATAGACAAAGAAGATGTCGCCCGGCCAGGCGATGTCCGTCAGATAGCGCAGCACGGACATCATCGGCGTTATGCCAACCCCGCCGGCGATGAGCACGATGCTGTCGGCATCGGAGCCGGTGAAGGTGAACTTGCCGAACGGGCCGGTGAGTTTGAGGAAATCCCCGGTCTCCACATGGTCATGCAAATAGCGCGAGACGGCACCATGCTCCTCGCGCTTGACCGTCAGCTCGACATAGGCGCGCTGCGAGGGAGAGGACGCGATCGTGTAAGATCGCCGTGCGGTCTTTCCTGGCTCAAGCTCGACTTCAACTTGGAGGAACTGACCCGGCAGGAAATCGAACGGCAAGCGGCCGGTCAAGGGCTCAACCAGACGATAGGTTTCGATCGTCGGCGTCTCGCGCATGATATGCGCGACCTTGAGCTGTCCTGTCCAGGGCCGAGGACGTTGCGCCGCGCCAGCGCCGGACGGCCGCGCATTGGCGTCGCGCAGGTTCGGGGCGTCCCCGCCGCGCGCCTGTGCTGCGTCGCGCGGCGAAAGGCCGACCAGGGCTGCGCCGGGGTTTTTAACCAAAGCGCGCACCCGCCGCGCGCGCGCCACCTGCAATATGAGCAGGCCCACGGACATCAGCACGAGAATGGTCATAAACAGCAGGTGGCCGGGAGATATGCCGAACTGACGTTGGCCCTCATCGCCGTGCAGCGGCAGGACGGCCATGCCCATTTCCTCGCGAAACCAGTTCAGCGCGACGTGCTGGGGCGGCACCCCATCCACAAGCGCAGTGCGAACCGCAGACCCGCTCTGAAACAGATCGAGGCCCTCCCGCAACTGATCGGCCGCCTGGCGCGCCTCCTCCGCCGTGACGGCACCCTCGGCGCCGGCGACTCCGCGATGGAGCAAAGCCAGCCCCTGATGGATACGCATGTCCACTTCGCCGGCGAGCCGGCGGCGCTCATCGTCGGTGAGCGCGGACAAACCGATGAGGCGAGGATAGAATTGGTCGACCTGCCGCCGATGATGTTCGCCTTCCCCCATCATGTCAGCCATCATTTCCGCCATCGCACCCGCCGATGGGGCGGGCGTTTGAGATGGCGGTGAAGCGGGCGCCGGCATCGGCATTGAAGGAGCGGCGTTCGCGGGCGGGTGATGAGCGCTATGATCCTCGTCCGCTTGTGCGTGCGCGCTCGTCGGCGTGACAAAAAGCGCCGCACCGGCTGCCAGGGCAACAGGGAGGATTCGCTGCATTACGGACAGAACACTTGGTTCCGTCTATTCGTGCTTCATCCCCTGCATTGGCGGCGGCTCAGGCGACGCCGTGGCTTGCGGCGTCGCCTGCGAGGTCGTTGCCCCGGCCGGATGCGGCGCGCCTTTTTGCGCGTTGTGGTCCCCTTCCATGCGCATGTGATCCATCCGCATCCGGTCATGCTCTTCCATCATCTGATGGTTCGCCTGATCCCCGCCGGGCCCCATGTTATGCTGGCCCGCCTCACGGTCGCGGTCATCATGCGCGGCTCCCGCCGCGTTCGCCGCATCTTGCGTTGCATTGGCGGCAGGCGCGACGGCGGCGTTCTCGGGCGTCTTCGTCTGCTCGTCGGTAGAGGCGCCGCAGCCGGACAGGCCGATCACAATCAGGGTCGCCGCAGCCGCTATCCAAGCTCCGTTCGGCCGCTTGTCGTTCAAACGAGTCATTGACCGTCTCCTTACGCTTGTTGTCGCAATCGCCCTGCATTGCCCGCAGCGCTCAACAGCGACGCAGGCTACGGCGGAGAGTCGGGTCGTCGGACCGGCCGCGCACCAGTCGCTGGAAGACGACGGCGCTTGCAGCCGATCCGACGAACCCTTTGGCCGGTCAGTTGTTCTCCGAACTGGTCCCGGCAGGGGCGGGCTGCGAGAGAATCTGACGACACCGGCTATGGCTGAGGTTCATCGGATTGCGTCCCTGGCCCTTCATTTCACGGTGGTCGTGACGATCCGCCACGCCCATGTCTCGTTCCATTTCCTGACAGGACGCATATTGCGCCGGGGTCGCTTGCGTCGTGGCACACGCCCCCAGTAGTAGCATTGATCCCGCCGCGGCTATTGTCATCCCGAGTTTCATGATAATCCCTTTCGTGGCAAAAGCGCCCATCGCCGTTCGCGGCTCTCCCCCCGCAGTTCTCATTCTCGCTGGTCCGGGAACGTGGCCCCACGCACAGGAAACCATAGGCGGGCAGGAGGGCTGGTCTTTAACCGACATCAAATTGCCATGCGTTTTTTGGGGAGTTGGGCGACGTCGCTAGCGATGAAGCCCCGACTGGCCCTGCCTTTGCGATTTCACCCAATGACCGCGACGAGCTACAGGAAGCGTAATCAAAACCAGAGGCGGACACCGGCAACAAAGGTCGCGCCACCAACGTCCTCGCCATCCGCTCGTGCGTAGCGCGCCGTGCCACCGAAACGACGCTCCCAAGCGATGCCGACATACGGCGAGAACTCGCGCACGATCTCGTAGCGCAGCCGCAAGCCAAGCTCGATATTGGTTAGCCCCGACCCGATGCGGTCACGCGGCACATCCTGCGCCGAGAAATTGGCCTCTGCGCGCGGCTGCAAGAGCACACGCTGGGTCAGGCGCACATCGTGGTAGCCCTCGAAGCGCGCCAGAAGGTCGCCCCGATCCGAAAGGAACAACGTCCCTTCCAGCTCGAACCAGTAGGGTGCCAGACCCTCAATGCCGACCGCCGCGTAGCTGCGCGAACGCTTGAAATCGTAGCGGACACCTGCCTGGAAATTCCAGTAGGGGTCGATCGCACGGCTGTAGAGCAATTGCAGGTCGGCGCGATCCGTGCCGCCGCGAAAAGCGCCTTCGCCCTCGCTCTTGATGGTGAGCTGGTTGATGTCGCCGCCGATCCAAGCCTGCATGTCCCAATGGTAGCTGCCACCATCGCCGGTCGCTCGATACTCAAGGAGATTGAGCAGAACCTGGCTGTATATCCCGCCGCCATGCTCGCGTCGCTCGCCCGCGCGCACGCGGGCCATCTCCGAAGGAGAAAAGCTCCGGTCCGCATAGAAATCCTCCGGCACCGGCGGCGGCGGTGCGTCGCCGGCCGGGAGCGCCGTGCCCGCGATGCCATGCGATGGGGATGCGCCTGCCTCGCCATGCCCTGCGTGTGGGTCCGAGGCTGGCGCCGCATCATGCCCCGCATGTGGATCGGTGGCCTGCGGTGGCGACGCTTGCGCACCATGTGCCGCGTGGGGATCGGCGTCCTGTCCGGTCGCTGCGCGTTCGTGGTCCTGAGCCGGCGGCGGCGAACTTGATCCGGTCACGCCATGTCCGGCGTGCGGATCGGCCGGTTCTGCGGGCCGCGTCTGTGGCTCTGCGCGAGACGGCGCGCGGTGTTCGGCGTGCGGGTCTTGGGTCGATTGCCCGCTTTGCTCCGGCGTTGGCGTTCCATGCTGGCCATGATGAGCTTGTGCGAATGCTGCCGGAGTGTGCGCGAGAGCCGCCACCGTGGCGAGGGCGATGAACCGGACGCTCATCGGGCGTCTCCTTCGGGACGCACCGTGACTACCTGCATCATCCCGGCGTGCATGTGATAGAGAAGGTGACAGTGAAACGCCCAGTCGCCAACGGCGTCGGTGGTCACGTCGAAGGTGACGGAGCCACCAGGTGCCACATTGACCGTATGCTTGCGCGGCGCGAAATCGGCATGGCCCGTCACAAGCTCGAAGAAATGGCCGTGCAAGTGGATCGGGTGCGCCATCATCGTGTCGTTGACGAGCGTGACGCGCACGCGCTCGTCCTGCCGGAACGGGATAGGGTCGGGAAAGTCACTGAACTTGAGGCCGTCGAACGCCCACATATAGCGTTCCATGTTTCCCGTTAGATGGAGTTGTAGGCTCCGGCTCGGCGCTCGGATGTCCGGGTTGCGGTCCAGCGCCATCAGATCGCGATAGGTCAGCACCCGGTGTTCGACGCCGTCCAAACCCTGGCCCGGCTCGCCGGTGCGATCCACCGGCATCGGCGCGATCGACTGCACCGTTGGCGTGCGCGCCACGCCCGGAGCATTGGAGAAATCGCGCATCGAATGGCTCATCTCGCCGCCTGAACCCGCGCCCTCCGCCGCCGGCGCGCCGTGACCCATCGCGCTATGGTCCACGCCATCGCCTGCCTGGCCGTGGTCCATGTCGCCCATGCCCATATCGCGCATCGTCGCGAGCGGCCGTTCGCGCAGTGCCGGGACGGGCGCCGTCATGCCCGCGCGAGGCGCGAGGGTCGCCCGTCCCATGCCCGAGCGGTCGCTTGCCTCGGCGACCAGCGTGTAGGCGCGATCTTCGGGCTCGACGATCACGTCATAGGTCTCCGCGACGGTGATCTGGAACTCTTCCACCGGCACCGGGCGCACGTTCAGCCCGTCGGCCTGAACGACGGTCATCCGCAGGCCCGGAATACGCACATTGAAGATCGTCATGGCGGCGGCGTTGATGAAGCGCAGGCGCACGCGCTCGCCCGCGCGGAAGAGCCCCGTCCAATTGTCTTGCGGGCCATGCCCGTTGACGAGGAAGCTGTAGGTCGATCCGGTTACGTCGGCGATGTCGGTCGGGTCCATCCGCATCCGGCCCCAGGCGAGACGCTCCCCAAGCGGCTGGTCGCGCCCGTCCAGAAGACCGGCGACCGTCTGGCGCTGGTAGTTGAAATAGCCGCCCTGCTGCTTGAGCCTGCGAAAGACGAGATGCGGGTGCATGTGGCTATAGTCGGACAGCACGATCACATGCTCGCGATCGTAGCGCACCGGATCTTCACCCGCAGGGTCGATGATCATCGGCCCGTAATGGCCGAGCTGCTCCTGCAAGCCCGAATGGCTGTGAAACCAATAGGTGCCGGACTGCACGATCGGGAACTCATAGACGAAGGTTTCGCCCGGACGGATGCCGGGAAAGCTGACTCCGGGCACGCCGTCCATGTTTGCCGGGACTATAAGCCCGTGCCAGTGGATCGAACTGTCCTCGTCGAGCGCGTTGGTGACGGCGATCCGCACATTCTGACCTTCGCGCAGACGGACCAGCGGCGCAGGGATCGTCCCGTTCATCGCGATGCCGTGGCTGGTGCGCCCGTCGATAGTGATCGGCACATGCGCGATGCGCATGGCGATCTCCTCGCCGCTAAGCACGGGCATATCGGGGGCGATCCCGGCCGAGACCGGCTGCGCCCAGGCTGGGAACCAGCGCGCGAGCGCCAGGCTGCCGCCGGCCAGCGCCACCCCGCGCAGCAGTCCGCGCCGACCAATGGCGGATGAGGTCATGAGCATGGCCCTTCGTCGTCAGTAGTTCTGGGAAATACGCCGGCCCCACTTTGGCCCCTCAGAATTTCGTTCAGTTTCTGCCGAGCGCGATAGACGCGGGTTTCCACCGTCTTCTCGCTGACGCCGAGCAAAGCCGCGGTTTCGCTTTGCGAGAGGCCCTCCACCGTGTGCAGCAACAGAGCCTCCTTCAGCCTAGAGGGCAGTCGGGCGATCGCCAGCATGACGTCCTTGAGCCGCTGCCGATCGTCCAGCACGACATCCTGCGGGACGCTCTCGTCCGCAATGGCCTCGGCAGCGCCCAATGGCAGCGCGCCCGTCAGTAACCGCCGCACGGCGCGCCGACGTGCCCAATCGCGGCATTTGTTAAGTGCGATGCGCGCCAGCCAGTGGCGGAACGGGCGCACCCGATCGTAGCGGTCGAGCGCCGCAAACGCGGCGATGAAAGCCAGTTGCGTGACGTCGACCGCTTCGTCGGCGTCGCCGATATGGCCGCGCACGATCCGGTAAATCGGCTCCCGGTGTCGCGCCAGCAAGTCCGCATAGGCGGATTGCCGCCCGGAGAGGGCCATTGTAGCAAGCTCGCCGTCGGTCAGTGGCCCCTCGGCCATGCCCTACCGCTCCGGCGTTGTCAGCGCCCTCGTGACCGCCGCGTCGAAGCGCTCCGCCTGGTCGGGACGAAGCACGGCCCGCATCTCGAAAATATGCTCCAGCGTGGCCTTCTGGAGTTCGCCCATGACTTGGTGCGAATGGTCGACGGCAGCATCCACCCGAGGCCCATAGCCTTGCTCGGCCCGGATTGCGGCGGCAAGGCGCGCGTTGTCAGCACGCATTTCCTGTTCGAGCGCTCGGCGGCGCGTGGCGAATCGCTCTTCAATGTCCTCAATCGCAGCCAATTGCCCGGCATCCAGTTCTAGCTGATGGTGCAGCAGAGCATGGAGCTCGGTTTCCACCGGCTCTTTAACCGGGATCAATTGCCGGCCAAGAAAAACCCCGCCGAGCGCACTCGCGAAGGCGATCAGCACCACCAGCAGGATGCGCGTCCGGTTGGTCATGGGGTTTCGGCCAAGAGTGTCGAGGGCGCTAGCGCGGATGGGACGCCGAACGGGGCAAGCGGCATGCGCATCGGATGCGGCTGGGTAACGCCCGAGCCGATAATGCCGACGAAGAGCGCCAAGACGGCAACCAAGGCGAAGCTCGCGTTCGATACGGCCATGCTTCCGGCGCGACGCGCGCTGACGGCGGCTAGAACCTCACCGTCAATACCGGCCAGCCGGTCCGGGGCCGGGGCAGCGCGCAGGTGCCCCAGCAATCTGTCCAGCTCGTTCATTGCGAATCTCCTTCTATTGCAACCGATACGCAATTCAGACCAACTGCCCATCACCAAGGCCAACGCGCTTTAGCGCCAGGTCGATCACGGTTAGGGCAGAATGGCGCACGACTCCTAATCTGCTCCTTCCCCATGACCGACACCATCCTCACCATCAATCCCGCTTCCACCACGATCAAGCTCGGGTGTTGGCGCAGGATCGAAACTGCCTGCACGCACTCGGCGATTAGCACCCTCACGGCTGGAAGGCGGGCAGCGCGTCCCTAGGTGCCCGGTGCGAGGCGAGCCCTGATCCGCTTCATCTGCGCAATCTCGGAGCGTTGAGCGCCCATGATGTCGTCGCATAGAGCAACCAGCTCGGGATCACTCAAGGCAGACTCTCGGCACATGAGAATCGCCCCGGAATGGTGAGGGATCATAGATTCGATGAATTGATGGTCGTGGATCAACGCTTGTGAGCGCGTCGCGGCAAATGAAACAATCGTCAAAATGATGAAACTAGCATACAGTGCCAAGTTGAGAAGCCTTCTGGGAAACATTCCCGGCATCGTTGCCAGCATAAAAATGCCCATCGGAGCCCACATGGTCACTGCCATGTAAAACATATTGAGATTATTCCGGAAATCCTGGAAGCCGTCGATCATCGAGAACATCACGACATACATGACGAACAGGCCGAGCGCCATGTTGATCCAGAACATAAGATAGGGGCGGCTGGTGCCTCCGCCGTGCGAATGGGTGGCCGTTGGTGACGAATGCGTCATGTCGAAATCTTCCTTTTCGCTCGCTCAATGCCCTATCACGACGCTCATCGGCTTGACGATCATCCAGATCTCCATGCCTACCACCGTCAGGATTTTGGCAAGAGACACGATCCAAGGTATGCCTTGGTTTCATCCGAGGTGCTTTTTCCGCTTTCCCCTCGGCGGTTCTGGCGATTGAGGCACTGGAGTGCCGACAGAATCGGATTTTGATCTGGATTGAAGACGCGCGGGCCTTGGCAAGCCACGTTCTCCACCAGCGCTCCATACCGGGCAGCGGAAAGTCTTGGTGAGCGATGATCAAATCAAGCGATGCCACGCCGCCAACTGGAGATTCAACCGACGCGGCCAAGCCGCATGACGCGGCGGTCCAGCGCGCACTGGTCGAAGCGCGGGAAGAGATTCTTGTCTTTCTCCGTCAACGCCTGCGCAATCGGGACGAGGCAGAGGAGGTGTTGCAGCGTTTCTCGCTGCGCGTGCTGGAGCGCTCCGGTCAGCTTCGCGACGTCCAGACCGTGCGGGGTTGGCTCGGGCGCATCCTCTCGACCACTATCGTCGATCACCAGCGCGCCCAGGCGCGCAGGCATCGGCGAGAGGCGGCGGCCGACAGCATCGACATCGACGCGCTGCCCGCCGACCCCGACGCGGAGATCGACGCCACGGTGTGCAATTGCCTCTACCGGCTGTTGCCGACGCTGAAGGCCGAATATGCCGACGTCATCTGGCGCGCCGACATCCTGGGCGAGCCGCGCGACCGGCTGGCGGCAAGCCTCGGCACCTCGCTCAACAATGTCACCGTCCGTCTGCATCGCGGCCGCAAGGCGCTGCGCAAGCGGCTTGAGGAAATGTGCCGCACTTGCTCGACGCATGGTTTCCTCGACTGCCGCTGCGATGAATTGCCCCTTGGTGCCGAGGGGCCAACCGTCACGACCAGGTCCGCTCGCGCCTCGGCCAAGTCACGCCGCGCGCGAAAGAACCACCCATGATCCTTCGCGCCGCCGCCACGACCGGCAGCGTGTCACAGCCACGCCATCGCGGCGTTGTGGTCGACCCCGGCGACGCCGACCAGACGATCCGGGTCGAGTATGCGCAGCCGGCGATGATGAAATTCGACGACGCCTTCCTTGCGCAGCGTGCGCAAAACGCGGTTGACATGCACGAAGGTAAGACCAGTCGCGTCGCCGATATGCTCTTGCGTGAGCGGCAAATACATCTCCTCGATGCGATTCCCAGGCCATTGCGTTCGGCAGCGCACAAACAGTTCCAGTATGAGGCATGCGATGCGCTCGCGCGCATTGCGCCTGCCGACGCTGGTAAGGTGGTCAAAGGCGAGCGCACGATCGCGGCTCAAGGAGCGCACCAGCCGCGCGGCGACGTCGGGGGTGTCGCGTAGGTTTGCGCTCAGCACCGCTTGCGGGATGACGCATACGAGCACCTCCGTCAGTGCCTGCGCGCCATAGGTCGTGCGTCCGCTCGACGCCCCGAACATGCCGAACACCCCACCCGGCAACACGAACTGGACAATCTGACGGCGTCCATCCTCCAGCAAAGTGTAGAGCGCCACCCAGCCGTCGATGAGATTGTGAACGCCGTCGAACGGGGCGCCGACGCCGAACAGCTCTTGACCGGCCTCGACCTTGCGATCCGCGCCCCGCACGCCGGGAAGCAGACGAAGCGCGTCGGTGCTGTCACCGGCGGGCGAGCCGTTGCTCGGGCCGACCGGCTGCTCGGTCGGCCCCTTCATCCGCGCCATGATCGGCGCTGGCGTCGGCCGTCCGGCGCTTTTTCGTTCTGGTCCATGCGCGCGCGCTTCCCCTTTGCGATCGAGAGGCCGCCATTCATCGCTCGTCTGCGCGCGCAGCGTCCTGAAGGATAAAGACGCTGGAACTGCCCCCACATTACACCTCACGCCCATCACCGCGGCCGAACGCGCGTTGCGGTTGCGATGAATACGCGCGCGGGACAGACGCCCCTCGGGCAAAATTTTACCGGGGTTAAGGACTGACCATGCAGGCGCGGATACGCCCATCGGCTGACCCGACATCGCACCGGAGCTCTTATGGCTGTGCTCACTTCTAAGCCGCTCTCTCAGGAAACCGTTCGCACGGGCGTTATGGTGGCAATGCGCGCGGAAGGACCGATTCTCTGTCCTTTCTTCGCGCGCTGCGATGGCTTGGTCGTTTTCTCGGCCGACGGCGCTATCGAGACCTTTCCCGCAGGCCCGACTTGCGGAGAGCGCTCTATTTGTGACGTGATTACCGAAAGCGGTGTCGAGCGCTTGGTCTGCGGCTTCATCGCCGAGCCCTACCGCGCGCTCCTGCGCGCCCGCGGCGTCGACATCCGCCTGGGATCATGCCGTGAGGCGATCGCGGCGCTGGCCGCCTGCTTCGATACTCTCCCCAGCGCCTGAAAGCTAAGCCGGACGCGCACCATCGCCGGGCAAAAGTTCCCGCACGATTTAATGCTGATCAAAGACGCCGTTTCTTCGGCCTCTACTCTTGGCCATCATGAATAGGTTCGCGCCTGCGCGCTCGCCGGTCGGAATGGAGGCAGATGATGGAATCCGAGAACGTTAAACGCGACCCAAATCGCCGTCGATTGTCCATCGCGAATATCGTTCTGATGGGATTCCTCGCGATCGCGGGCTTCTTTCTCATCCTCGAACACCGAGCCCATTTGCTCGGCTGGCTCCCATTCCTGATCATCCTCCTGTGTCCGTTGATGCACATTTTCATGCACCGCAGTCACGGCGGACATGGCGGCGTTGCGGAGGCGCCTCAAGGCGAGCGGCCGCGGCGCCCTCACCACTGATCGGACCATACAAGGGGCGCTCTTATGGAGAATAGTATTCCAGCCTATGGGCTTTGGTCGCTGGTGGTGTTGAACTCGGCCATCTTCATCCTGTTCGCGTTCAGCTTCTTCAAACCGCAGACCAAGCGGGACTGGCGTTCATTTGGCGCGTTCAGCGCGTTCATCATTGCGCTGTTTACCGAGATGTATGGATTTCCACTCACTATCTATCTGCTCTCGGGCTGGCTTCAGAGCCGCTATCCGGGCGTCGATTGGTTCACGCACGATGCCGGCCATCTTCTCGAAGAGCTGTTCGGCTGGCGCGGAAATCCGCATTTCGGTCCGTTCCATCTGCTTAGCTTCGCGTTCATCGGTGGCGGCTTCATCCTGATCGCGTCGGCCTGGAAGGCGCTCTATGTAGCCCAGCGCGACGGTGTGCTGGCGACGACGGGCGCCTATGCCTCGATTCGCCACCCGCAGTATCTCGGCTTCATCCTCGTGATGTTCGGCTTCCTGCTGCAATGGCCGACGCTGCTGACGCTCCTCATGTTCCCTGTGCTGGTCGTCATGTATGTGCGCCTCGCCCGCACCGAGGAACGCGATGCGATCGCGACCTTTGGCGCCGACTATGAGAACTACAAGCGGCGAGTGCCCGCTTTCATTCCTCGCCTGGCGCGCGCACCTTCCTGATGGAGGCACTGCCCCGAAGCGATGAGGGGTGCATCCGGCGAGCGCGTAGTATGCTTCTAACTGCGGCGTCCTACTGGTGCGCCATCGCCACCAAGCTCGAATGAGGACCGAGGGATGAACCACGACGGCGCGCATCAGAACCATCACGGTCATGATCAGCATCCGCAGGCCGAACGCGCGGGCGTCTTCGTCCAGGCGTCGGGTTCGACACATGCCGACCATGCCGGCGGCCACGACCACGGAGCAATGATCGCGGACTTCCGCCGCCGTTTCTGGGTGGTGCTCGCGCTGACGCCGCCAGTGCTCCTCCTCTCGCCAATGATCCAGCATTTGCTCGGTCTGGCGGACAGACTCGCCTTTCCCGGCGATGGGCTGCTCCTCTTCGCTCTCTCTACCATCGTCTATCTTTATGGTGGCTGGCCGTTCCTGGCTGGCTTCGTCTCCGAGCTGCGCAAGAAACAGCCCGGCATGATGACCCTGATCGCGCTGGCGATCTCGGCCGCCTATTTCTTCTCCGCAGCCGTCACCTTCGGTTTCCCAGGCGAGTCTTTCTATTGGGAGCTGGTGACACTGATCGGCATCATGCTGCTCGGTCACTGGATAGAGATGCGCTCGGTGATGGGCGCGTCGCGCGCGCTTGAGGAACTGGTGCGTCTCTTGCCCGACACCGCGACGCGCATCGACGCCAATGGCGCGACCCAGGAAGTCCCGATCTCGGCCTTGATGCCGGGCGACCGCGTGCTGGTCCGTCCTGGCGCCAAGGTGCCGGTCGATGGCAGCATTCTCGAAGGAGCTTCTGGCTTCAACGAAGCGATGTTGACAGGCGAGTCGCGCCCCGTCTCGAAAGGCGTCGGCGAACCGGCGATCGGCGGTGCGATCAATGGCGCCAACGCCGTCACCATCGAAGTGACCGCAACCGGCGACAAGACCTATCTCGCCCAAGTCATTGAGCTGGTGAAGAAGGCGCAGGCGACGCGCTCGCGCACCCAGGACATCGCCAATCGCGCCGCCGCCTGGTTGACCTATATCGCGCTCGTCGTCGGCTTCGGCACGCTCTTTGTCTGGCTGCTGCTTGGCCAGACGACTAGTTTCGCCATTGAGCGGATGGTAACGGTGATGGTGGTCGCTTGCCCGCACGCGCTCGGCCTCGCCGTGCCGCTGGTGGTCGCGGTCAGCACCTCGCTCAGCGCCGGCAATGGCCTGCTTATCCGCGATCGTGCCGCCTTTGAACGTGCGCGCAATCTCAACGCCGTCGTCTTCGACAAGACCGGCACGCTGACAGAGGGGCGCTTCGGGGTGAGCGACATCGCCTTGCTCGGCGAGGGCGACGAGAATGAGGAGCTTGCCTTCGCCGCAGCGGCTGAAAGCCAGTCCGAGCATCCAATCGCGCACGGCATCGTTGCCGAAGCGAAGGATCGCGGCCTGAGCATCCCCAAGGCCAGCGATGTGCGCAACATTACTGGCGAGGGGATCGTCGCCAATGTCGGCGGCGAAGACATCCGTATCGTCAGCCCCGGCCATCTCGCCCGGACCGGCAAGGAGATTTCCGACCCGCGCTTGAAGCAGCTCGAAGGCCAAGGCAAAACCGTGGTTGTCTTGGTGCGCAGCGGCGCGCCCCGCGCCTTGTTTGCGCTCGCCGACATCGTGCGGCCGGAATCGAAGCAGGCGATAGCCGAACTCAAGTCGCTCGGGATCGACTCCGTCATGCTCACCGGCGATGCCCACGGCGTTGCTGAGGCGGTGTCCGAGGAATTGGGCATCACGGAATTTTTCGCCGAAGTGCTGCCGGATCAAAAATCGGACAAGATCGAGGAATTACAGCGGCGCGGCCTCGCCGTGGCGATGGTCGGCGATGGGGTCAACGATGCCCCGGCGCTGGTCGTGGCCGATCTTGGCGTCGCCATCGGCGCAGGCACCGACGTCGCCGTGGAATCGGCCGACATCGTGCTCGTGCGCAGCGACCCGCGCGACGTTGCCGCCATTCTCGGCCTTTCGCGCGCCACCTACCGAAAGATGGTCCAGAATCTGCTTTGGGCGACTGGCTACAATGCCATCGCCATTCCGATGGCCGCAGGCATCACGTTCGGCACCGGCTTCCTGATGACACCCGCCGTGGCAGCCGTCTTCATGTCCGCAAGCACGGTGATCGTCGCGATCAACGCGCAATTGCTGCGCTTCTACAGGGGGCGCCGGTGAGCATCGCGCTGACCCAATAGAGAGTGGCGAGATGCGCTTGATTTTCCCCCTTCCAGGCAACGAAACCTTTGCGCGATCGCTGGCCGAGGTCGGCGGCTTTGAGCTCGGCGCGATCGAGACACGAAGTTTCCCGGATGGCGAGAGCTATGTGCGCCTTCTCGCCGACGTCAGCGGCAGGTGCGTGGACCTGATCTGCACGCTCGCCCACCCGGACGAAGGCTTCCTGCGCCTCGTTTTCGCCGCCGATGCGGCCCGCGAACTCGGCGCGCATGAGGTCACGCTGATCGCGCCCTATCTAGCCTATATGCGACAGGATCGCCGCTTCCAGCACGGCGAGGCGATTTCCTCACGCAGTTTCGCGCGCCTCGTCTCGGCGACGTTCGACCGGCTAGTGACGGTCGATCCGCACCTGCATCGCCATCCCGCGCTCTCGGCGCTCTACACCATCCCGACCGAGACGCTGCATGCCGCGCCCTTGCTGGCCGATTGGATTGCAGCGCACGTCGATCAGCCGCTCCTCATCGGTCCGGACGAGGAGAGCGAGCAATGGGTCGCGGCGATTGCCGCGCGCGTAGGTGCGCCGTTCGCCGTTCTGACGAAGATCCGGCATGGCGACCGAAGCGTTGATGTCGAATTGCCGAGCCTGGACGACTGGCGGGGGCACCAGCCCGTCCTGGTCGACGACATCGCTTCATCTGGGCGAACTTTGATCGAGGCCGCGCGCAAGCTCACACTGCAAGGTTTCGCACGACCTGTCTGCGCGGTTGTGCATGGCGTCTTCGCCGAGGATTCCTACGAGCGGCTTGAGGCCATTACGAGCCGCATTGTGTCCTGCGATTCCGTTGCGCATCCAAGCAATGCCATCGGTCTCGCGCCGCTGGTGGCAGCCACGCTCGCATCAACCTGCGGCGCGGCCGAACGCCTCGTGCGTCTTCGCCGGCTGCCGGAGCCGCTCGACGATGTGGAGCGCGCCGGGGTCGATTCCTTCCCGGCCAGCGACGCGCCGCCTTGGACGGGCGGCCGATGACGGGCGAACCCGACCAGACTGCAAGCGCCCGCCTGAAGCGGGCCGAGCTGGCGTCCTCCCTTGGCGCGGGCCTCATCGGATTCGCGCTCGGCATGTGGGCCGCGCGTCATGCGGCCGATCTCGCCATCTTCGCACTGGCCGGGGGTCTCGTGACGCATGGCTGGGGGATGTATGACAAGCACGCAATCGAGCGGCGGTTGGGCTGGCGGGAGGCGCCCTGGATGGCGGCGCTCTACTGGCTGTGCTGGTTCCACCTCGCCGGACTGACGGGCACGCTGCTTTATCGCCTGGCTCTCTAGCCGGCGCGGACAACCGCCTCGAAAAACGAAAAGGCCGCTTCATGCTCACACTCACTTCGCTCGGCGGCGCAGGGACCGTCACCGGCTCCAAGCATCTGCTGGAGCACGACGGCAAACGCATCCTTGTCGATTGTGGGCTGTTTCAGGGCATGAAAAATCTGCGAGAGCTCAATTGGGAGCCGCTGCCCGTCCCGTCCGAGAGCATCGACGCGGTCATCCTCACCCACGCGCATCTCGATCATTCGGGCTATCTGCCGCGTCTGGTGCGCAACGGGTTTCGCGGGCGCATCTTCGCGACCGCAGCAACCCGCGACGTAGCCGAACTCATTCTCAAGGACAGCGGCTATCTCAACGAGAAGGACGCCGATTTTCTTAACCGCACTGGCGCGACCCGGCACAAGCCGGCCCTGCCTCTCTATACGGTGCGCGACGCCGAGCGTGCGCTCCAATCCTTCACAACGATTCCAATCCGCAAGCCGACCGCGCTTTTTGAAGGGGCTGTATTCACCTTCCGTCGTGCCGGCCACATTCTCGGCGCGGCGACCGTGGACCTCACGTGGGGCGGGCAGCGTATCGCTTTCTCGGGCGATCTTGGCCGTTACGGCGATCCCTTCATGCTCGACCCTGAGCCGATCCCGGACGCCGATCATGTCGTGGTCGAGTCCACATATGGAAACCGCGTCCATGACGGCGCCGATCCGACCGCAGCTCTGGGCGCGATCGCCGAGCGCACCGTCCGGCGCGGCGGCACGCTCATTATCCCCGCCTTCGCAGTCGGGCGCGCCCAAGCATTGCTCTATCATCTTTGGAAGTTGCGCGAAGCGGGCCGCCTTAAAAATGTCCCGATCTATCTCGACAGCCCGATGGCGATCAACGCCAGCGAGATGCTGTGCGCCTATCTGGACGATCACCGGCTCAGCGCCGAGGTTTGCAGCGCTTCCTGCGCGATTGCCACCTACACGCGCGAGGTGGAAGAATCCAAGGCGATCACGATGAGTCCCTATCCCAAGATCGTCATCTCGGCGAGCGGCATGGCAACGGGCGGGCGTGTGCTGCATCATCTCAAAGCATTTGCGCCCGATCACAAGAACACAATCCTCTTCTCCGGCTTCCAGGCTGCGGGCACGCGCGGGCGTGCCATGCTCGAAGGCGCACGCGAGGTGAAAATTCACGGCCAGTGGATTCCCGTCCAAGCCGAAGTCGCCGACCTGCCGATGCTCTCGGCACACGCCGACGCCAACGAACTGATGCGGTGGCTGACTGGTTTCAAGCGTTCGCCGCGGCGTGTCTTCGTTGTGCATGGCGAGGCGCAGGCGTCCGAGGCGATGCGCTCGCGCATTGACCGCGAGCTCGGTTGGAACGCTGTCGTGCCGCGCCAAGATCAAGTATTCGAGTTATGACGCGAAACAATGCGCATACAGGCGCTCCGTTGCAGCCGGCGCTTCGAGCCAAGCGGCTTGGGCTCTACGCCCAACACCAGCCGGTCGTGATCATGCGCACCGACTGTCATGTGTGCCGTGCCGAAGGGCTTTCGAGCCGTTCGCAAGTGCTTGTCTCGGCCGGCGGACGGCAGGTGCAAGCGGCTCTCTTTCAAGTCCAAGGCGACGCTCTGCTCGCAATCAACGAGGCGGCGCTCTCGGAGACCGCCTGGCAGGCGCTCGGCGTCGCCGAAGGCGACATGATCCATGTGTCCCATGCCCCCGCCATCGAATCGCTCGCCAGCGTGCGCCATCGCATCTACGGCCATCGCCTCGACGCGCGCGCGTTCGCGGACATCGTCGGCGACGTCGCGGCCGGTCGCTACACCGACGTCCATCTCGCCGCCTTTCTGACTGCGAGCGCGGCGCTTCCGCTGGACGAGGACGAGACGGTCGACTTGACCGCAGCCATGATCGACATCGGCGACCGCCTGCGCTGGGATGCGCCGTGTGTCGTCGACAAGCATTGCGTTGGCGGCTTGCCGGGCAACCGCACGACGCCAATCATCGTTGCGATCGTCGCCGCGAACGGGCTCGTCATGCCAAAAACCTCCTCACGCGCGATCACATCTCCGGCCGGCACCGCCGACACGATGGAGACGCTCGCCCCGGTTGATCTCGACATGGCGACGCTAAAGCGTGTCGTCGAACAGGAGGGCGGCTGCGTCGCTTGGGGCGGTGCGGTGCATCTCAGCCCGGCCGATGACAAGTTCGTGCGCATCGAGCGCGAACTGGACATCGACACCGAAGGCCAACTTATCGCGTCGGTTCTCTCCAAAAAGATCGCCGCTGGATCGACTCATGTGGTGATCGACATCCCTGTCGGCCCGACCGCCAAGGTGCGCAATGCCGAAACGGCCGAACGGCTGGCCGAGCGCATGCGTAGCGTGGCGGCTCGCTTCAACCTGACGGCGCGCTGCCTGCTTACGGACGGGGCTCAGCCCGTGGGCCGCGGCGTCGGCCCCGCGCTCGAAGCGTTCGACGTGCTCGCCGTCTTGCGCAACGCATCCGATGCGCCCGACGACCTCCGCCGCCGCTCGGTCGTTCTTGCTGGCGCCGCGCTGGAGATCGGCGGCAAAGCGAAGACCGGACAAGGCGCCGCACTGGCGCTCGAAACGCTCGCTAATGGTCAAGCTTGGTCAAAGTTCGAGGCGATCTGCGAAGCACAGGGCGGAATGCGCACGCCCCCGGTGGCTGCGCATGTGCAGCCGCTCATCGCACCGCGCGCCGGACACATCGTTCATATCGACAACCGTAAGCTTGCGCGCCTTGCCAAGCTGGCGGGGGCGCCCGATGCGAAAGCGGCCGGCGTGCTCATGAACGTGCGCATTGGTGACGAGGTCGGCCGAGGCGAACCCTTGATCCACCTCCATGCCGAAACCGGCGGCGAGTTGAACTATGCGCTCGACTATGCCGAACGCAACCCGGACATCGTCTCATTGACCCCGTGATCGCCCGGCGTCCGGGTCCAGCTTATCGTCGGCCTTTCGACGCGAGCAACACAGCGGCGGCTGCCGCCAGTAGAAAGATCGCCGCGATGAACCACAGGAAATCGGATCTGAGGACGATGTTGCTAATGAGAAAGCGTCCGAACGCGGCCAGAATGCCGAGCGCTGTCGCCCAATAGAGCCAGCGCGCGCGCCCTGTCAGCATGAAGGTGCCGATCCCCATCAACAGCGCGCCAAAGCCGGCGACAAAGCCGCCCCATGTCCGGAACACGATTCCGAGCCAATCGAGCAAGGGAGGCGGCAGCACCTCCGGGGCCACGCCGATAAAAAGAATATCTTCCGGCAGCAGCGGCGGGCGCAACCACAGGAAATAGATTCCCGTTCCCAGTGTGAGGACGCCCAACACGAGCACCAGCGCGCCAACGAGCGGAGCCTTGTCGGAACCCATAGATCACTTCCTCACTATGTGGCCGCTAACTGCGGCACCGGCGCGTGACCTGGCCGCAATCAACCTGATCCGCCGCGTAGTCGGCGGCTGTTTTCTGAAGACCGTGCTCACGAAATACCAGCATCCCTATGGGCGCCGTTTAGTGCGCGCATAAGCATGTTCAGCGCCCGGAAGGTTCGGTGCCTAACGGCGGGAGGCCCGGTTTGGCGTCACGCTGCGTTCACCGCCGGAAATCCGGCGGCGGCCAAGGCGTGCTCAATTTCGGCTTGCGGTTGGTTGGACGTCACCTCGACGATCCGGCTCGGCGGGTCTGCGGTGACATTGGCGGTCGGATCGACCGACTGGATAGCTTTGGTGACGCCGCGGGCGCAGCCACCGCAGGTCATGTTCTGGATACGGAAGCGCATGGGACTCTCCTGTTTGTGTCTCATGCTCCCTCAAATGAGGCTTCCCATCGTTGGAAGGTCAAGTGCTTGATGGAAATAAACATGCCCCACATTGCGTTGACCGCCGAAAATCGTGCGGCGGTTAGCGCGGTCGATTTCAGCTTGAGGGTTGGAAGTCGCGATTGCGTAGTTATCGCGGAGGGCTTTCCGTTGTGCTAAGCACCCTTCGCTCAGATTTGGAGACACTAATATGAAGCTTCGCCTGTTCGCCGCCATCGCCGCAGCCATGCTCATCCCCGGCACTGCATATGCTATGGACTGCTGCAAGGAGGACAAGTGCGCGTGTTGCAAGGAGAATGATGCGCCCACGCCCGCTCCCCAAGGCGATCACCAGCACTGACAATGCGGATGCTGCCCGACTGCCGCTGAGACAGCGACGCAGCGACGCGCTCTCTGGGTTGCGCTTACCCTCCATGCGGCCATATTCGCTGTCGAGACGGCAACGGGCTCGCCTGATCGCCGATGCGGTGAACATACTGCCTGAACCGCGCCACCGTTGCGCGTCATGCGCATGCGCGGACTTGGACCATAGTCCTCCTGTGAGCACTCACGTTAAAATCGGCAGCGCACACGAGCTTTAATCCAGGTCAAGCGGAGAGTCTGGACCACTCTGCGGGGATTCGTGCATGGGCCTTGACCTTCCAACGATGGGAACCCCTACATAGGGCGCGAGCCAACGAATTATCGAAGGAATCGCGCGTGGATATTCAGTCCAAAATGCACTCGCGGGTCGACACCCCCATCAGCCTAGCGATCGAGGGGATGAGCTGCGCGTCCTGCGTTGGACGGGTGGAGCAGGCTCTCGCGTCGGTGCCGGGCGTCACGGCAGCGCGCGTCAATCTGGCGAGCGAGCGTGCCGCCGTCGAAGGCAGCGACGACATAGCAGCACTAATCCGCGCCATAGAGGGCGCGGGGTATGAGGCGCGTCTCCTCGGCCACGATCCCGTTCAGGACAGCAAGGCCGCTGCGCGGAGGGACGCCGATGCCGCTGCCCTCAAGCGCGATGTCGCCATTGCCGCCATTCTGACCGTGCCTCTGTTGGTGCTCGAAATGGGCTCCCATCTCGTCCCGGCGATGCACGACCTCATCATGCGCACCATCGGCATGCAGGCGAATTGGTATCTACAGTTCGTGCTGGCGACGCTGGTGTTGTTCGGCCCCGGTCTGCGCTTCTACCGCAAGGGCGTGCCTGCCTTGGCGCGTCTCGCGCCCGACATGAACGCGCTGGTCGCGGTCGGCACCTTCGCCGCCTATGCTTATTCGCTGGTTGCGACCTTTGCCGCCGATATTCTGCCGCCGGACTCAGTCCATGTCTATTACGAGGCGGCGGCCGTCATCGTCACCTTGATCCTGCTGGGCCGCTACCTCGAAGCGCGCGCCAAGGGCCGCACTTCCGAGGCAATCAAGCGACTTGTCGGACTTCAGCCGAAGATCGCCCGCGTGCGCCGCGAGGGCCGCGTGGTCCAAATCGACGTCGCCGAGATCTCCTCGGGCGACATTGTCGAGGTGCGCCCCGGTGAGCGCGTGCCAGTCGATGGAGAGGTGCTCGAAGGCGAAAGCTATGTCGATGAATCGATGATCACCGGCGAGCCGGTCCCGGTCCTCAAGTCGCCGGGCTCTTTGCTTGTGGGCGGCACCGTGAACCAGCGCGGAGCGCTTGCCTTGTGCGCCACCGCAGTCGGTGAGGCAAGTATGCTGGCGCAGATCATCCGCATGGTCGAGGAAGCGCAAGGCTCCAAGCTGCCGATCCAGGCGCTGGTCGATCGAGTGACCATGTGGTTCGTGCCCGCCGTTATGGCAATCGCGGCGCTGACCTTCACGGTGTGGCTCACCTACGGACCCGCGCCGGCCCTCACTTTCGCGCTGGTTAATGCCGTAGCTGTCCTGATCATCGCCTGTCCGTGCGCAATGGGACTCGCGACGCCAACCTCGATCATGGTCGGCACGGGACGCGGCGCCGAGCTTGGCGTGCTGTTTCGCAAGGGCGAGGCACTCCAGCTCTTGCAAGACATCAGGATCGTTGCCCTCGACAAGACCGGCACACTTACGGAGGGCAAGCCCACCCTCACCGATCTGGAGTTGGCCGAAGGATTCACACGCGCGGACGTGCTTGCGCGGATCGCCGCGGTCGAGGCGAAATCCGAGCACCCGATCGCGCGGGCAATCGTCGCCGCGGCCGAAGCGGATGGGCTCGAAAGGTTCGAAGCTGCCGCATTTGAATCCGTCACCGGCTTCGGCGTGCGCGCGGAGGTCACAGGCACTCGCGTCGAGATCGGCGCGGACCGCTTCATGCGCAGCCTGGGCCTGGACGTTGCGCCGTTTGCCGCGACCGCCGCGCAGCTCGCAGAGGAGGGCAAGTCGCCGCTCTACGGCGCGATCGACGGCATCCTCGCGGCCATCATCGCCGTCTCGGACCCGGTGAAGGAGACCACGCCCGAGGCCATCGACGCCTTGCATCGCCTCGGCCTCAAGATCGCGATGATTACCGGCGACAATGCGCGCACGGCCGAGGCTATCGCACGGCGGCTCGGAATCGACGAGGTCGTCGCCGAAGTGCTCCCCGAAGGCAAAGTCGAGGCCGTGCGCCGGCTCAAGGTCGAGCACGGCCGGCTCGCCTTCGTCGGCGATGGTGTCAACGATGCGCCAGCGCTTGCGGAGGCCGACGTCGGGCTCGCCGTCGGCACCGGCACGGACATCGCCATCGAGGCGGCCGATGTCGTGTTGATGTCGGGCAGCCTCAAGGGCGTCGCCAACGCCTTCGCCTTGTCCAAGGCGACCATCGCCAATATTCGCCAGAACCTGTTTTGGGCGTTCGCCTACAATACGCTGCTGATCCCCGTCGCGGCTGGTGTGCTGTATCCGGTCTTCGGCCTTCGCCTGTCGCCAATGCTCGCGGCGGGCGCGATGGCGCTGTCGAGCATCTTCGTTCTCGGCAACGCCTTGCGGCTGCGCCATTTCCAAGCGCCGCTGCCGGCCGGGCGCGCGCGCGCCACATCCTCGGAACCCGCAACCCAAGCCAGCGACAGCGCGCGGCGCGCCGTGATCGAAGGGAGCCCCGCATGAACATCGGCGAGGCAGCGCGCCGATCAGGCGTCAGCGCCAAGATGATCCGCTATTACGAGCAGATCGGTCTCATTCCATCGGTCGGCCGCACCGAGAGCGGATACCGCGATTACGGGGCCAGCGACATCCACATGCTACGTTTCATCCGTCGCGCGCGAGACCTCGGCTTTTCCACCGCGGAGATCAACGAGTTGCTCCAGCTCTGGCGCGACCGATCCCGGAGGAGCGGCGATGTCAAACGGATCGCACTCGCTCACATCACCAACCTTCGTCAGCGCATCGCCGAAATGGAGGAAATGGCCGCAGCGCTTGAGCATCTGGCCGAGTGCTGCGCGGGCGACGAGAGGCCAGATTGCCCGATTCTCACCGATCTCGAAAGTCCGACGGAGATGGGAGAGGAGGCCCGTCCATCGAAGCCGTCGCCGCGCGCGTTCCGCCGCAGCCTTCAACGAGGGCAAGCCTCCCGAAACACGAAAGGAAACCTCGCATGATCGCAATATCCCGTCGTAAGCTGCTCGCCCTCGGCGCGATCGGCGCCACTGCCTCCGTCGCGATCGCCGCGCCGTGGCTCTCGGCCGCTTCCGCCCAGCCGGCGATCGACGTTTCCCGCTCTCCAAGTTGCGGCTGTTGCGGCGACTGGATCACGCACATGCGCGCCGCCGGTTTCACGGTCAATGACAGGCTCGTCGACGACTTGGCGCCGCTCAAAGCCCAGCTCGGCGTGCCGGCCGACCTGCAATCCTGTCACACCGCCTTCATCGACGGCTATGCCATCGAAGGCCACGTTCCGGCCCAGGATGTGCATCGCCTCCTGCGCGAACGACCGGCCGCCGCCGGCCTCGCCGTGGCCGGCATGCCACTCGGCTCGCCCGGCATGGAAGTCGACGGCAGGAAGGAGCCCTACGAAGTAATCCTATTCACGGCATCAGGCCGAAGCGTATTCGCCCGTCATTGAGCTGCCGCGCAATCCCGTATGCCCTCACCGCCGATCCGCGTCACGACGGCGGCAGCGAGGATAATCGGCATTCAATAGCGCTTCCTGAGATTAGGCCGCGAGACGGTCCAATTCCTCCGGCTGCGTTGGCGTCTCCGCGCGAGGCGTCAGGAACCGAACCAGCGCGGCCTTCCTGGAAGTCCGGTCAAGTGCATAATGGGTGTGGGACAGCTCTGCCCCGTCGAGCAACGCTTGGATGTATCCGGAGACTGTATCTGCCGCCATGACGAGCGCCGCATCGAGTGTATGCACATAGCGGCTGGTGATCGAACTGGAGGCGTGGCCGAGCAGCGCCGCAATCGTGATCTCGGTAAAACCTAGGTCATTTGCGATGCTGGCGAAGCTGTGACGCAGGACATGCGCGGTGACATCCGCCAGTTCGGTCCCGGCGAAAATCTTCTCCCAATGTCGGGGGAAGCTGCCGAACGGCCCGTCTGGGTTCCTCTCGCCGGGAAACACATAGGGGCTGTCGCCATCCATGTCCCGCTCGTCGAAATACTCGACGATGGGCAAGCCCATCGGACGAACGGACTGACCTTCCTTCGTGTCCTCGAACCGGAAGGCGCTCCCAACCGTGTCGATCTCCGCTTTTCGCACCTCGATGATCTCGCCGCGTCGGCAGCCCGACATGGCGATCAGCCGGATGATGTCGACAGTGCGCGTATAGCGTTGGTCCTCGGCCGCTTTGGCGAGGATGCGGCCGAGGGTCCGATACTCGTCCTCGTTCAGCCGCCGCTTCCGCACCACGTCCTTCGGCTTGCGGACACCGTGCGCCGGATTGACCTCGATGATGCCCAGCTCGTCTCGCGCATAGGTGAAGATGCCCCCCAGCAGGCCGACCGTGCGGCTCGCCGCGCCGAGGCCGCCCCGGACGATCGACTTGCCGCGCAGCTTCTTCGTCTTCTCGCTGGTGCGCGTCTTGCCGGCCATGATGTCCTTCATCATCGCCGTCACGTCCGCCTTGGTGACATGGGTGACACGCTTCGAGCCGAGGAGCGGAATGATATGGCGCGTGATCCGGCCAAGATCAGTGATCTTGGTGCTGGCCTTCTTGGGCCGGCCGCCCTTGCCGAGAATCCGGCCGGCCTCCAGTTCCGCCATATACAGCTCGCACAGCTCCTTCACCGAGATCGCCTTGCGGGCACTGTTCCGACCTTCGAGCGGATCGTTGCCCTTGGATACTTCGGCGAGCGCCTGAATTGCCAACGTGCGCGCCTGCTCGGCGGTGATCGCGCCATGCCGGCCGAGCTTCATCCGGCGCCGCACATTGTTGGCGTTTCGGTAGTCGACGAAGTAGGTTCGCGTGCCTGAAGGCAGCACGAACACGCCAAAGCCCTTTAGATCGCTGCACCAGACGGTATATTGCCGGTCTCGCGGCTCGGCCTTGTCAACGACGGTTTTCGTCAATTTTGGCATATGCACCTCGCTAGAGCGGGTCCAGAAAACTCACCAAAAACTCACCAGCAGATCGAAAACTGTGGGGTGTTTTTGCGTAGTCTGGAATACCCTTGTTGTCAAGAAATCACTGTATAAACAGTGACTTATCGTGCTCTAGCGTTAGATTGAAAAGCCTAGCGTAGCGTTGTAGTTCTAGCTCCGAAGGCAGAGGTCACAGGTTCGAATCCTGTCGGGTGCGCCAGCTTTTCTAGGCGCGTTCGCCCCGGCCTTTCCGTCTGAGATCACCCTTGCAGCGTTCCGAGCACGTCTTCACCTCGTCCCAGTCGCGCGCCCATTTCTTGCGCCAGGCGAAGGGGCGGCCGCAGGCGGCGCAGGTTTTTTCGGGCAGATTGCTCTTGGTATAGCGTTTCGCCTCGGCCTTGGCGGGCATCAGCCGATGCCCAGCGCGCGCAGGCCTTCGGGAATCCGTTCCTTGAACGGGAAAAAGCCTTTCGTGGCGTGCGGCCAGAAGGTCTCGTCCCAGGCACGGCGCGGTCGCCGCAGCGCGATGCCTTCAGCGGCCAGGGCAGGAGCCAGCCGTTCGAGCGCCGCGGCCACCTGGCCGATCGGCGCATAGGGGGTCACGATCTGCCGCGCCCCGGCCGCCCGCGCGGCGGCGAGCAGTGTCGCCGCATCGAGCCGCGCCGCCTGTTCCACCGCAAGGCCGGCGTCAGCGGCAATGGCACGGGCGCAATCGGTGGCTGCATCAACGGCAAAGCGGCGCGCTCTGCTGCCCCACACAAGCGTGTCATCGTCCACCACCAGCGCGCCTGCAAAGGTCGGCCGCCCCCCATTGGTCTCGCTGCGCGACAGCCATTCGGGCCACATATCCTCGGGCGTGACGAGCAGCAGAGCGGGCGCATCGGGATCGGGTGTTTCGCGCCTTGGCAGGGCTTGCGGCTTGCCCAGCGGTTCCTCGGTCAGCGCTTCGGCTTCGGTCGCAAGGCCAGCAGGAGCAAAGCGGCCCTTGGTGTAGCGCGCGATATTGTCCGCCGTGGCGAGGTAGGTCTTGCCCGGCGTCTGCAACCCCGCCACCCAGCGCCATGACAGCGTGTTGCTGGCGGCATCGGCATCGAGCAGATGGCGCAGGAAGAAATCCGCCCCCAGCGTCCAGGGCAGGCGCAGGGTGAAAATCCAGATCGAGGCGAACCACATCCGGGCGTGGTTGTGCAGATATCCGGTGGCGAGCAGTTCGCGCGCCCAGTCGTCAAATCCCTCGATGCCCGTTGCCCCGCTTTGCGCTGCGGCCAGCATGATCGGGTTCCGCAGTGCCGCCTGATCCGCCTCACGCTGCGCCAGATAGCGCGTCCAGACCTGCGGGCGCATTTCCAGCCACCCTTTCCAGTAGGTGCGCCAGAGCACTTCCTGCACATATTTTTCCGCCGCCTGCAGGCTATGGCGGGCCAGCACGGCGGATACCACCTCCTCCTCCGCCAGCAGGCGGTGGCGGATATAGGGGGACAGCCGCGATACGGCCGAAGCCGCGCCGGGGCCGGAATCGGTGTTGCGCCATTCGGCATAGGCGCGGCCTGCCTGCGGCACAAAAGCGGCGAGCCTTTCCAGCGCGGCGGCGCGCGTGGGTGGAAACAGCGATTGCGCCGGTGCGCGCACGGGGGTCTGAATGGTCATGGCCCGGCCTTCCTGCCCTGTCGCGCGTCGCTTCGCACTACCGGCTTTGTGCGGGCCGTCGCCTCAGCTTGCGGACATTATGGCGGAAAGCACCGGGTCCACGCGGCAGGCGCCCTGCGCATCATCCGGCCCTTCGAACTGCAGCGCGGAAGGAAAGGGGCAGAGCGTGCGGGTAAAGGCAGGCGCGCCGTTCTCCAGCCGTGTGGCAGTCAGCGTTTGCGGCGCCTCGCCCTGCTCTACCCAGCGGATCAGCGCCCACAATGCGTCGCGCGCCGGATCGCCGGGGAAGGCGGCATGGCCCGAACCGCCGAACTGGTCGGCCCCCGGCCCGCCTGCGCAGTGATACATCCCCGGCACCATGAACAGCCGCGCGGTCTGGGCCAGTTGCTCCAACCCGCCATTGGCGCGGGCAAGGCCGGCATACCAGTCGATCGTGGGGCCGGCATTGGTGGAAGGGTCGGCCCAGCCCTGATAGATGATCGCCTTGCCGCCCAGCCGGACAAAGGCGTTGATCGCGGTGCGGTCGGCGCGCAATTCGGGCATGGCGCGGTTGGCGGCGGCCAGATCGCGGCTGCGCTGGAATGTGTCCTCGTCCCAGTGGGGATCGTCGAATACGCCATCGGCCCACATCGCGCGCAGCAGCGGCGAAGGCGGGCCGGGGCGCGTGCGCACGCCGGGGAACAGGCCGCCATCCATCGCCGCGCCGCTTTCGTCCAGCAAGGGGCTGGTGATCGCGCGCAGCATGGCGAGGCGCGGTGCGGGAATGCAATCGCCGCCGGTCAGCCCCGCAGGACATTCGAGCGTCGCGAGGTCAAAGGTGCAGGCGGCGGGGTTCTCGACAATTCCGTCCACCCGCCCGTCGCCCGCATCGCAGGCCTGTGTCACGCGCGCCTCGTAAAGCGTCCAGTCGGCATCGGTCAGCGCGGCATCCGGGCTCCATTTCTGAAGCAGGGCAAACCACATCATCCGCACCGATTGCAGCGGCATATAGGGGCCGGGTGCGCCCGCGAGTATGCCGTCAAAATCGGCGGGGTAATTCTGCAGGGATTTGAGCGCCTGGCGTCCGCCGCCCGAACAGCCCGTGAAATAGGCATGGCTGACCGGCGCGCCATAGAACGCCTCGGTCAGCCGCCGTGCGGCCACGGTGGTGAGGTGCACGGCGCGGTGTTCGTAATCGACGCGCGCCTTGGCATCGGCCATCCAGCGTGCATCGCCCGCCTTGTGCCCGCTGTCGGTGCTGGCCACGGCAAAGCCTTCGTTCACCCGCAGGCTCATGTCGGCATAGTTGAACACGCCCGCATCGCCGCCCACGCCCGCACCCAGATAGCGGCGGTTCCAGTCCTGCGGCAGCCACAGTTCAAAGCCGATATTCCCCTCTATCGTCCCTTCGACCCGGCAAAGCGGGGCGGAAACGGGGCGCGGGGAATAGGCGCGCTGGGCAGTCGGCAGCCAGTTATCGCTGGGCTGCACGGCGGCAGCGCTGCTGACCACCACCTGGTCCGGATGCTGGCCCATCAGGGCAGCGCATCCGGCCAAAGTGGCAGCCAGCAGCTTGCCCATCAGAAGCGGAAGCCCGCCGTCACCGCGAAAATGCGGGGGAAGGGGCTGGCCGATTGCGGATCCCAGCCATTGGTGGTGTCCACAAAGGGCGGGTTGGCATCAAACAAATTGCGCACATCCGCGCCGATGCTGAAATTGTCGTTGATGTCGTAATTCAGCGACAGGTCGAAGGTGTTGTAATCCGACACTTTCTGCACCGGATTGACCGTGGTGTTGCGATAGCCGTTGAGGTAATTCCACACCAGCCGGGCGCGCAGCGCGTCGAACCGGGCGGTCAGGTCGCTTTGCGTGCGGAACTTGTGCGCAAAACCGATGGTGTTGAGCACGTTCTGCAACCCTGCGCCCGGCACCGCCTCGAACGCGTATTTCAGGACATAGCTGCCCTGCACGCCTGCCGACAGGTCGACCGCGCCCAATTCCCAGTCATAGGAGACCATGAAATCGAGCCCGCGCATCAGCGTGGTGCCCAGATTCTGGCGGCGGCCATCGGCGATGAAGGTCACATCCGCCGCATTGATCGTGCCGTTGATCGGCAGGCCCGAATTGATCAGCGCGTTCACCTGTGCCAGCGTGGGGTTGAACTGCACGAAATCGGCATAGAGCGGATTGGTGAGCAGGCCCGGCGTGCCGCGCAGCGCCTGGATCTGATCCTTGTAATCGATCCGGAAATAGCTGAGCGAGGCGTTGAAGCCCGGCAGGGCCACCGGCGCCAGCTCAACACTGGCCGACCAGGTTGTCGCGGTTTCCGGACGCAGGCCCGGATTGCCGCCGGCAAGGCCGATGCCGATCAGATTGCCACCACCCGGCCCCGGCAGGATGTCGGGATACAGGCCTGCGCCGCCCGCGACGGTGCTGGTTTCGGTAAAGGTCGGCGCGCGGAACGAGGTGCCGTAGCTGCCCTTTACCGTCACCCCGTCAACCGGCACCCAGGTGAGGCCGATCTTGGGATTGGTGGTGTTGCCGAAGTCCGAATATTCCTCGTGCCGCAGCGCCAGCGAAACCGACAATTCCTCCAGCCCCGGCGAGGCATTGCCGCCGCCCACCACGGGCACGAACACTTCGCCGAACACGGCATCGACATTGCGGCTGCCGCCCGCACCGGTCGAGCGGATATTGGCCGATGTGCCGGTGAGCAGATCGGTAAAAGTATATTCGGTGCGGTGTTCCGCGCCCAGCGCGATGCGCACATCGCCGCCGGGCAGTGCGAACAGCGAACCGTCGACCTGGCCGTTGATCACTTCGAGCCGCGTCTTGCCGATAATCACGAACAGATTGTCGGTGATGTTGTTGAGCGTCGTGAGGTTGACCGGGCCGCCGAACACATTGAGCGCGGTGGCCGGGTTGGTATCGGCCAGCGCCGCGTTCAGCCGCGGTGTATTGAAGCCGTTGCGGCGGCGGTCGGCGAGTTCGGACGACTTGCCGTAGGAATAATAGACCGTGCCGCGGAAATCGCTGAACAGATCGGCTTCCAGCCCCACCACGCCGTTCCACGAATCGGATTTGTAGGGGTTGAGCTGAAGCCCGATGATCGGTGTGGCCGACCAGTTGACCGTCACCGATGTGGCGCCGGCCACCGGTGTCACGAAGAACGGGTTCGTGCTGGGCACCACCACATTGGCCTGCGCAGTGATCGGCACCTGCCCGGTGCGCTCGGAATAGAAGCCGTCGGCAAACAGGCGCACCGGGCCGATTTCCTGGCTGAACGCGCCGACAAAGCTGGTGCGTTCCTGGCTCCAGATCACATGGTCGAGATCGCCATAGAAGCACAGATTGCGCGTGCCGGCCTGCAACTGGTTCGCCGTGGCAGGCGTTACGCCGCCTGCGGGAATGGCATAATTGACGCCGCCAACCACAATCGTGCCCGGCGCGCAATTGGCGCTGCGCAGATCGCGCCCGCCGCGCGCGCGGTTGTCCTGCTGATACCATTCGGACAATTCGGCGCCGAAAAGCGGGTTGTTCTCCGAATATTCGGCCGCCAGCATGATCCGGCCCGTATCCCAGCGGTGCCCGCCGATAACCGCGACCTGCTTTTCGTTGTAATCGCCCTCGGTAAAGCCGTAGCGCACGCGCCCTTCGATCCCGTCGACATCGGTGCGCAGGATCAGATTGACCACGCCGGCAATCGCGTCCGACCCGTAAATGGCCGATGCGCCATCCGCGACCACTTCCACGCGGCCCAGCGCGATCGAGGGGATGACCGAAGGATCGGTGAACTGGCCCTGCGTGCCCTGCGGCGGGAAGCGGCGGCCGTCATACAGGAGCAGCGTGGCGTTGGTGGAAATGCCGCGCAGATTGATACCCGCACCGCGCGTGGCGTTGGCCGCGCCGTTCTGCGCCGCGCCGCCCTGGCGGTTGGCCCCCAGCGAGACGACCTGCGGCACGCGGCGCAGGATGTCGTTGGTGGAAATCACCGGCTCGGCCAGGATTTCTTCCATGTTGAGCCCGATCACGTTGGAGCCGACCGGCTCGATCCCGCGGATGCGGCTGCCGGTCACGATGATGGCATCGCTGCTGGCCTGCGGCATATCCTCGGCCGGATCGGTGCTTTGCGCCTGCGCCGCAGGAGCGCACAGGGCCGCAGCCGCGAGTGCGAGAAACGACGCGCCGCGATGAAAGCGATTGCATGAGAAAGTCATCAAAATCCTCCCCTGAAGGAGCCTGCCGGCCGTGCCGGGGCGCCTGATTATTGCCAGCGAAGGGCGCTATTCTGCCAACGTTGCGCTGCGCGCTTC
The DNA here is from genome assembly GCF_037154115.1 of Alteraurantiacibacter palmitatis. Classification (NCBI taxonomy): domain Bacteria; kingdom Pseudomonadati; phylum Pseudomonadota; class Alphaproteobacteria; order Sphingomonadales; family Erythrobacteraceae; genus Alteraurantiacibacter; species Alteraurantiacibacter palmitatis. The sequence continues at coordinate 62,266 of NZ_JBANRO010000010.1, read as the reverse complement.
GGCGGCAGGTGCGGCTGCGGTCCCAACGCGCCGCGCATCCTCCATCCCGCGCCGGTCATAATTGGCGCGGATTCCAAATGCAAGCGCTATCATAGAGCGCCTGCCCGGATCAGCCCAACTCCAGCTCAACCATGTCTGGCCCCTGGGCATAGCGCGCGTTCAGCCCGGCTTCCTGCGTTACCGCCGACAGGTAATCCACAACGGCAGCGTGCTGCGCACTGCCCGGCGCGGCGAAGTGCGGCACGGCGTCACGGCCGATATGCAGCGGCAGGAAACCGGCTTTCAGCAGCTTGCCTTCGGCCACTTCGAACCGTGCGACCATGGCGAGGCGCGATGCCTTGGGGAAGTTGTAGAGCCCTTCGAAATCAGGCTCCCACTCTTCGGCCAGCACGCGGATTTCGTTCCAGCTTTTGGATTTGGCGTGCGCCTCGTCCATCGCCAGATCGGTGGCGAAATTGCACAGGCAATGGAACACCGGCTTGCCGTCGATCACCTGACACCCCTTGATGATATGCGGGTGCCCGCCGATGATCGCATCCGCCCCCGCCGCGATCGCGGCGCGCGCCACGTCATGCTCGTAATCGGCAATGACCGCGCGCACGAAATGGATGCCCCAATGCTGGCTGACAAAGACAAGGTCAGCCTGTGCCTTGGCGGCGCGAATATCGGCCTGCATGGCGGCAAGGTCATCGCGGTGCGGATAGGTGTGGATGCGCGCGGGCGTGCCCGGCTGGTCGTGCTCGATCTGTTCATACACCGTATGCGCGCGCATCGGGGCGCAGCCGGGCCGCCGCTCCTCCGCCCAGGTCGAATGCGGCAGGATGGAGGAATAGGCGAGGAAGGCCACGCGCGTCCCGTCGCCCAGCGTGCGGATCACCGGCTGGCGCGCTTCGGCAATATCGCGCCCCGCGCCCACCACGCTGATCCCGGCGGCCTCCAGATTGGCCTTGGTCTCGAAAAACGCCTCGCGCCCCCAATCCATGCAGTGATTGCCCGCCATCGAGATGATGTCGAACCCCGCGCGGCCCAGCGCGGCGGCGCCATCGGGCCGGGCGAGCACGGCGTGGCGTGCCTGCGGCAGGCGGCTGCCCTTCTCGGCAAAGCTGGTTTCCAGCTGGCCGAACACGATGTCGGCTGCGTGGAGCACATCGCGCGTGGCGACATAGCTGTCATCGTAATTGTCCCGGTCGGGCGCCAGATCGCCCGTGGCCAGTATGGTATGCGGCACCCGAAATCTCCCCGCCTTGTCTCAAACGTAATGTCTCATACGTAAGCGCTTGCATGGCAGAGCCTATGCGCCCTGACAAGGCGATCAATCACACGCTTTCGCGGGCAATCAGGCGGAAACCGACATCAATCTTGCGCGAAAGGAAGTCCTTGCCCTCCTGATGGCGGGCAATCGCGGCCATCACTTCGCGGGCTATGCGCGCGCCGTCCACATCGACCGAGGTGATGGTGGGGCGCATCTCGCCCGAAATGGCGTTGTTGCCAAAGCCCAGCACGCCCAGATCATCAGGCACGCGCAGGCCCGCTGCCTGCGCTTCCACGATCAGCCCTTGCGCCAGATGGTCCGACCCGCACACCACCACATCGGGCCGTTCGTCCATCCGGCGGATATCGGCAAAGACGCGCCGCGCATGGCCAAAGCGCGTGGGCATATCGACAATGCTTTCGGATGGCGGCGCGTGGCCCAGCGCCTGCCATTCGGTGAAGAATCCCTGCTTGCGCGCCTGCGCCCGCGGGCTGTCGGCCGTCACCAGATGCGGCCGCTGATACCCGCGCGAGGCGAGGAAGCGGGCAATGTCGCGCCCCGCATCCTCGTGGCTGAAGCCGATGGCGATCCCCACGGGTTCTTCGGGCAGTTCCCACACCTGGATGAACAGCGTGCGGCTGCGGGCCACCATGCTGTCCACTGCCTCGCTTGCCGGGCCGGTGGAGATGATCGCGTCCACCCGCCGGGCCAAAGCCGCGCGCACCAGGCTGTCGGTCCGGTCGCGCGATGTGCCGGTGAGGCCGATCATCACATTGTTGCCGCTGGCGGTCATTTCGCCCACCATGCGCTCGATCATGTCGTTGAACAGCGAATGTTCCAGATGCGGGATCAGCACCGCGACCATGCGGCTCTTGCTGCTCGCCAGATCGCCTGCCAGCGCGTTGGGGATATAGCCGGTCAGCTCGATCGCGGCACGGATGCGCGCGCCGGTCTCTTCCGCCACCACGCCGGGATTGTTGAGGAAGCGGCTGACCGTGGCGGAGGAGACCTTCGCCTCGCGTGCCACATCGGTCAGCGTCGGCGGGCGATTGGCGCTGGATCCCTGCTCTGTTCCGTTGGAACTGGCAGGCGGTGGCTTGGTCATGCATTCTCCCCCAAGGCTGGTCGCATCTCTCCATGCCCCAGCGGCGTGCGCCATGCAATCGGACATGCAAAGCGCTTTCACGCGCGAAGCGAAAAAATCGCCTTTTCGATGAAAGCGATTGCATCGGTTTCGGCTGGGCCATAGGTAGCGAAGGCTGAGGGGCAGGAGAGGCGGCGCCGCGCGTGGACGTGCGCCGCAAAAGCCCGCCCCAAGCAGGGAGGATGGCGCAAGGATGGCGAATTTCGGCTTACCGGTGGAAGGGATTTTCCCGATTCTCTGGCTGTTGCTGGGCGCCATCGCCATTTCGATTGCGCTGGAACGCAGCGCTTACCGCAAATATCTGCCCGGCCCGATCATGGTGCTGATCATCCCCTGCACGCTCGCCAATATCGGCGTGCTGCCCGCCCAGTCGCCGGTCTATGACGGGATTTCGGGCATCGCCATTCCGGTGGGTGTGCTGCTGCTGCTGCTGAAGGCGGATATCGGGGAAATCCTGCGTTCGTCGGGCAAAATGCTGCCGCCGTTCCTGCTGGCGGCGGTGGGAGTGGTGCTGGCCATCGCCATTGCCGGCCAGTTCATGCAGTTCGAAAACGAAGGCAGTCTGTGGGCGCTGCTCTCCGCGCTGTTCATCGGCAGCGTGCTCAACATGGTGGCAACCGCGCAGGCGATTCAGGCGGACGAGACGCTGGTGGCCGCCGTCTTGGCGGCAAATGCCCTGCTTGCCCCGCTGTATCTGGCGGTGCTGATGTTGCTGATGCCCAGCCGTCTGATCGGGCGGCTGGTGGGCGTCGCCCCGGGCTCGAGCGCGGGCCAGTTTGCGGCGCATGGCGACACCGACGCGAAGGCGCGGGTGAAGGACGGCAGCCGCGCCCCCGCGCCGCCATTGGGCGCATTGCTGGCGCTGACCTATGCACTCGGCGCGTTTCTGGCGGTGGATTGGATTGCGGCCGCGCTGGGCATTCAGAACTACGCGATCCTGCTGGTCACGCTGGTGGCGGTGGCGGTGCCCAATCTGTTCCCGCAAATCCGCAGCTTTCTGGCGGGTGCACGCGAAATGGGAATGATCGCGATGTTCCTGTTCATCGGCGCGGTATCGGCGCAGATTGATCTGGGGGCGCTGGGCTATTCCAGCCTGCGCGTGATGCTGTTTTCCGCCATGGCGCTGGCGATCAATCTGGTGTTCGTGGTGGCGATCGGCCGCGCGTTGAAATCCGATCCCCATGTGCTGCTGCTCGCCTCGCTTGCAGGCGTGGGCGGGCCGACCTCCACCGCGGCCGTTGCCGCAGCGCAGGGGCGCGAGGATCTGGTGACGCCAGGCATATTGTGCGCGCTGCTGGGCGTGGTGGTGAGCACCTTTGTCGCGGTGCTGCTGTTTCAGGTGCTGGGCTGAGCCGCGATGGAGGAAGCTGTGGGCGCATCCTTGAGCGAGCAGGTTGCGGCCCTGATCGCGGGCGTGGACTATGCCGCGCTGCCCGATGCGGTGCTGCGCGCGGGCAAGTTGGCGCTGCTCGATGCTACCGGGGTGATGCTGGCGGCATCGGGCCTTTCGCCCGAAGCCCGCGCCTTTGCGCGCATGGCGCAAGGCATGGGCGGTGGGCCGTGCGCGATTCTTGGCACGCGACAGCGCGCCGCCGCCCCGATGGCGGCGCTGGCCAATGGTGCGCTGGCCCATGCGCTGGATTTCGAGGATGCGTTTGATCTCGCGCCCGGCCACCCCAATGGCAGCCTGGTGCCGGCGCTGATTGCGCTGGCACAGATGCAGGGGGCCGCCGGGGATCCCGTGGACGGGCAGCGCTTTCTGGCGGCGCTGGTCGCGGGGTGCGAGATGTCGTGCCGCATGGGTCTGGCGCTGCGGCGCAAGATGGAGGAGGGAGGCTGGTATCCGCCGCCGATTCTTGCCGGATTCGGCGCGGTGGCAGGGGCGGCGCATCTGCTGCGCCTGAACCCCCGGCAGATGGCCGATGCGTTCTCGCTCGCCCTGTGCAGCGTCACCATGCCTGGCGAAATCAAATACAGCCAGCGCACCACGATCCGCGCGATCCGGGAAGCGTTCCCCGCGCAGGCGGCGGTGCAGGCGGTGCTGCTGGCGCAAGCGGGCGTGGCGGGTTTCGAGGAGCCGCTGGAAGGGCGCGCCGGGTTCTATGCGCTGTATGCGGGCGGGCAATTTGACCCTGATATTCTGCTTGCCCCGCCGGATGGCGCATTCTGGATCGAGCAGCTTACCTTCAAGCCTTGGCCCTCCTGCCGCGGAACGCATCCCTTTATCGAGATGGCGCTGGCGCTTCAGGCCGAGCACGGATTTACCGTGCAGGACATTGCCGCAATCCGTGCCGGCATCGGGCCGATGCAAGTGATGCTGGCCGAGCCGCACGCGCGCAAGGCCGCGCCCGAAGTGGCGATCGATGCAAAGTTCTCGGTGCCTTTCTGCACTGCTCTGGCGCTGGCGAAAGGTGGCGTCGGGCTGGACAGTTTTGCGCCCGAAATGCTTGCCGATCCCGCCGTGCTGGCACTGGCTTCGCGTGTCACCTGCCATGTGCCCGACGGCGCGGAAAACTGGCGCGGCGATGCGGGCGCGCTGGAGATTGCGCTGGCCGATGGCACGGTCCTGTCTGCCCGGCGCGACGCGGCGCGCGGCGCGCCGCACAATCCGCTGGCCGAAGGGGAAGTGATCGACAAATTCGTCGCCTGCGCCGCCCGCGCGGCCCGCCCATTGGCAGATTCGCCAGCGCGCGAACTGGCCCGGCAAATCCTCTCGCTTGAAAAATGCGCCGATGCAGGGGCGCTGCTTGCTTAGACCACGCTTTCCCGCCACCGGCTGACCCCGGCAGCCAGAAGCGCCGCCAGCGTCAGCGGCAGCAGCACCAGCGCCAATTGCCACGGCCCCTGCGCGCCAAACGGGCCCAGCGCCCAGGCGCACAGCGCACTCACGCCCATCTGCAGCGCGCCTGCAAGGCTCGTCGCGGTGCCTTCCAGCCCTTTTTCTGCGGCCATGATTCGTGCAATCGCGGTGGGGCCGATAAAGCCCGCGGTCAGCCCCAGCAGCATCAGCGGGCCAATCAGCAGCGGCAAGGCAGGCGGGCCGCTTGCCGCCAGCAATGCCAGTCCGGCTGCGGCCAGCACGCCCAGCCCCGTGCCCAGCAGCAGCGTATCGGTGCGGCGCTGCGTCGCCCCCACCAGACGCGTTCCCGCAATGCTCGCCCCCGCCACCAGCAAGAGACACAGGCCGATGTCGCGCGGGGAGAGCGCATAGCCGCGTTCAAGCAGGAACGGCACAGTGCCCAGAAACAGGTAAAGGCTGGCGCTGGCAAAGGCCATTGCCGCGCTGGCGGCCAGAAATCGCCTGTTGCGCAGGATGCGGGAATAGCTTGCCCTCAGCCCGGCACGCGGCCCCTCCACGCCATCGGCGACATGAGCCGGGATGTGCCGCAGCACGACCGGCACGGCAATCAGCCCGGCAAGGCACAGCCCCCAGAGCACCGCGCGCCATCCCAGCCATTCGGTCAGCGCGCCGCCCAGCACGGGGGCAAGCGCGGGGGATATGAGCACGATCCCCATCAACCCCGCCTGCGCCGACACTTTCTTGTCGGGCGGGGCCAGCGCGTTCAGCAGCACGCGCGCCGTCACCAGTCCGGCGGAGGCGCCCACCGCCTGCAGCAGCCGCGCCGCCAGCAGCACCGCCAGCGTCTCGGCACAGGCGGCAAGCAGGCTAGCTGCGGCATAAAGCGCCAGCCCGGCCAGCAGCAGCGTGCGGCGTTCAACCCGGTCGGCCAGCGGCCCGATCAGCAATTGCCCGCCGCCAAGCCCGATCAGGAACACCCCGATCACCAATTGCGCCGAGGCAACGCCGACGCCCAGTTCTGCCGATAGCGTGGGCAAGGCAGGCACCAGCATCTGCGTGGCAAGCGAGCCCAGCGCCGCAATCGTGCCCAGCAGAAAGATGATGCCGCGTGTCAAACCGCCGCTCATGCCCGCAAATGTCCCGCAATTGGCGCCAGATAATGTGCCGCAAGGCCGCGCATCCCGATCCCCCTTCCCGTTGCTGATAGCGCTTGCATAGAGCCGCGTCGAGCGGTGCGCGAAAAGATGATTGCGCTTGCATCACGCCCGGCCCTTGCCTTAGCAGACGCAAGCTGAAACCGTGCGGCCCCACATATACCGCTGCCAAAGCGCAACCTCCGGGAGAGCAGATCAATGACTCAATTCCACCGCCTCAACCCGCTGACCGGCGAAGTCGCCTCCAGCGCCGCCGCCATGAAGGCAGGCGATATTCCCGCCATTGCCGCCCGCGCGCAGGAAGGCTTTGCCGTCTGGTCGAAAATGGGGCCAAACGCCCGCCGCGCCGTGCTGATGAAGGCGGCCGATGCGCTGGTGGCGAAGAAGGACGATTTCGTCGCCGCGATGATGGCCGAAATCGGCGCGACCGCCGGCTGGGCCGGGTTCAACCTGATGCTGGCCGCCGGCATGGTGCGCGAGGCCGCCGCGATCACCACGCAGATCACCGGCGAAGTCATCCCTTCGGATCACGAAGGCACCGTGGCACTTGCAGTCAAGGAGCCGGTGGGCGTGCTGCTCGGCATTGCGCCGTGGAATGCGCCAATCATCCTGGGCGTGCGCGCCATTGCCGTGCCGCTGGCCTGCGGCAATGCGGTGATCCTGAAGGCAAGCGAGAGCTGCCCGCGAACTCACGCGCTGATTATCGAAGCCTTTGCCGAGGCCGGTTTCCCCGAAGGCGTGGTCAATGTCGTCACCAACGCGCCCGAGGATGCCGCCGAAGTGGTGGGCGCGCTGATCGATGCGCCGCAGGTGAAGCGCATCAACTTCACCGGATCGACCGCCGTGGGCAAGATCATCGCCAAGCGCGCGGCGGAGCATTTGAAGCCCGTGCTGCTCGAACTGGGCGGCAAGGCGCCGATGCTGGTGCTGGAAGATGCCGATCTGGACGAAGCGGTAAAGGCCGCGGCCTTTGGCGCCTATATGAACCAGGGCCAGATCTGCATGAGCACCGAACGGATCATTGTGGTCGATGCGGTGGCCGATGCCTTTGCCGAGAAATTCGCCGCCAAGGTGCGCTCCATGTCCGCGGGCGATCCGGCGGCGGGCAATACGCCGCTGGGCGCGGTGGTTGATCGCAAGACGGTGGACCATTGCCTGTCGCTGATCGAAGATGCGGTCGCCAAGGGTGCGCAGCTGCTGGTGAGCGGGGAAACCACGCAGAATGTGGTGATGCCCGCGCATCTGTTGGACAAGGTGACGCCCGACATGAAGCTGTTCCGCGATGAAAGCTTCGGCCCGGTGGTGGGCATCATTCGCGCGCGGGACGAAGCCCATGCCATCGAACTGGCGAATGATACCGAATACGGGCTGTCTTCGGCCGTGTTCACCCGCGACACCGCGCGCGGCATGAAAGTGGCGCGGCAGATTCAGGCGGGCATCTGTCACATCAATGCCAGCACCGTGTCGGACGAACCGCAGATGCCGTTCGGCGGGATGAAGGCCAGCGGCTATGGCCGCTTCGGCGGCAGGCAGGGCATCGATGCCTTCACCGAAACGCGCTGGATCACCTTCGAGACCGAACCGGGCCACTACCCGATCTGATCCGCTGTGCATTTCCCGGCGGGCCGGTCAGCCCGCCGGGTGCATCGCTGCATCGAGCGAGGACAGGAAGCGGTGGCCGTTCTCGATATGCTGGCGCATCGCGGCCTCGGCGCGCGGCGCATCGCCGGCCAGAATGGCATCGAGGATCAGGCGGTGGTCGGCCACCGCCTCGCGCAGGCGGTCGCCGCGGTAGAAGGTTTCGAACAGCAGGTGGTGCACTGGCGTGTTGAGCCTTTTCACCAGCGTTTCGATCACCTCGTTACCGGTCACACGCATGATCAGCGTGTGCCACTGGGCGTTGAGCGCGCCGAACCGTTCGCGCGTGCCGCCTTCGACGCAATCCTCCATCTCCTCGGCAATTGCGCGCAGACGCTGCTTCTCCTCTGGCGTGGCAAGGCGCGCGAAATCGCCCGCGCAAATGCCCTCCAGCGCGGCGCGGGCGCGGTAAAGCTGGCGCACCTCCTCCATTGAAGCGCCGCGCACCGATGCGCCGCGAAACTCCTCGATCTCGACCAGGTCTTCCGCGGCCAGGCGTTGCAGCGCCTCGCGCACCTTGAAGCGGCTGCCCCCGGTCTGGCGGATCAGATCGACCTCGATCAGGCGCTGGCCCGGCACCAGCCGCGCGGAGCGGATCTGCGAACGAATCCAGTCCGCAATCTCGATCGCCGTGGGGCCTTTGCCGGGAAGAGCCTTTGCCAATTCGTCCATGCCTTCAGTTGGACACACTGCCAACGAAATTGTCAACAATATTGTCGGCAAACAAATGATTGCGCTTTCAGCCTGAAAGGGGGATGTCGCAGCATCAAGGGAAGGGTCGGCAAACCGGCCCCGCTATGTGCATGGGAGGTTGAGATGCTGAAACTGAAGGGGAATCGTGCCGGGATGCTGCTGCGTTCGGCCTCGCTGGCAACGATCGCGGTCTCGTCCCTGGCGTGGAGCCATGGAGCAATCGCGCAGGAAACGGCCGACGAAGATCGTGCCGATACCATCGTGGTCACCGGCAGCCGCATTGCCGAAGTGCCCGTGGGCTCCTCCGCGACCGTGCTGGGCCGGGCCGAGATCGAAACATCAGCGGGCGTCACCATCGACCGCATCATCAAGGAACTGCCGCAGAACTTTGACCTTGGCGTCTCCGAAAACTCGCGCGCGCAAACGGGCGGTTCGGGCAATATCGTCTATGGCAACACGGTGAACCTGCGCGGCATCGGGCCCTATGCCACGCTGGTGCTGATCGACGGGCACCGCGTGGTGAACAATTCGCGCTCTACCGATCCGTCCGTCCTGCCCACCTTGGGTGTGCAGCGGGTGGAGGTGGTGGCCGATGGCGCATCGGCCATTTACGGGTCGGACGCCGTGGCCGGCGTGGTCAACCTGATCCCGCGCCGCAATCTGGACGGGCTGGAGATGTTCGCCCGTTACGGCTTTGCCGACCGCGCCGATTTTGACGAGAACGCCATGGGCGTCGCCTTTGGCGATATGTTCGATGGCGGGCAGTTCATGGTCGCCTATGAACACGTCCGCCGCTCGCGCCTGAGCGGCGATGACCGTGATTTCTTCACCGCCGATCAAACCGCATTTGGTGGCCGCGATTACCGCACCACGCGCTGCGCGCCGGGCACGCTGGTGATCGGCACCACCACCTATGCGCTGCCCGAGCAGTATACGCAGGCCAACGCCAATGCGATCACCGCGGGCACGCGCAATCTGTGCGAGACCAATCCGGGACAGGATCTGTTCCCGCGGCAGGAATACAAGTCGGCCAACGCCACTTTCGATTACGAGATCGCGCCGTGGGTTGAAATCTTCGCCGATGCCTTCTGGTCGCGCCGCACCTTCGACCGGCGCGCGGCCACGCCCAGCGTGCGCCTGACCGTGCCGCAGACGAACGCCTTCTTCGTGCGGCCGGACTTCTTCACCGGCACCAGCTATTCGATCGATTACAGCTTCGAGAACGATTACCCGATCACCGGGACAACCGGCTATGCCAAGAGCTGGCAGGTGACGCCCGGCCTGCGCTTCAACCTGCCCGGCGGGTGGACCGCCGAAGCGCTGGTTGGCATCGGCGAAACGCGCGATTTCTCCGGCTCGTATGACGGGCTGAACAACGCCGCGCTCAACGCGGCGCTGGCCAGCAGCAATCCGCAGACGGCGTTCGATCCTTATGGCCTCGGCCGCACCAACCCGGCCGTCATCAGCGGCATTTTCAACCAGCTGTTCCTTGCCCCGACCAATGGCGATCTGACCGTCTACGAAGCGCGCGTCAACGGCCCGCTGTTCGAATTGCCAGGTGGCACGGTGGCGATGGCCGCCGGTTACGAGCGGCAGGAATTTGACGTGGCGCTGGGCACGGCGCGGGGCAATCCGGGCACGCCGATCACCTTCCGCAATTTCGGCCGCACGGTGGATTCAGGCTATATCGAAGTGCTGCTGCCGATCTTCGGCGCAGGCAACGCGGTTCCCGGCTTTGAAGAGCTGACGATCAACGCAGCCGTCCGCCATGACAGCTACAGCGATGCAGGCAAGACCACCAATCCCAAGATCGGGATCAACTGGATGCCGACCGACGGGCTGACGCTGCGCGGCAGCTATGGCACCTCGTTCCGTGCGCCCACCTTGCCCGAAATCTACGGCAATTCGAACAATCTGTTCGGTCAGAACTATACCAACCCTGCCGGCGGCGCGAACCTGCTCGGCTTTGCGCTGTCAGGCCAGAATCTGGATCTGAAACCCGAAACCGCCACCACCTGGTCGGTCGGGGCGGATTTCGATGCGGTGCCGAACCTTCGCCTGTCGCTGACCTATTTCAACGTCGACTATTCGAATCAGGTCATCGCCAATCTGTCCAATCTCGCCATCCTCGCGCAGGCGGCGGATTACGAAGGGACGGGCGTGATCCTGCGCGGCACGGCGGCGCAGCAGCGCGTGGCGCAATTGCTGGCCGATGGCATAGTGGTGCTGGGCACCCCGATCCCCGGCGGCAATGTCGCCAATGTGGACATCTTTGTCGACGGGCGCAGCCGCAATCTGGGCAAATCGATCACCCGCGGCATCGACTTTGCGGGCAGCTATCTGATCGATGTGTCCGCCAACGACACGCTGACCCTGTCGGCCAGCGGCACCTATCTGATCAATTACAAGGTGGCGACCACGCCCACCGCCGCCACGCAGGACAGGCTGAACCAGATCTTCCAGCCGCTGAAGTTCAAGGCGCGCGTATCGGCGGAATGGGAACATGGCCCGATCAGCGCGCGCGTGCTGGCGACCCATGTGGGCGGTTACACCAATACCGCGATTACACCCAACGAACCGGTGGGCAGCTATACCCCCATCGACCTCAGCGTGACATACCGCTTCGGGCAGGAGATGCCGGGAACGCTGCTGGAAGGCCTCTCCATCACCGGCGAAGTGCGCAATGTGTTTGATATCGATCCGCCTTACGTGAATCTGGCGCCGGGCGGGAACGGCAGCGGCGGTTACGATGCCACGGCTGCCAGCCCGATTGGCCGGGTCTTTGCCCTGGGTGCGCGACTGGTCTTCTGACCGGCACGCGCCGCCAGGGGCCGGAATGGCAAGGTTGGACAGTTGATGCAGGAAATGGCGGTGGAGGTGCTGGTAACGGGGGATCTGGTTCTGGACGAGCCCGATGCCGCACACTTCCTGTCCGCCATTGCTCCCATCCTGCGCAGCGCCAACCTTGCTATCGGCCATCTGGAAGTGCCGCACACCGCGGCCAGGCTGGAAGTGGCGGGCGATGTGCCCGCCCCCGGCGCGCCGCCCGCGAATATCGCGGCGCTGGCCGAGGCCGGGTTTGGCATGGTCAGCCTGGCGGGCAACCACATCGCCGATTGCGGCGCAGTGGGGATCGAGGACACGATTGCAGCGCTTGAGCAAGCGGGCGTGCTTCATGCGGGCGCCGGGTCCAATCTGGCGGCGGCGCGTGCGCCCGCCATTGCCACGGTGGAGGGGCGGCGCATTGCCTTGCTCAGCTACAATTGCGTGGGGCCGGAATTTGCCTGGGCGACTGAGGACAAGGCGGGCTGCGCTTTTCTGCCGATGATTGCAAAGGACGGCGCGCCTGTTACGCCGCGCGCCGAACTGGAAGCCGTGCACCCGGATGCCTTCTTCATCCTGGCCGAGGATATTGCAGCGGCCCGGCGGCAGGCGGACACGGTGCTGGTCGCGATGCACAAGGGCATCGTGCATACGCCGGCCACGCTTGCGCCCTATGAGCGACCCATCGCCCATGCCGCGATCCGCGCGGGAGCCGATGCGGTGCTTGCCCATCACGCCCATATTGCGCGCGGGATCGAGTTTCACCGCGGCAAGCCGATCTTCCATGGGTTGGGCAATGGCTGCGTGGTCACCCGCGCGCTATCGCCGCAGCAGGATAATCCCGCGCGCGCCGCATGGGCACAAAAGCGGAAAGAGCTGTTCGGGTTCGAGCCCGACCCGGCCTATTTCCTCGCGCCGTTTCATCCGCAGGCGGTAAACGCCTTCATCGGGCGCCTGCGCATTGCGCCCGATGGCTCTATCACGCCGGGGATCGTCCCGGTTTTCATCGAAGCGCCGGGGCGACCGGTGCCCGCCACCGGCGATCAGGCGCACAGCATTTCCGCCTATATCGAACACATCACCGTGGCGGCGGGTCTTCCGCCCATCGCCATCGCCGCTGATGGCAGGGTGTCGCCGGCATGAACCGGGCCAAGCGTCTGTGCATCTGGATCGGCGGGCTGGCGCTGCTGGCCGCCACCGCCACCGATACGCTGGCGGTGATCGGCAGGGCGATCGGCGCACCGCTGCCGGGGTCGATCGAGCTGATGCAGGCCATCGTGCTGGTATCGGGCACATTCGGCCTGATCATCGCCACGCTGGACGATTCGCACGCGCGCGTGCGGCTGCTGGTCGACCGCCTGTCCCCTGCACGCCGTGTTCTGGCGGACCGCTTCTCCGATCTGCTTGCCTTGATTTTCGTGCTGGCGCTGCTGGCAGGGTCGGTCTGGCTATCGGTAGAATTGTGGGGCGGGCATGAACAGAGCGAAGTCGTGGGCGTGCCCTGGGCGCTGCTGCGATTGATCGCCAACGCCGTGCTGCTGGCCGTGGCGGGCATCCTAGCCTGGCGGATCATCCGGCGGGAGCCGCGCGGATGAACCAGACCCTCTATGACACGGCGGCCACCGGCCTTGTGGGCGTGGCGATCCTGCTCGCCCTGCTGCTGGCGGGCGGGCGGATCGGCGCGGTGCTGGGGCTGGTCGGCCTTGGCGGGCTGGCGGTTGTGCTGGGGCCGGAAGCGGCGCTGATCAAAGGCGGCGTGGTGGTGGTGGACACTTTCACCCGCTATGAACTGGGCACGCTGCCGCTGTTCCTGTTCATGGCGCAGATCTTCTTTGCGGTGGATGCCAGCCGCGACCTGTTCGACGCGGCGGCCAAGATGCTCGGCCACCGCCGGGGCGGGTTGGCCTATGCCTCGATCGCGGGCTGTGCGGGCTTTGGCACGATCAACGGGTCAAGCCTTGCCACCACGGCGACGGTGGGCCTTGTTGCCTACCCCGAAATGCGCAAGCGCGGTTACGATCAGGGGCTGTCCACCGCCACCATTGCGGCGGGCGGCACGCTGGGGCAGATGATCCCGCCATCGGGCGCGCTGATCGTGTTCGGCATCATTGCCGAGGCATCGATTGGCCGCCTGTTCACTGCCGCGATCATTCCCGGCATCACACAGGCGCTGCTCTATGCGCTGGTAGTGTTCCTACTCGTGCGGATGCGCCCGCATCTGGCCCCGGCGGGTGAACGCGCGCCATGGGCTGAGCGGTGGCGTGCGCTGGCGAAGGTATGGGAAATCGGCGCGCTGGTGGCGCTGGTGATCGGCGGGATTGCGCTGGGCTGGATCAGCCCGCCCGAAGCTGCTGCCATCGGCGCGGCGGGTGCGCTGCTGATTGCCGCCCTGCGGCGCAAGCTGAACCGCGATACGCTGTTCACCGCCTTTCACGAGACGCTGCGCACCACGGGCCTCATCTTCCTCATCATCATCGGCGCGCTGATCTTCTCGATTTTCGTCAGCGTGACCGGTCTTGCCGATGCGGCGGGCGCGATGGTGGAGGGGATGGGCCTTGGCACGCTGGGCACGCTGTTGCTGGTGGCGCTGATCCTGCTGCTGCTGGGCACCATTCTGGATGGGCTGGCGCTGATGCTTCTGATGACGCCGATCCTGCTGCCGATTGTGGAGGCAACCGGCCTGTCCGCGATCTGGTTCGGGGTGTTTCTGGTGCGCGCGATGGAGGTGGGCTTCCTCACCCCGCCGCTAGGGATCAATCTGTTCGTGATGCAGGGCGTGGCAAAGGATGTGTCGATCAGCCGCATCTTCCGGGGCGTGCTGCCATTCCTGGCCAGCGATTTCTTCCATTTGCTGCTGCTGATCCTGTTCCCGGCCATGATCCTGTGGCTGCCGGGCGTTCTGGGGAGTTGACCTGTATGATCGGCATTGCCGGCCCTGATCTGCCGCACGAGGTGCTGCTGGCTGCGGGCAAGCATGGCGGGCCGCTGTCCTTCGCGCCGGATTGCGAGACACCGCGCGCGTCGCGCTGGCTGGAAAGCAAGTTTGCGCCCTGGGCCGCACCGCTTTTGGAGAACTGGCTGGAAGGCGCCTATGACGATCTCGACGCGGTGCTGTTCAGCCGGGCGGACGACAGCTCGCAGCGGCTCTATTACTATATTTGCGAGCTGCGGCGGCTGGGCGAGGCCAAGGGGCCGGAGCCGCTGATCTTCGACATTGCCCGAATCCCCCGCGTCATCAGCCGTGATCGCACGGTGAGCGAGGTGCGCGTGCTGGCCGCGCGGCTTGGCGTGGGTGATACTGCGCTGGAAGCCGCGATTGCCGATGCCAATGCGCGCCGTGCGCAAGGCACAGCTTTGCCTGGGGGGCCGCGCTGCCTGCTGCTGGGTTCGGCCCCGCCCGATTTGCGCCTGCATGACGCGGTGCAGGGCGCGGGATATGTGCCGCTGGGCGATACGCTGCCGCAGCAATGGCTGGATTTGGGCGAGGTTGTGAACGAAGGCACCGGCGACCCTGCGGCTGCAATCGGCACCGTGCTCCATGCCCGCGAGGGCGGCCCGCGCAGCTTTGCCGATCCTGCCGCCGTGTTGCGCCAGCGCATTGCCGCCAGCACGCCCGCCGCCGTGGTGCTGTGGCGGATCGAGGAGGACGAGGCGCAATGCTGGCACCTGCCCGCCGAACGCCGCGCGCTGGAGGAATCGGGCCTGCCGCATCTGGTGCTCACGCGCCGCGATTGGCTGGGCCGCGATGGCGCGATTGAAGAGATTACCGCATTTCTGCAAGGACTTGGCTAATGACGCCGCCCGAAACCCCCTTGGCCGGACATCGTGTCGCCGTGCTGGGCGGCATGGCGGATCGCCCGCTGGCGCGCTACCTTGCCTCGCTTGGTGCAGAGCTGGGCGGGCCGGTGGACGGCGCCAGCTTCGTGATCGACGATCTGGGGCAGGAGGCCACCGCGGATCTGGGCATTCCGGCCAGCGCGATCCATGTCTCGGTCACGCCGTTCGGATCGGGCGGGCCGCGCAGCCACTGGAAGGGCGGCGAGCTGGTCGCATCAGCCGTGGGCGGCGCGCTCAAGCTGACGGGCGAACCGGGCGAAAAGCCGGTGAAGGAAGCGGGAGATGCCTGCACCTTCCATGCCGACATGGTCGCCGCGGCCGGCGCGATGGCGGCGCATTTCGCGCGCGGGGCAAGCGGCATGGGCCAGCATATCGATGTCAGCATCCAGCAGGTGGCGATGAGCCGCAATGTCAACGGCGTGCTGGTGTGGCAGTTCGACCGGCGCAAGCTCGACCGGGCGGGCGGCTGCATCGCCTATGGCCGGGCCAAGGTGCGGGTAATCTGGCGGCTGGCCGATGGCTGGTGCTTCCACGCGCTGATGACCGGGCGGCTGGGCGCGCCGGCGAACAAGGGCCTGTCCGACTGGATGGACGAAGCGGGCTTTCCCAATCCGATGCAAGGCGTCGATTGGCTCGCCTATAACCGCTCCACCCTGCCTGCCGAAACGCGGAGCCAATGGGAAGCGGCGATGGCGGATTTCTTCCGCAGCCGCACCAAGGCCGAAATTGCCAGCGAAGGCCGCCGCCGGGGAATCAATGCCTGTGTGGTGAACGAGCCCGCCGATGTGCTGGCTGACGCGCATCTGGCGGCGCGTGGCTTCCTCGATACGCCGGATGGCCTGCCTGCGCGCTTTGCCAGCATTAGGCCCGGCCCGGTTGCGGCTGCTCCCGCCATTGTCAAAGGCAAGCGCAGCGGGCCGTTGTCGGGCGTGAAGGTGCTCGATTTCGCCTGGGCGCTGGTCGGGTCGATCACCACCAAGACGCTGGGCGATCTGGGGGCGGAGATCGTGAAGATCGAAACGCGCAGCCGCCCCGATCTGGCGCGGCTGGATGTGCAGGTGTCCGCCTCCAGCGCGACCAGCCTCGATGACAAGCCGTGGTTTGCGCATCTGAATACCTCGAAGCGCAGCCTGACGCTCGACCTGAAAAAGCCCGAGGCGCGGAGCCTTCTCGATCCGCTGATCGACTGGGCCGATGTGGTGGTGGAGAACTTCTCCCCCGGCACCATGGCCAAGCTGGGGCTGGATTACGACAGCCTGATTGCGCGCAACCCTTCGCTGGTGATGGTATCGGGCAGCGTGTTCGGCCAGACCGGGCCGCTGGCGCAGGAATGGGGCGTGGATGGCACGGGCGGCGCGCTGTCGGGGCGCACTTTCCTCACCGGCTATCCGGATCGTGACCCGGTGATCCCCGGCGCGGTGCCCTATGGCGATGTGATTGTGCCCTTCGTGATGGCGGGCCATGTCGCCGCCGCGCTGGAGCACCGCCGCCGCACCGGGCAGGGCTGCCATATCGATGCCAGTATGTACGAGATTTGCGTGCAGCAGATGCGCGATTATCTGCGCGCGGCGAAGAATGGCGAACATCCGCAGCGCAGCGGCAATGCCGATCCGCGCGTGTTCTGGCAGGATGTGCTTCCCTGTGCGGGCGAAGATCGCTGGGTGGCGATATCCTGCCCCACGGCGCAGGATCACGCAGCGCTTCTCGCCCTGACCGGGCCGGATGTGGCGGCGTGGACTGCGGCGCGCAGCGATCACGCAGCGGCCGAAACCTTGCAGGCGGCAGGCATTGCTGCCGGCGCCTTGCAGGATTGCGAGGATCTGATCGAGCGTGACCCGCAGATTGCCACGCGCGGCGCGCTGGTCACGCTGGACCATCCGCTGCTGGGCCCGTTCGGCCATGTCGCCACGCCGATCCGCTTTTCGCGCGATGTGCTTGCGCCCTTCCGTGCGCCGGGCATGGGCGAACACGCGCACGAAGTGGCGCGCGAGATTTGCGGGCTGGCCGAGGACGAAATCGCCCGCCTTGACGAGATGGGAGTATTCCGGTGAGCGCTGACGCACAGACTTCGGCCAATCAGCGCAGCCGCAAGACGCTGGCCTGCACCGGGGAGGCGACCGCCTATCAAAAGGCGTTCGGCGCCGATCTGCGCCGCCGCGTGGTGGAAGAGCGCGAACCCTATGCCATCGTGCAGGCCGATACCCCGCACGAGATTTTCCACGCGATGGATATCCCCATCGTCACCAACCAGTGGTGGAGCGCCTATATCTCCGCCAAGCAGCTTTCCACCCGCTATTTCGACAAGCTGGTGGAGGCGGGATACCCGGCCAATAGTTGCAAATACTGCTCGCTGGGGCTCGCCTGCACCGTAGCGAATGAACCGGAGACCGCGCCTTGGGGCGGCCTGCCCACCCCCACCGTGCTGGTGGCGCGGCTGACCTGCGATTGCATCCAGCAGGTGTTCGGCCAGTGGGCACATCTGCTGGGCAGCGAATTCTTTCCGATGGAAGCGCCCGCCTGGGTGGACAAGGATCCGCGCTGGTTCGCCCATGCGCGTGACGAATGGATGCGCGTCTATCAGCCCGATCGCATCGCGCAGATGGTGCGCGAAATGGGCGAGCTGATCGCGCTGCTCGAAAACCGCACGGGGCGCCGCTTTGACGAGGCAAGATTCCATCACCTGATGGAACAGATCAATGTGCAGGAAGGCTATATCTGGGAAGCGGCGCAGGCCATCGGCACCGCGCGGCCCTGCCCCGTCTCGATCGCCGAACAGATGCCCAACACGATGATCCCGCAATGGCATCGCGGTTCTGACTGGGCGGTGGCGCACGCGAAGAAGTTCCGCGACGAGGTGCAGGCCAAGATCGCGGCGGGCGAAGGCGCGTCCACCAACGAAAAGCTGCGCCTGATGTGGATTGGCGCGGGCGTGTGGCACGATCCGGGCTTCTATCAGGCGCTGGAGGAAAGCCTTGGCGCCGTCTTCGTCTGGTCGATGTATATGCCCTTTGCCGGCCCCGCCTATATCCGCGACTTGCAGGGCAGGCCCATGGAAGCGCTGGCCAGCCGCGTGGCGAGCATGAACGAGACGCTGCATCTGCCGCCGTGGATGAGCGGATGGATGACTTCGGAGGCGGAGCGCTGCGGCATTGATGCCGCGGTGGTGCTGCTGCCGCCCGACAACCGCCTGTCGCAATCGGGCAACAAGATCACCGCGCAGGCGCTGGAAGCTGCCGGGGTGCCGGTGCTGATGATCGATGCCGACATGGTCGATGCGCGCGTGTGGGATCACGACCGGATGGTGGGCATGGTGGCCCAGTTCCTGCACGCAAGGGGGCTGGCGTGAGGCGGCTTTTCGCCATTCTTGCGGCTCTGCTTCTGGCCGCCTGCGCACGCGAAGTGCCGCCGGGCGTGACCGAGCTGACCTATGCCACCCCCTATCCGCCCAGCCATCCGTTCAGCCGGGCGGATCAGCGCTGGATGGATTATGTGGCGCACGCATCGGGCGGGCGCCTTGTCATCAAGCCGCAATGGTCGGGCAAGTTGCTCTCGGCCGATATGTCGATGACTGAACTGCGCCACGGCGTTGCCGATATCGGCCTGATCACCCCCATTTATGTGCGCGGCGGCACGCATCTGATCCGCGTGCAATCGGGCTTTTACAGCGGGGCGGACAGCGTGGAGAGCCAGCTGGCCGTGTTCCAGTGCCTGCAAGCGCGTGTGCCGCAGATCGCGACCGAATTGGAGGGGCTGGAAGTGCTGGCGGTGCAGGGCGGGCTGCTGCCCGGCATCCTCACCCGCAACCGCCCGGTGCGCAGCCTGAATGATCTGCGCGGCCTGCGCATCCGCGCGCCGACCGAACTGCTCCCCGTCCTTTCCAGCCTGGGGGCAGACCCTGTGAATATGCCGATGGGCGAGGTCTATTCGGCGCTGGCAAAGGGGGTGATCGACGGCGTGGTTGCCCCGCCCGACACCTTCCGCGCGCTGCATTTTGCCGAAGTCGCCCGCTATTTCTACGAACTGCGCGTGCCGCGCGGCGCATACCCTGCGCGCGCCATGGGAAGCCGGCGCTGGAACGCGCTGGAGCCGTGGCAGCGCGATTTGCTGACCCGCAGCCGCGCCGTGTGGGAAGCGGCGCTGGCCGACGAAATCCGCCAGTCCGAAGCCGCCGGGCGCGAAGCTGGTGCGGGCCGCATCACCTCTTTCCCCGCCACCCCGGCGGATCAGGCGCGGTTTGACGCAATCTATCTGCGCGACGGGGAGGCCAATGCCAAATCGCTGCAACGCTTCGGTATCGACGGGCTGTCGGTGTTCCGCCTTGCCCGCGCCAGCATTCCGGCGCGCGATCAGGTTTCCTGTGGAGGTATCTCGTGACGCAGCCGCTTGCCGGTATCCGCATTGCCGATTTCAGCCATGTGATGGCCGGCCCCTTTGCCACGCATATTCTGCGCCTGCTGGGGGCAGAGGTGATCAAGATCGAAAGCAAGGGCGGCGACCAGTTCCGCAATTACGGCGCGAACCGCGAATTTGACGGGATGAGCCCGGCCTTCATCGCGGCCAATGTGGGCAAGAAGTCGATCGCGCTCGACCTGAAGGACGAAGGCGACAAGGCGATTGCCAATGCCATCATCGCGCGCAGCCATGTGCTGATCGAGAACTTTCGCCCCGGCGTGATCGACCGGCTGGGCTTCGGTTACGAGGCGGTGAAGGCCATCCGCCCCGATATCGTGTTCTGTTCGGTATCGGGATACGGGCAGGATTCACCCCAGCGCGACTGGCCCGCCATCGACAATATCGTGCAGGCCACCAGCGGCATGATGATGCTGAGCGGGGCCGAAGGCGATCCGCCCGTGCGCGTGGGCTTCCCCATCGTCGACACGCTGACCGGGCAGACCGCCGCCGTCGCGATACTGGCCGCCTTGGTGCAGCGCGAGCGGACCGGGCAGGGCTGTTTTATCGACGTGTCGATGCTGGATGCCAGCATGGCCTTCATGACATCGGCGCTCACGCCTTTCCTCGTCACCGGCAATTCGCTCAAACGGCTGGGCAATACCGGATACAGCGAGCTGCCCACGGCGGGGCTGTTCACCTGTTCCGATGGGCGCCATGTCTCGCTGGGCGTGGTGCAGGACAACCAGTTTGCCGCCCTTGCCCGCAAGCTGGGGCAGGAAGATTGGCTGACCGATCCGCGCTTTGCCAGCGCCGATGCGCGGCGCGCCAATTTCGATGCGATGTATGGCGCGCTGCAGGCGATCTTCGTCACCCGCACGGCGGAGGAATGGGAGCGCGATCTGAGCGGCGCAGGGATTCCGTGCGGCAAGGTGCGCCGGGTGAGCGAGGCGGCGCAGCTGTGTCGACCGGATGCGCTGATGCCGATGGCAATCGACGGCATTCCGGGTGGCGGCGATGTGGCCGTGCCCAATGTCGGCTTTCGCATGGCGCCGGGCGCGCCCGGCGTCGCTGCGCCGCCGCCGCGGCTGGACGAGAACCGGGAGGAGATTCTGCAATGGCTGGCAAGCGAGGACGAATAATGCGGTTTCTGGCGCTGCTGATCGCCGTGCTTCTGCCCGTGTCCGCCTGGGCGCAGCAATATCCGGATGTGCAGCGCCAATCGCTCTATGTCCCGGTGCGCGACGGCACGCGGCTGGCCGTGAACATCTATCGCCCGGCCCATGGCGATGCGGTGGCGGACGAACGCCTGCCGGTGATCTTCGTCTTCACCCCCTACCGTGCGCGCTTTGTCGATGATCGCGGGCAAGTGCAGGAAACCGCGCTCGGCGACAATCTGGCGCTGCGTTCGCTGATCCGCGCAGGCTATGTCGTGGCGGTGGCCGATATTCGCGGCAAGGGTGCCAGTTTCGGCACGCGGCGCGGCTTTCAGGACCGGACCGAGGCGCTGGACGGGCACGATCTGGTCGAATGGCTGGCGCGTCAGCCTTTCTCCAGCGGCGATGTGGGGATGATCGGCTGCTCCTATCTGGGCGGCACGGTAACGCATACCGCCAGCACTGCCCCGCCATCCCTGCGCGCCGCCTTCATCGGGGCGACCGATTGGGACAAATACGCCTTTGTGCGCGACGGCGGGATCACCGCGCAGTTCAACACAAGGCCTGATGAGCCGCTGGACGTCGATCTCGCCAGTGTTCCGGTGGACGGCGACGATGGCACGCTGCTGCGCGCCGCCGTGGCCCAGCACGCCGGGAACACGCCCATGGGGCCGCTGTGGTATGGTATGCCTTTCCGCGACAGCATTTCCGCCTTCACCGGCAACCCCTTCTGGGACGAGGTGGCGATCTGGCGGCACGCCGACACGATCCGCAATGCCGGGATTGCGACCTATTGGTGGAGCAATTGGGAGGATGAGCCCACTGCGCAGGCGATCATTGCCGCGCAGAACCTGGGCAGCCGCCTGCTGATCGGGCCGGGCAGCCATTGCGTGCCGCCGCCGGGCTTTGATTTCACCGGCGAAGTGGTGCGGTTTTTCGACCATCACCTGAAGGGCGCGGATAACGGCTTTGCCGCGCAGCCGCGCGTCACGCATTGGGTGGAGACGGGGCCGGGCGCGGGCGAATACCGGATGGGCGATGCGCTGCCGGGCAGCCTTTCCAGCACGCAGGCCTGGTATCTCGCCCCGCATCAGAACGGCGCGGAGCATGGCGGCCTCGCCCCGCGCGCGGTGGACGGGGCGGATCTGTTCACCGTGGATTACAATGTGCCGGGCGGGGAATATTTCGCCTTCTGGCCCGCGCCTGCCGATGCGCATGGCATTGTGTATGACAGCGCGCCTTTGCCAGCCCCGATCGATCTGCTGGGCAATCCGGTGGCGCATATCGCGCTCACATCGAGCACGCGCGATGCCGAGGTCTTTGTCTATCTGGAGGAAGCCACGGCTGCTGGCGAGGTGCGGATGCTGTCTTTCGGCCGGCTGAAACTGTCCCACCGCGCGACGGCAGAGGCGCCATGGGACAATCTGGGCCTGCCCTGGCATTCGGGCATGGCCGCCGATGTGCGCCCGCTGGCGGAAGGCGAAGTGGCGCGGCTGTCGATTGCCATGATGCCGCTGTCGCGCCGGATTGCGGCGGGATCGCGGCTACGCTTCGTGCTGACCGGGGCCGACCCGCGCCAGCGCAACCTGGCCGATGTGAAGCAGGATCCGCCGCCGCAATTCACCATCCTGACCGGCTGGGAAGCGGGATCGCGGATCGACCTGCCGCTTGCGGCTGAATGAGGGGATAAAGGGAGTAGGTTGGATGAAGCTGATCGGATCACTCGTTGCGGCGGGACTGTTGCTGGCGGGCTGCACCAGCGCAGCAGCACAAACCGGCGGACCTTCGGAGCGCCTGCTTGGCGTCGGCGCAGGCAACGGCGCATATGGCGGCGTGGCCTTTGCCCGCGATGACGCGCCCGGCTACACCTTTTACCGCCCCGAACGCTGGCCCGATGGCCCGGTGCCGGTGGTGCTGTGGGGCAATGGCGGGTGCCGCAATAACGGCCTGTCCGCCAGCCATTTCCTGCGCGAGATTGCCAGCCACGGCTATTTCGTGATCGCCAATGGCGCACCGGGTGAGGAGCGCCCCCCGGTGGCGGAATTGCCGCCCGCGCCCACATCGCTGCCCGAAAATGCGGTGACCAATCAGCCGCCGCGCGCAACGCCGGATGAAACCAGCGTGGAACAGATGCTGGCCGGAATCGACTGGGCTGCGGCGGCCAATGCCGATGCGGGTGATCCGCTGCACGGGCACCTCGATGCCGCGCGGGTGGCTGTGCTGGGGCACAGCTGCGGCGGCTTGCAAGCGCTTGCGGCAGGCGCCGATCCGCGGGTTGGCGCGGTGATCGCCTTTGCCAGTGGCGTTTATGTCCGCGCCGATGGGGGCCTCAGCGGTGTGCGGATCGGCAAGGAAGACCTGGCCCGTCTGCACACGCCGGTCGCCTATGTCATCGGCGGGCCGGGCGACATTGCCTGGCCCAATGCTGTCGATGATTTCGCGCGCATTTCCCATGTGCCGGTGATGCTTGCCAATCTGCCCGTGGGCCATGGCGGCACCTTTGCGCTGGCCAATGGCGGCGATTGGGCGCGCGTGGCGGTGGATTGGCTCGACTGGCAGATCAAGGGCGATGCGGCGGCCGGCCGAAGTTTCGTGGGCGAAGGGTGCCGCCTGTGCACCACCTATGGGTGGAAGGTGGAACGCAAGCAGTTTCCCGATTCGCCCTGACCGGCGTGTTGGGACGGGGATAGACCGGCCCGCCCGTGCTTTGGTTCCGGCGCGTCCCCGCCACGGGGCGATACATCCTTTCGTCCCGCTCCGGCGACGGGCCTTGCATGACTTTGTCCGATCCTGTAAGCGCTTTCACGAACGCCATGCACGGCGTCGAGCGGAAAGCAGCTCAAGGGGACAGGTGTGACCGAAGGCAGTTCTGACGTGGCCATGCGGGATGATTTCGATCCCCATGTGGAGGAAACCTTCGACAGCCCGCACGCCGAATACCGCCGGATGCGTGCCGAATGCCCGGTCGCCTGGTCGAGTGCGCATGGCGGCTTTTTCGCACTGACCCGTTTCGACGACATCGTGGCCGCGGTGACCGATTACGACCGGTTCATCACCTCGAAAATCAACGTCATCCCCAATATGTCGCTGGGCAAGCGGCGCCCGCCGCTGGGCAAGGATCCGCCCGAACATACCCCCTTCCGCCGCGCGCTCGACCGCACGCTGCGCGGGGCGCGCATTGCCGCGATGGAGCCGGTTCTGCGCGCCCATGCGCAGCGCGAATTGCAGCGCATGATCGATGCGGGGCAGGGCGACATTTCCAGCGATTTTGCCACCATCTACCCTGCCTGGGTGGAAGTGGAATGGCTCAACCTCGATCCCGGCCACGCGCCGCTGCTGGCCGAGGTCGCGCGCCTCTACAACATTGCCTGGCGCAGCGAGAACATGGATGCGGTGGCCGAGACGAGCGGCAAGCTCTATGATGTGGCCGCCGCCGTGGTGGAAGACCGCAAGGCCAATCCGCGTGCCGTGGAGACCGATCCTGCCTCCGCCCTGCTGGCCGAGGAAACGCCCGATGGGCCGATTCCCGAAGAATATGTCATCGCCACCATCCGGCAGGTGCTGGTGGTGGGCCTGATGGCCCCGCCGCCGCTGTTCGGCGCAATTTGCGTGCATCTGGTGCGCAACCCGGACTTGCAGGATTACCTGCGGCAGAACCCCGATCGCATCCCGGCCGCGGTGGAGGAGTTTTTGCGCCTCTATTCGCCTTATCGCGGCTTTGCCCGCACCACCACCTGCCCGGTGGAGATGCACGGGCGCGTGATCCCCGAAGGCGCGCCGGTAACGATGGTTTACGCCTCCGCCAACCGGGACGAGCGCGTGTTCGACGATCCCGACACCTTCCGCTTTGATCGGGAGAATATCCGCCAGCATCTTGCCTTTGGCCGGGGTGCACACCAATGCGCAGGCGCCGGCCTGGTGCGGCTGGAAATGCGCATCTTTCTGGAAGAGCTGCTCGCCCGCACCAGCGCCATGGCGCTGAATGGCGAGCTGGAAATGACTCGCCTGCCCGAACTGGGGCCGACCAGCACGCCGCTGCGCTTCACGCCCGCCTGATTGGCGGCCGCAAGGGGGGAGAGACAATGCGCCGCCTGATCCTGAGCATATGCGCCGCCCTGGCCGCGCTGGCTGCCCTTCCTGTCCTCGCACATTCGGAGCGGCTGCCGCTGTATGACGGCCCTGCGCCCGGTTCCGAGCACTGGACGCAGGAACGGGTGGAAATCGTGAATGGCGAACGGCGACAGGTCTACAACACCAGCCAGCCGGTCTATGAACTGCATTTGCCCCGCCCCGAACGCGCAAGCGGCGCGGCGCTGGTGATGTTGCCCGGCGGGGGCCTGCGCGTGCTGGGCACGGGCGCTGATCTGTATGACGAGATCGAGGCGCTGGTGGCGCAAGGCGTCGCGGTGATGCTGCTCGAATACCGCACGCTGCAATTGACGCCCGACCAGATCGAACGCGCCAGCGCGCCGCCGCCGCCGCGCCCCGAAGGTGCGTCGCCCGCCCGCTTTCCGCGCATGACCATCGTCAACGGCAATGCCAATCCGGCGCAGGGCAATGCCGCGATGGACGAAGTACTGCGCCTTGCCACGCAGGATGCGCAGGCCGCGCTGCGCCTGTTGCACAGCAATGCGGCCGCGTGGAATATCGACCCTGACCGCATCGGGGTGATGGGCACATCGGCGGGCGGTGGGGTGGCGTTCGGCGCGCTGCTGGACCGCGATGCCCCGGCAGAGGAGCAGCCCGATTTCCTTGTCTCGATCTACGGCCCCGCCTTGCAGGATGTGGCGACATGGGAAGGCGCGCCGCCGCTGTTCCTGGCGGTGGAGGCCGAGCACGGGGCGGTAACCGACGGGCTGATCGAGGCCTTCCGCATCTGGAACGACGCCTATCAAAGCGCCGAACTGCACATCTATCAGGTGCCCAATTTCAGCATGACCGTGGACCTGTGGGGGCCGCGCCTGTTTGCGTGGATGCGCGAACAGGGGATCATTCGGGCCGATTGATGGGCGGTTATTCCCAGCCGCGCTCCAGATAGCGCATCGCGCAAGCGGCAAGAAAGGCGCTGCCCTTGGGCATGGCGCTTTCGTCCACCATCATGCGGCTGGAATGGATGCCGCAGCAGCTTTTCCGGTCCGCCCCGTCCTTTGCCACGCCCAGAAACAGCATCGCGCCGGGCACTTTCTCCAGCACATAGGAGAAGTCTTCCGCCCCCATCAGCGAATGGGCGAGCCGCTGCCAGCCTTCCTCGCCGCCCATTTCCTTCGCTACGTTTTCCGCCAGCGTCACCGCGCGCGGATCGTTGAGCGTGACGGGGAAGCCGGGCATGATCGTGACCTCGACCTCGCAGCCATGCGCGCGCGCGGTGTGCTGGGCCACTTCGGTGAGCGCCGTGTGCACGGCCGCGCGGCGTTCGGGCGAGAGTGTGCGGATCGTGCCGCGCATCTTCGCGTGATCGGGGATGATGTTGTGCGCCGTTCCGGCTTCGATCATCGAGACGGTCACCACGGTTGCCTCTGCGGCAGAGAAGCGGCGTGTGACCATCGCCTGAAACGCGGTGACGATGGCAGCAGCGGCGGGCACCGGGTCGGCGGTGTCGTGCGGCAGGCTGGCATGGCCGCCGCGCCCCTTGACCACAATGTCGAACTGGTCGGCGGCAGCCAGCATCGCCCCGTTCTTGCCCGCGATCACGCCGTGCGGCGAATTGGGCATGATGTGCAGCGCAAAGGCCGCATCGGGAAGCGGATCGAGCAGGCCATCCTCGATCATGTAGCGTGCGCCGTGCCAGCCTTCTTCGCCCGGCTGGAACATGAACCGCACCTCGCCTGCGATCTCGCCTTGCCGTGCAGCCAATATGCGCGCCGCGCCTGCCAGCATGGCGGTGTGCGTATCGTGCCCGCAGGCGTGCATCCGGCCCGGAATGGTGGAGGCAAAGGGAAGCCCCGTGTTTTCGGGCATGGGCAGCGCGTCCATATCCCCGCGCAGCAGCACGGCAGGCCCGGACTTGCCGCCTTTCAGCGTGGCGACCGCGCCAGTGCACGATGTGCCTTCCCGCCATTCGAGCGGCAGATCGGCCAGCTCGGCGCGCACCTTGGCCAGAGTGAGCGGGGTATCAAGCCCCAGTTCGGGTTCGGCATGGATGGCGCGGCGCAGCGCCACGATCCGGGGTTCGATATCGCGCGCAGCCGCGAGAAGGCTTGATGTCAGCATGGACGGCATCCTATCGCGCCCTCTTGCCCAAGGCCAGACGGCAAAGCGTCCGCATCCGGGCACATTTGCGACAAATCGCCAAGGGCACGCCCTGCTTTACGCACATTTGCCATGTATTTTTGCCCGTTGCGTGGTTAAGGCAGCGCAAGATGCACGGTGCCATTCATCTGTTCGACCAATTGCACGAGGCCGATGGCGCGCAGCCCTCGGGCGGAGCGCAACCGCCTGCCAGTTTGCGGGCCACCAGGCGCGCCGATCCGCTGATTGGCGTGATCCGCAATCCGCGCAGCCACGGGAATGAAGGGCGCAAGGCCGATACCGGTGATATTCCGGGCGTGCTCCTCGCCTCGCCCGGCAAACGCAACGAACTGCCCGCGATCCTCGCCGATTTCGCCGCGAAAGGCGTCGATCTGCTGGTGGTTGACGGCGGTGACGGGACGGTGCGCGATGTGCTGACCTGCGGGGCCAGCGTGTTTGGCGATGCGTGGCCCACGCTGATCGTGCTGCCCAGCGGAAAGACCAATGCGCTGGCCTATGATCTGGGCGTTGCGCCCGGCTGGACGCTGGCCGAGGCGCTGGATGCCGCGCGGCGGCAAAGCGTGGCAGCGCGGCACCCAATTGTGGTTGCGCAAACCGACAATGACGCGGCGCAGGTGCGCGGCTTCGTGCTGGGCGCAGGCGCCTTCACCCAGGCCATCAGCCTGGGGCAGGATGCGCATGATTTCGGCGCGTTCAACGCTGCTGCCGTGGGCGTTACCACGGCGTGGAGCGTGCTGCAGGCGCTGTTTGGCGGTGCGGGCAATGTCTGGCGGCGCGGCACGCGAATGCGGCTGCGCGGGCCGGACGGGGCGGAACTGCCGCACGCTGGCGGCGGCCCGCTGGACGAACGGTATATGGTCTTTGCCAGCACGCTGGAACGGTTTCCGGTGGGATTGTGCCCGTTCAAGGGGATTGATGCGCCGCTGCGCATGGGCGTGCTCGACACGCCGCGCCGCGCGCTCCTGCTGCGCCTGCCCGCCATCTTCTATGGCAGGGCGGGCAAGGCCGCGCGGCGGCTGGGCTTTCAGGCGCATGGGCTGGACCGGTTCGACATGGAAATTGCCGACCGGTTCATACTGGATGGGGAGGCCTTTCCGGCGGGCTCCTATCAGGTGCGGCTTGGCCCGCGCCTGCATTTCGTTGTCCCGTGACAGGCGACCGCAGTGCCGATCTTGATGCGCGCCTTGCGAGCGTTCTGACGCGCGAGGTGCATCCGGCGATCACCGGTTTCGCGCAGGGTCTGGCGCGGGAAAGCGGCGCAGCCGGGCATGCGGCGGTGCTGTTCTATGGCTCCAATCTGCGCACCGGTTCGCTCGACGGGGTGCTCGATTACTACCTGCTGCTGCCCGGCCCGGCGGAAAAGGGCTTGTGGCCGCGCGTCTCCTACCGCGAATGGCAGCACGAGGGGGAAACGCTGCGCGCCAAGATCGCGGCGATGACCCTTGCGAAATTTGCCGAGGCGTGTCGGGGCGATACGCTCGACACCACCATCTGGGCGCGCTTCGTCCAGCCTTGCGCGCTGGTTCATGCAGGCAGCGCCGGTGTGGAGACGCAGGTGCTGGACGCGCTGGGCGAAGCCGCCCGCACGGCAGCGCGGCTGGCTGCGGCCTGCGGGCCTGTCAGCGGCACGGAGGAGGAGTTCTGGCGCGCTCTGTTCCGCGCTACCTACCGGGCCGAACTGCGGGTGGAAAAACCGGGGCGGGAGAATTCCATTCTCGAAGCCAATGCCGCACATTTCGCCGGCCTGCTGCGCGCCGCGCTGACGGCGCAGGGCATCGCCGTTGCGTGCGAGGCAGATGGCGCCATCCGCCCCGACCTTCCCCCTGCGCGGCGCGCGGCGGTGCTGCGCTGGTGGAACCGGCGGCGGCGCATGGGCAAGCCGCTCAACATTGCCCGCCTGCTGCGCGCGGCTCGCACCTTTGACGGGGCGGGCCGCTATGTCGCC
Organism: Alteraurantiacibacter palmitatis; assembly: GCF_037154115.1. Lineage (NCBI taxonomy): Bacteria > Pseudomonadati > Pseudomonadota > Alphaproteobacteria > Sphingomonadales > Erythrobacteraceae > Alteraurantiacibacter > Alteraurantiacibacter palmitatis. Next base: position 33,185 of record NZ_JBANRO010000010.1, on the reverse strand, counting down.
TGGAAAGTGGAGCGCCACACCGGCATCCACATTCCCATGACACCCTGGCGCGAGGCGCATCCCGTGCTCGCCGCGCCGGGCGTCATCTGGCAATTGTGGCGCGAGGGAAAGCTGCGCTGACGCGCCCCCGGCACCGCCTACATATAGCGCATGGTAATGTTTATCGTGGTGACGCCCGTCACATCAAATGCGGTGCGCGAAACGCTGGGGCGACCCAGATTGAAAATGTTGATGCTGGGATTGTTCGACATCGCCCCGCCATCGGTGCGCAAGTCCGTGCTGCCATTGCCGTTGACATCGTGCCGCACTGCGACCGCGTAAGAGCCGTTGGCCGGCACCGGCATACAGAAGCTCATATTGCCTGCCTGCGCGGGAAGTTCGATGCGGTACATCCACCGCCCGCTTTGCAGCCAGTCCGCCTGCGTCGCGCGGTATATCTGCGCACGAACCGTGCCCTGTGCGTTCTTGATGCCGCTGACATTGACGCGCACCGCCGGGCCCGCGCCGCGACACACCGCCATGTCGTTGCGGATTTCCTGATGATACTGCGCCTGCGCGGCGCTGCCAGGCAGGGCCAGGGCAAGCAGTGCAGCCGGCGCGGCAAGTGCGGACAGAAGGCGGCTGAAAGACAAACGCATGGCAGATCCTGTCGTGTTCAAATGCATGGGCGGGAATGAACATCCCCCTTTCCTTGCCGTGCCACTTGCCAGAACGCCAGTGAACGGGGTGTGAAGCGGCTTGCAAGCCTGTGGCAAAGTCGGCCGGGCGTGCCGATCCATCATCTTGTCCATATGCGTGTTTTCCCTGTGTGGAAAATGCGTGTTCGCACCTTGCCCCGCGCGGGCGTGCTGCCTATCGCCTGAAGTCAGCCATGGCCACCCCGCTGATCTCCCCTTCCATCCTGTCCGCCGATTTCGCCCGGCTGGGCGAAGAAGTGCGCGCGATTGACGCCGCCGGCGCAGACTGGATCCATGTCGATGTGATGGACGGGCATTATGTGCCCAACCTCACCATCGGGCCTGCCGTGGTGAAGGCGCTGCGCCCGCACAGCGCCAAGGTGTTCGATGTGCACCTGATGGTGTCGCCGGTCGATATGTGGATCGAGCAGTTCGCCGCCGCAGGCGCCGATATCATCACCATCCACCCCGAAGCCGGGCCGCACGTTCACCGCAGCGTGCAGGCGATCAAGGCGCATGGCAAGAAGGCTGGCATCTCGCTCAACCCCGGAACGCCGGCCAAGATGCTCGATTACCTGATCGAGGAGATCGATCTGGTCCTGATCATGAGCGTCAATCCCGGCTTTGGCGGGCAAAGCTTCATCCCCAGCCAACTGAAGAAAATTGCAGCGGTGCGCCAGATGATCGACAAGCGCGGGCTGGATGTCCTGATCGAGGTGGATGGCGGGGTCAATGTCGAAACCGCGCGCCAATGCGTGGAGGCCGGCGCGGATGTGCTGGTGGCGGGATCGGCCACTTTCGCCGGCGGTGCCGATCACTATGCCGCCAATATCCGGGCGCTGAGGGGGCAATAGCGTGGGTGATCTGTCTGCCCGGATCCGCAGCGCGCCCGCCAGGAATGGGCCGGAAGGGAATCGGCAGATGGTGATGCCGCTGGACGATGGCCGCCGCGAGGAACTGGTGCTGCGACAGGATTTGCCGCCTTCTTCTTCCGCAGTGCCGGGTGTGGGTGAGCCCGCGCCCGCTGCTCCGCCCGGCCGTGCGTTGGCGCTCACCGATTTCAACCCACCCGAAATTGGCGCGGGCGAACGGCTCATCCGCCTCGCCTATCGGCTGGGCATTCCCGGCTCCACGCTGGCCGCGCCCTTCCGCAAGCCCTTGCGCCCGCGCCTGCTGGCGGTGGTCGAAAGCCCGGTGGCAGGTGACCGGGTGGCAGGAATGGGCTTGCGTGCCGGGCATTTTCTGGTTCACGGCGTCAAGGCGCCGATCGGGCAGGTCGATATGGCGCCGGTCGCCAAGCTGACCCCACCTTTCGAGCGCTATGTCCATGGGTTTGGCTGGCTGCGCGATTTGTCGGCCAGCGGGACGTTGCCGCAATGCGCGCCCGTTGCCCGCCGTATCCTTGCTGCCTGGTGCCTCGCCAATCCCGAACCCGCGCACAAGGCCGGACGCGGCCCGGCGTGGAAAGTGGACAATGCCGCGCACCGCCTGATGGGCTGGCTGGTGCACGCGCCGCTGCTGCTGTCCAGCGCCGACAAGGCCGAACGCCAGCAGATGCTGGATGCCATTGCGGATACGGCCCGCTATCTTGACCGGCACGTCACCCGTGCGGACGACCGGTTGGCCGAAGTGGCAGGCTGGTGCGCGATTACGGCGGCGGGCCTGCTGCTGCCCGAAGGCAAGCCGCGCCGCCTGTTTGGGGAGGCGGGGCTGGTGCGCGCGCTGGGTGATCTGGTGGGCGATGATGGCGGCGTTCTGTCGCGCAGCCCGCTGGGGCAGCTAGAAGCGATTGAGCTGCTGGTGGATCTGGCCGCCTGTTACCGCGCGGTGCGGCGCGATCCGCCCCGCGCGCTGGAAGTGATGCTGGGCCTGCTGGTGCCGCCCTTGCTGGCGCTGCTGCATTCGGACGGGAGCCTCGGCAATTGGCAGGGCGCGGGCGCGGTGAGCGCAGAGCGGATCGAGGCGCTGGTGCGCGCCAGCGGCGTGCGCACGCGGCCTTTGCGCGATGCGCGGCAATGGGGGTATCAGCGGGTCGCGGCGCGCGCCGGGGGCAAGCTGGCGGTGCTGCAATTCGATACCTCGCCCCCGCCGCTCGCCCGCCACGCACGGCATGGCTGCGCCTCCACCCTCGCTTTCGAATTCAGCCACGGCGAATACCGGCTGATTACCAATTGCGGCGGCGCGGGCTTTGCCGGCGGGCAGGTGCCGATCCGCATCGAGCAGGGCCTGCGCGCCACCGCTGCCCATTCCACGCTGGCGCTGGGCGAGGCGAATTCAACCGCGGTGCTGATCAACGGCAAGCTGGGCGCGGGCGTGGGCGAGGTGGAAGTGGATCGCCGCGTCATCACGCTCGATCGTGGCACATCGCCGGGAGGTGGATCGGCCAAGGGCGGCGCGACGAGGATCGAGGCCAGCCATGATGGCTATGCCCAGCGTTTTGGCCTGGTGCACCGGCGCATCCTGATCCTGCGCGACGATGGCAGCGAATTGCGCGGCGAAGACCTGCTGGTTCCTTCGGGCCGCGGCGGCAAGACGGGCAAGGTGCCCTATGCCATCCGCTTTCACCTCGGGCCGCAGGTGCGCCTTTCGCTGGGCGAAAACGGCAAGGGTGCGACCTTGGCCTTGCCCGATGGCAGCTATTGGCAATTCCTGACCGGAGCCGATACGTTGGAAGTTGAGGAAAGCCTGTTCGTCGATGGCGATGGCCGCCCCCACGCGGCGCAGCAATTGGTGATCCAGGGGCTTGTTTCACGCGGCGGCGGCAATTTTGCCTGGCTGCTGAAGAAGATGGGATAGCATTACGCATGAGCACGGTGGCAATCAGGCGGGCACTCCTTTCGGTGTCCGACAAGAGCGGTATTGTGGAACTGGCGGCTGCGCTGGCGGCGCGCGGCGTGGAATTGGTGTCCACCGGCGGCACCGCCAAGGCGATCCGCGATGCGGGCCTTCCCGTAAAGGACATTGCGGAACTCACCGGCTTTCCCGAAATGATGGACGGCCGCGTCAAGACGCTGCATCCCGTGGTGCATGGCGGCCTGCTGGCCGTGCGCGACGATGCAGGCCATCTGGCGTCGATGGCCGAGCACGGGATCGGCGCAATCGACCTGCTGGTGATCAATCTCTACCCCTTCGAAGCGACCGTGGCCAAGGGCGCGGGCCGCGACGAGGTGGTGGAGAATATCGACATTGGCGGCCCGGCCATGGTGCGCTCCTCCGCCAAGAACCATGCTTTCGTCACCGTGCTGACCGATCCCGCCGATTACGCCGAATTGCTCGCCGAGATCGACGCGGAAGGCGGCACCAGCCTTCCCTTCCGCATCCGCATGGCGGCCAAGGCCTATGCGCTGACGGCGGCCTATGACGCGGCGATTGCGGGCTGGTTCGCCTTTGCCGATGCCTTCACCAATCCGCTGGGGGCAGAGGCGCTGAAGGCCGAGGCTTTCCCCCCTACGCTGCCGCTGGCCTTCGCGCGCGGCGATGTGCTGCGTTATGGCGAAAACCCGCATCAGAGCGCGGCGGTCTATGTGCCGCGCGGCCCATCCACGCCCGGCGTGCCGCAGGCGCGGCAGGTGCAGGGCAAGGAACTGTCCTACAACAACCTCAACGATGCCGATGCCGCGCTGGAACTGATTGCCGAATTCAAGGGCGGCGACCCGGCGGTGGCGATCATCAAGCACGCCAATCCGTGCGGCGTGGCGCAGGCCCCGACGCTGCTGGGCGCGTGGGAGGCGGCGCTCGCGTGCGACAGCGTGTCGGCCTTTGGCGGGATCGTGGCGACCAATGTGGCGCTGGATGGCCCCACGGCCGAGGCGATCTGCCAGATCTTCACCGAAGTGGTGATTGCGCCGGGCGCGGATGATGCTGCGATTGCCGCCTTTGCCGCGAAGAAGAATCTGCGCCTGCTGCTGGTCGATTGCCTGCCCGATGCGGCACGCCCCGGCCTGCAGATGAAGACGATTGCCGGCGGCCTGCTGGTGCAATCGCGCGATGCCGGGATCATCGGCGCGGACGATCTGAAAGTGGTGAGCAAGCGCCAGCCGACCGAGCAGGAACTGGCCGATTGCCTGTTTGCATGGAAGGTGGCGAAGCACGTGAAGTCCAACGCCATCGTCTTTGCCAAGGATGGCGTCACCGCCGGGATTGGCGCAGGCCAGATGAATCGCCGCGATTCGGGCCGCATCGCCACGATCCGCGCGCGCGAGTCGGCGGAGACCGCCGGCTGGGATGCGCCGCGCACCACCGGCAGCGCCATGGCATCGGACGCTTTCCTTCCCTTTGCCGACGGAATCGATGTGGCGATCGAGGCCGGGGCCAGCGTGGTGATCCAGCCGGGCGGGGCAATGCGCGATGACGAGGTGATCGCCGCAGCGGACGCCGCCGGAATCGCCATGGTCTTCACCGGAATGCGCCATTTCCGCCATTGATCGCGCGGCCGGGTCGGCCCGCCTCTTCCTGAACGGGTGATTTCACCCCATTCAGTGAATGGCAAGACCTGCTGCCCTAGCCATGCAGTCCTGACGCAAACTGCACGAAAGGGGTGGAGGCAATGGGCCTGTTCACCGCGGAACTTTACCGTTCATTCTTCCTGGGCTTCGGTGTAACAGCAGCGGTGCTGGCGGCGCATATCCTGCCGCAAATGGGAGCCGTGTGACGCGATGAAGTGGAAGGCTGCCTTTGCTGCCCTGGCGCTGGGCGCTGCGGCGCTTACGGCGGTCCCGTCATCCGCCGAAGTCGCGTTCAACGCGCCGGTTGCCACCCGGCAGGCGCAGGAAACCGGGCTTCAGACCGCGATCTTCGCGGGCGGCTGTTTCTGGGGCATTGAAGGCATTTTCAGCCATACGCGCGGCGTGCGCAGTGCCGTTTCGGGCTATCACGGTGGGACAGAAGCGCAGGCGCGCTATCGCCTTGTTGCCTCGGGCATTACCGATCATGCCGAAGCGGTGCGGGTGGTCTATGATCCGGCGGTCGTTCGGTATGACCAATTGCTCCAGATCCTGTTTTCGGTGGGGGCCGATCCCACGCTACTCAACCGGCAGGGGCCGGATCGCGGGCCGCAATACCGCACGGCCATCGTCCCCTTGAACGCCGAACAGCGCGCGGTGGCGCAGGCCTATATCCGGCAGATGGGCCGTTCGGGCGTGTGGTCGGATCCCATTGTCGTGGCGATTGAGGAGCCGCGCCGCTTCTACGAGGCGGAGGAATATCATCAGGATTTCATGCACCGTAATCCCGACAATCCCTATATCCGCCGCTGGGATGCGCCCAAGCTGGAAGCCCTGCGCACCATGTTCCCGCAGCTTTATCGGCGCGCTTTCCTGACCGGGTGATTTGCAGGCCTGCGCCTCTCGCACTATATCCGCGACATGGCTGACCACGCGCATCATTCGCACCACACCGAACATTCCGGGCAAGGCCTTGTGGACGAGGCGGGACGCGTGCTGGAAGCTGCGGGCGAACAATGGACCGCGATGCGCGAGGATGTGTTCCGGGTGCTCTCGTCTTACGACAAGCCCGCCAGCGCCTATGACATTGCCGATGGCGTCGGGCAGGCGCGCGGCAAGCGGGTAGCGCCCAACAGCGTCTACCGCATCCTCGACCTGTTCGTGCGCACCAATCTTGCCAACCGGATCGAGAGCGCGAATGCCTATCTCGCCAACACGCACCCCGGGTGCCGCCACGATTGCATCTTCCTGATCTGCGACGATTGCGGCGCGGCCAGCCATCTGGACGATGACCGGCTGACCGGCGCCCTGCGCGAGGCGGGAGTGCGCGCCGGATTCGCCAATGTGCGCCCCGTGGTGGAACTGCGCGGCCTGTGCGCGGATTGTACCGGTTAAAATAGGGCTAAGGGCGGTCATCGACAGGCGGCCATCCCCGCTGTAAGAGCTTGCAATGAATATCCGTCCGGAAACGCCTCTGCTCGACACGGTCGACACGCCGCACGACCTGAGACGGCTGGAACCCAGCCAGCTTCGCCAACTTGCCGATGAACTTCGCGCCGAGATGATCGACACGGTGGGCACCACCGGCGGACATCTGGGTTCGGGCCTTGGCGTGGTGGAACTGACCGTGGCGATCCATTATGTGTTCGACACGCCCACCGACAAGCTGATCTGGGATGTGGGCCACCAGGCCTATCCGCACAAGATCATCACCGGCCGGCGCGACCGTATCCGCACGCTGCGGCAGGGCGGCGGCCTGTCGGGCTTTACCAAGCGCAGCGAAAGCGAATACGACCCCTTCGGCGCGGCGCATTCCTCCACTTCCATTTCGGCGGGCCTTGGCTTTGCCATCGCCAACAAGCTGGCCGGACAGCCGGGCAAGGCGATTGCGGTGATCGGTGACGGCGCGATGAGCGCGGGCATGGCCTATGAGGCGATGAACAATGCCGAGGCGGCGGGCAACCGGCTGGTCGTGATCCTGAACGACAACGATATGTCGATTGCGCCGCCTGTGGGTGGTCTGTCGGGCTATCTGGCGCGTCTGGTGACGTCGGGCCAGTTCCTTGGCCTGCGCGATCTGGCCAAGAAATTCGCCCGCAAGCTGCCGCGCCCGCTGCACCAGGCGGCCAAGAAGACCGATGAATATGCCCGCGGCATGGCGATGGGCGGCACCTTGTTCGAAGAGCTGGGCTTCTACTATGTCGGCCCGATTGACGGGCACGATCTCGATCAGCTCATCCCCGTGCTGGAAAATGTGCGCGATGCGGCGGAAGGCCCGTGCCTGATTCATGTCGTCACGCAAAAGGGCAAGGGCTATGCCCCCGCCGAAGCGAGTGCCGACAAATATCACGGCGTGCAGAAGTTCGATGTGATCACGGGTGAGCAGAAGAAGGGCCCGGCTGGCCCGCCTGCCTACCAGAACGTCTTTGGGGAAACGCTGGCCAAGCTGGCCGAAACCGATCCGAAAATCTGCGCCATCACCGCCGCCATGCCCAGCGGCACCGGGGTGGACAAGTTTGCGAAAGCGCATCCCGCCCGCGCCTTTGACGTGGGCATTGCCGAACAGCACGCCGTGACCTTCGCCGCTGGCCTCGCCGCGCAGGGGATGCGTCCGTTCTGCGCGATCTATTCCACCTTCCTGCAGCGCGCCTATGACCAGATCGTGCACGATGTGGCGATCCAGAACCTGCCCGTGCGCTTTGCCATCGACCGCGCCGGGCTGGTGGGGGCGGACGGGGCGACCCATGCGGGCAGTTTTGACATCACCTATCTTGCAAGCCTGCCCAACATGGTCGTCATGTCGCCTTCGGACGAGGCGGAACTGGTGCATATGACCTACACCGCCGTCTGCCATGACAGCGGGCCGATTGCCTTCCGCTATCCGCGCGGCAATGGCACGGGCGTGGCCCTGCCAGAGGTTCCGCAGCAGCTGGAAATTGGCAAGGGCCGCGTGGTGCGCGGCGATGAAAAGGGCGGCAAGGTCGCGATCCTCTCGCTCGGCACCCGTCTCGCCGAGGCGCAGAAGGCCGCCGACGCGCTGGACGCCAAGGGCCTGCCCACCACGATTGCCGATCTGCGCTTCGTCAAGCCGCTCGACACCGCGCTGATCCGCCGCCTGATGCTGAGCCATGAAGTCGTGGTGACGATCGAGGAGGGCAGCATTGGCGGGCTGGGAGCCCATGTCCTCACCATGGCAAGCGACGAGGGGCTGACCGATGCGGGCCTGAAAATCCGCACCATGCGCCTGCCCGATATGTTCCAGGATCACGACACGCCCGACAGGCAGTATGAGGAAGCGGGCCTGACCGCGCCGCATATCGTCGAAACGGTGCTGTCCGCGCTGCGCCACAACAGCGCGGGGGTCGAGGAAGCGCGGGCTTAACCCATCCAGCGCCAAATCCCTGCCGGTATCCCACCCAAGGGCATATGGGCGAAGGTGGCGACCAGCCAGATCGCGCCGCCTGCCAGCCACCACACCCAGCCGATGCGGGCAAAGGCGCTCCATTTCGGCCAATAGCTTGTCTGCGCCTGCCAGCCCGCCCAAGCCTCGCCCAGCAGGCCGCGCTTCTTCCTGTCCTGCAAATGCGCGCCCAGCAATGCGAGCACACCCATGGCGCTGGCGGTGATGAGGGTGCGCGTGCTCCACCATAGCGCGACATGGGCAATCGCCCACAGGCCGATACCCCACATCATCGGGTGGCGGGTGACGCGGAACACGCCGCGCGGCTCGGCCGGGATTTTCACCTTGCCGGTGGGATCGGGCAAAGCGGGATTGCCCGCAAAGGAGCCCGCCAGCAGCACCATGGCGGGCAGGGTCAAAGCGGTGGCGAGCAGCCAGCCAATCGCTCCGCTGCCGCCAAGGTCGGCCGGCGGCGCGGCCTGAAACGCCTGCACCACCCAATAGAGCAGCGCAAGACTGGCCAGCGAATAGACGCCCAGAAATCCGCTCGGCCCCAGCACGCGCACCATCGGGGTGCGCATGGGATGGCTCATCGCGAAATGGCTGCCGACAAAGGCGGCATTGGCAAGGAGGAGTTGGGTCAGTTCGGATGTCATTGCCAGATCCCCCTGCCTTTCCCGTCAGCCGCGCCCGTCCGGATGCACGCCCGCCGCCTGCGGCTCGCCCAGTTCGGCATTGCCCGGCAGGCCCGATTGCGCATCTTCCAGCGTGTCGAGATGCATCCAGCGCTTGATGATGGGGCTGACCAGCAGCACCGCCACCGCCACGCCAATCGCGATCCAGCCAATCTGGTCGTAGATTTGCAGGGTCAGCTCCTTCGACATCTCGCCGCTTTCGCCGCCGGTCGCCTCGCCGATCTTGCCCGCCACAAAACTGCCCACCGCCGTCATGTAGAACCATGCGCCCATGATGAGGCTGGCCATGAAGCCGGGCGCAAGGCGGTTCATCGCGGAAAGGCCCACCGGGGACAGGCACAGCTCACCCGTGGTGTGCAGCAGATAGATCAGGAAAACGAAGATCACCGGCGTCATCGCCTCCATCCCCGCCGCGGTCGCGCCCCAGGCAAAGACAAGGAAGCCCGCGCCCACCTGAAACAGGGCGAGCGCAAATTTGGCGGGCGCGCTCGGCTCCAGCCCGCGCTTGCCCAGCCATTGCCACAGCGCGGCAAAGACCGGCGCGAACAGCAGGATGTAGATCGGGTTGATCGACTGGAAGATGGCGGCCGGCACATTGCCGGTGTCGACATAGGCATCGGTATAAAGGTTGAGGCTGCCCGGCGCCTGATCGAACAGGCCCCAGAACAGCGGGTTGAGCGCAATCAGGAACAGGATGGCGTAAATCCGCTCGCGCGGGTGCTTGTCCAGCTTGGATGCCTGCCACAGGACATAGCCCAGCAAGACCACCCCGGTCACGATCAGCAGCGTCTGGATCACTTCGCGGTACTGGATCAGCCCCCACATCACCGCAACAGCCGCAAGGCCCGCTGCGTAGATGAGCATTTCCTTGCGGCGCTCCAGCGGGATGGGCGCTTCGCCTGCGCCGCGCAAGGCCGCCTTGCCCAGCACGAACACGATCAGCCCGGCCACCATGCCGATGCCCGCCAGGCCAAAGCCCCAGGCCCACCCCAGCGTCAGCCCCAGATAGCCGACGAGGATAGAGCCCGCGGCCGCGCCGAGGTTAATGCCCATGTAGAAGATGGTGTAGGCCGCATCGCGGCGGCTGTCGGTCAGGCGGTACAGCTGACCCACCATCACCGAGATATTGGCCTTCAGGAAGCCCGATCCCACGATGATCAGCGCCAGCGCCAGCCAGAACACATTGAGCGCGGGATCGGATTGCCCGCCGTCGCCCTCCACCGCCATGAACAGGTGGCCCAGCGCCAGCAGAACGGCACCGAACAGCACCGCCTTGCGCTGGCCGAGATAACGGTCTGCCAGCCAGCCGCCCAGCAGCGGCGTGACATAGACCATCGCGCCATACGCGCCCAGAATCAGGTTGCCTTCGCCCTGGCTGAACATCCAGTGCTGCACGAGGTAGAAGATCAGGATTGCACGCATCCCGTAGAAGCTGAACCGCTCCCACATTTCCGCGAAGAACAGCATATACAGGCCTTTGGGATGGCCGAGCACTTCTTGCCGGCGGCTGGCAGCGATCAGCGCGCCCGCCGCCAGAAAGGCTGCCAGGATGATGGCCGCGATCGCCGCGACCCAATCGCCTTCGTTCCACAGCCCGATCTCTTTCATCCCGCGTTCCCGTAACTCCATGATGCACAGCCAGAGCCCGCCGCGCATATTGCGGGCACCCTAGCGGCAGAAACGGCCTTGTGAAGCGGCAAAGTTGCATCCGTAACCTTTACCCGCGCGCCGGGGAGATCGTCGCCGCTTGACCTGCGCCGCTGTATTATGGCACTGCATCACCACGATGCATGAAAGCAAGCCCGTCTATCTGCGCCTGCGCGACAAGATTGCTGCGGCGATCATCGCGGGCGAATATGCGGAAGGGACGATGCTGCCATCGGTGCGCGCCTTTGCGGCGCAGCAGGGGGCCAATCCGCTGACCGTGGCCAAGGCCTATCAACAGTTCCAGTCCGATGGCTTCATCCGTGTGCAGCGCGGGGTCGGGATGTTCGTGAACGAAGGCGCTGCGGAGCGCCTGCGCGCCGTCGAGCGCGAGACTTTCCTGCGCGAGGAATGGCCTGAAATCCGGCGACGCATCGTGCAGCTCGACCTCAGCCTCTCGGAACTGCTCGACCGCGTGTAAACGGCTGGGCGGGCTCGCGTCATGGTAGCCCTCCCCAGCTTTCTTCACGAATGTGAAATTATTCATATTGTTGAAGTGTTTATTGCGCAAAGGCTTAGCCTGTGCCATGCACTTCCGTGCAGGCATTGCTTCGGGTCGCACTGTGCATTGCAAGGCCTTTTGGTGTTGTGAAATCTTGAGCCGGTCCTTGCGCCCGGCCCTTCAGGGGGCGATCATGATAAGATCAGAACTGCTGCAATCGCTTATCGACGACAATCCCGACCTGCGGCCTGAAGAGGTTGAGCAGGTGGTTGACATTTTCTTTGACGAAATCGCGTTGCGTCTGGCCGAAGGTGGCCGGGTGGAATTGCGCGGTTTTGGCACCTTTTCCAGCCGCGCACGCGATGCGCGCACCGGGCGCAATCCGCGCACGGGCGACACGGTGGAGGTGCCCGCCAAGCGCGTGCCCTATTTCAAGCCGGGCAAGGAAATGCGCGAGCGGCTGAACGCCGACTAAGTCCAGAGGGTTTTCGGGCGCCGGCCTTCATGGCCCGTGCAGCCCGCCCGGCGGGGGAGAGACGCCGGTGAAAGGAAGGGGCGCGGATCATAATGATCTGCGCCCCTTTATCTTTGCCTGTTGGTTCAGGCTCACCAAGGCAGGCAATCGGCCCCGGCCCGTAAGGCAGGGGCCGATCATCCCATCAGAAGCGGCGTTCGACCGACAGCTGCCAGGTGCGCGGCAGGCCGGGCACGCCGGTTACCACACCCAGCGATGTCGTCGTGTCGCTCACCGAGGTGAAGTAGTACTTGTCGAAGATGTTATCGACACGCAGGGCCAGCGTCCACTCGTCACTCGGATTGGTGAAGGCGATGCGCCCGTTCATGAGGAACAGCGAATCCATCTTGCTCCACACCGTGTTGAACGTGTCGGTGTAGATCGCCGAACGGTAGTTCGCATCCAGACGGAAGCTGAGTTCCGAACCGGTATCCATCTCGTAGTCATACTGGACACCGCCGCTCCACGTCCATTCGGGCGTGTAGGGGGTGACTTCGGTGCCGCGCAGACCGGCGGCCGCCACCGATGCCACATCGTACTGGAAGTCGATATAGCTCAGCGTGGTGTCGATCGTCAGCCCGTCGGTCGGGAAGACCGCAGCCTCCACTTCGAAGCCCTTCACCTTGGCTTCACCCACGTTGCGCGGCTGCAGACAGGGCGAGCTGGGGCAGGCCGGCAGGGTCAGGACGATGTTCTGGTAATCGTTGTAGAACGCTGCGGTGTTGATGCGCAGGCGGCGATCCAGAAGGTCGAGCTTGAACCCGACTTCGTAGGTGGTGATGGTTTCCGGATCGAACGAACGCAGCTGGTTGCACGGCGGTGCCGGAATGATCGAACCATCGGGGTTGAAGGTGAGCGCCGGGCATGGGCCTGCCGACGGCCCGAAGAACGGACGCGGGTTCACACCGCCGCCCTTGAAGCCCGTCGAGACCGAGGCATAGGCCAGCACTTCATCGCTGAAGCGGTAATCGGCCACCACGCGCCAGTCGAAGCGGTCACCCTGGAAGCCGTCCGAAATGCCGAACAGGCCGGTGAGCAGGCAGTTCGGCGAGTTGCCGAGCGAGACCGGCCCGCCGCCATCCGGATCTGCGCCGTAGAAATACTCGCAGATTGGCGGGGCGCCCGCGGGCGGGGCCAGCGCACCCTGGAACGGCACCGTGCCATCGGGGTTGGACCGGAAGTAGGTGTAGATCTTCTTGTCCTTGCTGTAGCGCAGACCGCCCGTCAGGCTGAGCGCATCGGTCGGGCGCACGGTCAGCGTGCCGAACACCGCCTTGGTGGTGCTGGGCGTCGTGTCCGGGCCGTGGATGAAGTCGATCCCGGCATAGTTCAGGTCCACACGCGCGGTGTATTCGCCGCTCTGATCCAGATAGAAGCCGCCGACCGTGCCCTGCAGCAGGCCTTCGGCCGCTTCGAAGTTCAGGCGGACTTCGCTGCTCCATGCCTCGTGGTTCAGCTGGTTGTCGAGCTGTGCGATCGGAATCGGCGTGGCGTCCTGATCCTGGCCCCACTTCGATTCATAGGTTCGGTACGAACCGATATAGACGAATTGCAGATCGTCAGTGATGTCATAGGTCAGGTTGCCCTGGATGCCCCAGCCTTCGAACCGGGTGATCGGCAGCGCGAAATAGGGCTTGTAGGGCGCCTGCGTGGTGGGCGTGCGCGCATCCATGAAGTTGGAATAGCTGATATAGCGCGGGTCATACCCGGCCAGATTGCCACCCGTGTCGCAGCTGTATTCGCCAAACGGCACGAAGGCGCAGGACGAAGGCACACCCTGGCCGTTCTTGCCCACCAGCCACGGAAGCGACTGATAGCCGATAATGTTGCCTTCCCCGTCGCGGATGGCCGCGCCAACCGAAGCGGCCGGGTTGACCGAGCGCGGATTGAAGACGGGATTGGTGGCCGAAACCGGCAGGCCCGCCGCGATCAACACGGTGGCGATCGCATCGGAGTTTTCCCGGGTGTAATCGCCCGAGATGTTCACTTCCAGACGGTCGGTGGCTTCCCAGCGCAGCGAACCGCGCAGCGCCATCACGCTCTGCCCGCCCATCGTGCCGTAATCGGGATTGCCCCGGCCGCGGGCATTGTTGCCCGGCACGTTCGAATTGGGGTGCGTGGTGCCGTAATCGAGCATGGTGACGTGCCCGTCACGGCTGCGGCCCATGCCCGAAATGCGCATGGCCAGCGAATCGGTGAGCGAGAAGTCCATCATGCCGCGGATGGCGATCGAATCGAGCGAGCCATATTCGGCGCGCAGGCTGCCCGAACCATCACCGCGCGGACGCTGCGAGAACAGCTTGATCGCGCCGCCCAGCGAGTTCTTGCCCGCCAGCGTGCCCTGCGGGCCGCGCAGGATTTCCACGCGGTCAAGGTCGACCAGTTCGAGCAGCGAGGAGGACAGCGTGGGAATGTAGACATCGTCGATATAGATGCCGACCGCGGGGTCGAGCGCGAAGTTGAAGTCGGTCTGGCCGACGCCGCGGATGAACGCGATCAGGCCCGAACCGCCATTCTGCGGCTGCGGGGTGAGCGTCACGTTGGGCGCTTGTGCTGCGACCTGCGAAATGTCGGTCTGGCCGCGGGCCTGAAGCATTTCGGCGTTGACGGCGGTAATGGCGAGCGGCGTGTCCTGCAGGTTGGCTTCGCGGAATTCCGCCGTCACGACGATGACGTTGGAACGGCCTTCTTCGCTTGCATCCTGGGCATATGCCGGTGTGGCCATCGTGGCCGCAACGGCCAGCGACGACACTACGCTGAGCGTCTTGAACTTCATCAGGTTACCTCCCCATGCGCGGCCCGAAAGACCTCGCTTTTATGGAATCAACCGCGCCAGCCCGTATGCGGGTCTGGTTGGCGGACGAATGGCGAGAGGTAGGCAAATGGCTGCCTGCGATATCTCTCTCCCCTCGATGACATTACCGTTTGATACTATCGGGGCAAGCCAATTGCACAAATGCGCATGGCAAATCGCCCGCATTGTCGTAATCAAGCAACACAGGAAGTGCCGGTTTCTTGCGCAATCAAATAGCTTAGTTTGCTAATAATTGCTCGGAAGCACGGACACGCGCGGGGAGAGACGATGACCGACACGACACCAGCTGCGGGCGCAGGGCGCCCGGACGCGATACGTTTGGGCGGCTATGAGCTAACGGTATTGCTGTTGCTGGGTCTGGCTTATGGCTTTGCCTATTTCGACCGGATGGCGATGACCTTTCTCGGCCCCTTCGTGGCGGCCGAGATGGGATTGTCGAACGAGCAGCTGGGCTGGCTGGGTTCCGGTCTGTCGCTCACCTGGGCGCTGGGGGCCTATTTCGTGGGCCGGTGGTCCGACCTGATGGGCAAGCGCAAGCCTTTCCTGCTGGCGGCGCTGGTGATCTTCTCCTTCGCCTCGGTGATGTCGGGATTGGCGTGGAGTTTCGGCTCACTGCTTGCCAGCCGCATCGTGATGGGCGCCGCCGAAGGGCCGTTCCTGCCGATCTGCCTTGCCATCATGGTCGCTGCCAGTGCCGAGCATCGCAAGGGGCTGAACGCGGCAGTGGTGCAGAACGTGTTCGGATCGATCATCGGAACAGCCCTTGCGCCGATTGTGCTGATCGCGATTGCCACAACGTGGGACTGGCGCGTGGCCTTTTACCTGTCGGGCATACCGGGGCTGGTGCTGGCGGTGCTGATCTGGCGCTATATCAGGGAGCCCGAAGCCGCGCCCAAAACAGCCGAACCCGCCGCGCGCCTTTCGCTCGGCCAGTTGTTGGCGCGCGAGGGGCGCGAAGTGCGCAGCCTGATGGCCACGCGCAATATCGCGCTGTGTGCTCTCGTCTCGATCTTCGCTGTGGGCACGGTGGTGATCGGCTCGATTTTCATGCCCCTTTACCTCGATGGCCCGCGCGACCTTGATCCCGCCACCTGGAGCCGGATGATGTCGGTGCTGGGCTTCTCGCCCGCAGCAGGAGCGGTGACGGCGGGCCTGCTGTCCGAGAAGGTGGGGCGCAAGCCTGCGCTGGTGCTGTTCTGCCTGCTGATGACGATTGCCCCTGCCGCCTTGCTGTGGGTGGAGGGATCGCCCACGCTGCTGGCGGCGCTGATGTTTGTCAGCTGGATGGGGCTGGGCAGCTTTCCGCTGTTCATGGGCGTGATCCCGGCCGAAACGCTGGGCCGCCTGCGCGCCGCCACCGCGATGGGCGCGGTGGTGGCAGTGGGGGAGATATTTGGCGGCTTCGCCCTGCCGCCGATCACCGGGCGGCTGGCCGACAGCTTCAGCCTCGACGTGGCGCTCTATGTCCAGCTGGGCCTTGCCGCGACAGCCGGGCTGATCGCACTGGCGGTGGCCGAAACCAATCCGCGCATCACCGGCAAGCCCGCCATCGCCTGATTGCCACTACCGCCCCGGCTCCAGCCGCCGGGCGCGGTGGAAAGTGAGCGCTGACAGAATGGCAGGCACGCCCATCACCGCGCACACCATGCCCACGGTCAGGGTGACATCGAGCGTCACGAAGCCCAGCGACAGGTCGTCGGTGCGCGTGCCCAGCAGCGCGCCGCCCACGATCGGCCCGAAGATCGACCCCACGCGCCCCGCCGTGGT
This sequence comes from Alteraurantiacibacter palmitatis, assembly GCF_037154115.1. NCBI lineage: Bacteria > Pseudomonadati > Pseudomonadota > Alphaproteobacteria > Sphingomonadales > Erythrobacteraceae > Alteraurantiacibacter > Alteraurantiacibacter palmitatis. Next base: position 16,729 of record NZ_JBANRO010000010.1, on the reverse strand, counting down.
GGCAAAGCCAAGGCCGGTGGCGCGCAAATGCGGGGGGAAGGCATAGGCGATGGTCAGCCAGTTCGCCACGGCCGAACCGAACAGCGCCGCGCCGATCAGCGGGGCGATCACCATCAGCATGGATGTGTTGCCGACAAACTGCCCGAACAGCCCAATCAGCACGGCAAGGCTCACCATGGTGGCCCACATCATCCGCTTCACGCCGAAAGTGCCGCACAGGAATCCGGCGGTCAGCCCGCCCACGATGCCGCCATAGGATACCCAGGCGGAATAGCGCGCGCCCAGTGCATCCGAACCGCTGGCTTCGGCCACCAGCGGCGGGCCCCAGTTGATGATGAAATACCAGGCGAACATATTGAGCGCATGGGCCAGGAACAGCTTGCCGATCAGTTCCTTGCGGTGAATCGGCTGGGCAATCTCCTTCAGCGCGGTGGAACCTTCGCCCGAATCTGCGGGGCGCGGCGGCAACTCCGCGATTTCCGGCACATTCATCCGCCGCAGCACCGTGTTGGTGGTTTCCAGCGCCCCCTTGGGCTGCCGTGTCAGCAGGAAGTCGAGGCTTTCGGGAAGCCATGCCCAGGCAATTGGCAGCAGGATGGCCGAGAGCGCAGCGCCGAACCAGAATATGCCGCGCCAGCCATAGGTATCAAGCACTGCCACCGCCACCATCGCGCCGATGATCGTGCCCACCGGATAGGCCGAGGCGACCGCGGAAGTTGCGAATTCGCGCCGCTTGTAACTGGCATATTCGAGCGCGAGTGTTCCGGCCGTGCTCGTCATCCCGCCAATGCCGATGCCGGTAATCAGCCGCCCGATCGCCATCGTCACAAAGCCGGTGGAAACGGCGGATACCGCCATGCCCACGCTCATCAGGATCAAACAGATCAGCATGGCGGGCCGCCGGCCATACTGGTCGGCCACGGGCGACACGCCCAGCGCGCCCGCCGCCATGCCAATGAGGTTCATCGACAAGAGCGTGCCCAGCTCCGCATTCGACAGGCCCCAGTCGCGGCTGAGCGCGCTGCCTGCCTGCGCCAATGCGAGAATGTCATAGCCATCGACCATGTTGATGAGCACGCACAGCGTCACCACGCCATATTGCTGAAGGTTCATCGCGCGGTGCCGCAGCACATCGCGCGGGTCCGCAAAGGCCCCTGCCATTCCCGTGATCCTCTCCCGATCATGCTTGCCGCTCGACGTCGGCTTGTTGCCATTGCTATGGTGCCGGGCGCGAGCCGTCAAAAGAATACGGCCGTGAGCGCCAAGGGGAGAGTGAAGGATGCACGAAGCGGTAGTCTCGCCGCGCGATGTCACCGCGACTATGAAATATGTCGTGCGGGGCGAAAAGGCGACCTTCTATGCCGGGGATCGCGAGCGCAGCCATTGGCCGGGCGAGGAGCACGCCGTCATCATCCACGACGCCCGCCCGCATATTGGAGAGCTCGCGCTCGACCGGAACGGCTTTGTGGTGGTTCAGGAGCCTTCGACCGTAACCGATTACGAAAATCCCGCCGCGATGGAGGCCTATTGCCGTGCCACGGAAGCGCTGGTGCAGCGGCTGACCGGGGCGGCGAAGGTCATCAGCTTTGGCGCGATTCTGCGCACCAGCGCCAGCGGCACGCATGGCCACAACCAGCCCGCATTCGGCGCGCATATCGATTACGGCGCAAGAACCGTCGCCGATTTCACCCGGCTGATCACGGGCGAGGAGGAGGCTGCGCGCTGGCTTTCCCGCCGCCATATGCTGATCAATGTCTGGCGCCCCATCGCGCCGGTTGAAAGCACGCCGCTTGCCCTGTGCGATGCGCGCACCGTGCGGCGCGAAGATCTGTTCGACAGCGAGATCGTGGGCGGCCTTGGCGGGCTCGATTTCTCGCTCTGGGGCTTCAACCTTGCCTATCGCCCGGATCACCACTGGTATTGGGTGCCGGCCATGCAGCCGGACGAGGCAATGGTGTTCAAGCTGTTCGACAGCGATGCGGATGCTGTGCAGTTCACCGCTCATTCGGCCTTTGCTGACCCGACCGCCGCACCCGATGCCGCGCCGCGCCAGAGCGTGGAACTGCGCACCATCGCCTTTCTGGATTAGCCCTTTCGCTGGGGCCATTCCTTGCCTAGTCATAACAATCGTTAGAGTCGCAAAGACCGCAAGCACCGCCAATTGGGGAGAGAGCATTGGCACGCGCCGAGTTTCACGAGACCGTTTCCGCGCGCGGCGGGGAATATCCGCTGCACGGCCGCTATGACGAGGCGTTCCGCCCGGTGGTGGACGCCTTCCTCGCCAATTTTGCCGAGGAGGAGCTGGGCGCGGGCTGCTCGGTAGTGGTCGATGGTGAAACCGTGGTCGATCTGTGGGGCGGGTGGGCGCGTGCCGATCGCAGCGCCGAATGGGATGAACACTCCACCGTCTGCATGATGAGCGTCGCCAAGGGCGTCACCGGCATCGCCTTCAATATGTGCGTGGCCGATGGGCTGATCGATATCGACAAGCCGGTGGCGCATTACTGGCCCGAATTCGCGCAGAACGGGAAAGAGGATATTCTGGTGCGCTGGTGCCTCGATCACCGTGCAGCGATCCCTGTCCTGACGACCGACACGATGTATCCGGGCGGCTTCTTCGATTACGTTGGCTATATCCGCGCGCTCGAAGTGCAGGAGCCGCTGTGGCAACCGGGCACGCGCGCGGCCTATCACGTGCACAACCAGGGCTTCCTGCTGGGCGAGATCATGCGCCGGGTGACCGGCATGACGGTGGGGCCGTTTCTGCGCCAGCGCGTCACCGGGCCGCTCCGCGCCGAATATGCGATTGGCGGGATGGATGCCGCCGAACAGAGCCATGTGGCCGAGGTTCTGCCCAATACCGGTGCACGCCTGTTTGCGGCCAAGGACACCGCCATGCCCGAACGCCCCACCACGCCCGAAGGCTGGCAGGATGGCGTCGTGCTGCGCAAATTCGCCTTCCTGCAGAACCCGGCAGAACCGTGGCACACCACGATGAACAGCCCCATCTGGCGCACCTGCGAGATCGCCAGCGGATCGGGCCACGGCAATGCCCGCGGCGTGGCGCGCATTTACGGCGCAACCGTGGGCGAGGTCGATGGCATCTCGCTGCTTTCGCGCGATGCGCTGGAGGCGATGATTACCGAGCAGCACAACCAGACCGAACTGCTGCAGGAACGCCCCTATCATCAGGCGCTGGGCGTGCTGCTCAACACGCCCGAAGCGGTCTATATGGGGCCGAATATGCGCAGTTTTGGCCATCACGGCCTTGGCGGGTCGATCGGCTTTGGCGACCCTGATGCGCGGCTCGGCTTTTCCTATTGCTGCAACCAGATGCACGCCGTGGGCACCAATGGCCCGCGCGCGCGGCGGCTGATCGATGCCGTCTATTCCGTCCTGTGAGGAACCCGAAATGACCGAGAAGAAGCCCGCAGCCGAAATGACCGGCCAGGAAATGTTCGACCGGGGCATGGCCATTCGCCGCCAGGTGCTGGGCGATGCCTATGTCGACAAGGCGCTGGCGAAAAGCGGCCCCTTCAACGAGCCGTTGCAGGAACTTGTCACCACCTATTGCTGGGGCTGGAACTGGGGGCGCGAGGGGTTGCCGCTGCGCGACCGCAGCCTGATCAACCTTGCGATGATCGCGATCCTCAACCGGCATAACGAATTGAAGATCCATATTCGCGGCGCGCTCAACAACGGCCTCACCCGCGACGAAATCCGCGAAGTGCTGCTGCAGGTGGGCATATACGGCGGCATTCCGGCGGCGGTGGACAGCTTCCGGCTGGCAAACGAGGCCTTTGCCGAGATTGACGCCGAAGGAGATGCGGCATGAAGGACAAGAAGCGCGCCCGTATCGAGGCGGAGGTCGCCAAGCTGCCGCTGCTGTTCGCGCATTACGCCGACAATGGCGATCACGCGGCGATGGCCGATCTGTTCACCGAGGATTGCCAGTATGCGCGGCCGTTTCAGCCCGAGCATCCGTTTCACGGGCGCAGCGCGGTGCAGGCGATCTTTCGCGACCGCAAGCCGATCCTCGTGCGGCACATCGTCACCAATGTGCTGGTGGAGGTGCTGTCCGAAACCGAGGCACGCGGCACCAACTACCTCACCATGCTCTCCAGCCATGAGGGCACAGAGCCACCCCAGCCATCGGGCGCGATCTATGTCGGCGGGTTCGAGGATCACTATGTGAAGGTGGAAGGCAAGTGGCGCTTCATGAGCCGCTATGGCCGCGTGGCGCTGCATTCAGGCGGGCCGATGCCCACTCTGCCGCCACCATCGGACGAGGCGCGTGGACTGAAATAGCAGCCGCGAAAAGGGGAGAGGATGATGACTGTTCAAGCGGCCAATGCAGCAGAGCAACTGGTGCTCGATTTCTTCGTGGTGCTCTCCAGCGGCGACCTCGAAACGCTTCGCGGTTTCTATCGCGAGGCCAGCGTGTGGGAGCCGAAGGTCAAGGACATTCCCGGCGCAGGGCGCCATGTGGGCATGGCGATCATCGACGAATTCCTTGCGCCCGTGCGCGGTATGTTCAAGCCGGGCGATCCCAAGGTCCATGTGCAAGCCATGTTCAGCCAGACCAAGGACGGCACGACGTGGGTTTGCGTGGAAAGCAATTCCACCGGCGAGAGCATGGACGGCAAGGTCTATGACAATGATTATTGCTGGGTGTTCGAAATATCGAACGGCAAGATCGACGCGATGCGCGAATATATGGATTCGCTCTATACCGCCAAGTGGTTCGGGATGGTCTGATGCCGGGGCGTTTCGATAACCAGCCGATCCTGATTTCCGGCGGGGGGCGGGGCCTTGGCGAATGCATTGCGCGGCGGCTGGCGGCCGAAGGCGCGATCGTGGGCGTGGCCGATATCAACGGGGCCAGCGCGCTGGCCGTGGCGGAGAGCATCATCGCAGATGGCGGACGCGCCTTCAGCTATGGCGCGGATTGCGGCAGCCGCGACGCCTTCTTCCAGCTGGCGGAGGATTTTGCAGCCGATGCAGGGCCGCTGCGCGCGGTGATCAACAACGCCTCGGTGCTGGTATACGAGCCGATCGAGGAAGTGACCGAGGCGACGCTCGACCGGATGCTGTCGGCGGGTCTCAAAAGCGTGTTCTGGGGCGTGCAGGCGTTTCTGGCGCACCGGGAAACGACCGCGCCCGGCAGTATCCTCAATTATTCCAGCCCCGTTGCCTATCGCGGGCGGCCCAATACCGGCGCCTATACCACGATCAAGGCCGGGATAGCAGGGCTTACCAGGGTGCTGGCCGGCGAATTGGGGCCGCGCGGCATCCGCGTCAACGCCATTGCGCCCGGCAGCGTGCCCACGCCTGCGACGGAAGGCTTCGTGACGGCGGAGCAATACGAACAGCGCGCGAAAAACATCCCGCTGCGCCGCAACGGGACGCCGGAGGATGTGGCGAGCGCGGTCGCGTTTTTGCTGAGCGAGGAGGCAAGCTTCATCAACGGGGCGATGCTGGCCGTGGACGGCGGCATCATCGCGGCGGGGTAGGTCGAAGGCTGAGGATCAGGAATATGACGGCAATCTGGCAGGAACGGCTCGACCATCTGAAGGCGGTGATCGAAGCCGATATCGCCAAGGGCGATTATTACGGCGCGGTGCTGAAAGTGGGGCGCGGCGGGATTGTGGTGTTCGACGAAGCGATCGGCCACGCCTATGCCGGGCAGGAGCGCACGTTGAAAAAGGACGATGTGTTCAGCCTGTTCTCCGTCACCAAGGCCTTCACCAATATCCTGATCCTGCGCGCTATCGAGGAGGGGCGCTTTGCCCTCACCACCAAGGTGCGCGATGTCCTGCCCGAGTTTACCGGCAAGCCGCGCGAGGAGGCGACCTTTTACCACCTCATCACCCATCAGGCCGGGATGCCCGGCGTGTGGAGCCCGAGGCCGGGGATGTTCCTCGACCGGTTGCAGGAACTGTTCGACGAGAGCATTGCTCATGTCCACGGCACTTCGCCGCCGGGCGAGAAGTGCGATTACTCGCCGCTGGTCAACCATGTTCTGATGGGCATGGCGCTGGTGCGCACCGATCCCAAGCGCCGCGATTACCGCACGCTGCTGCACGAGGATTTGTTTGCACCGCTGAAAATGCATTCGACCAGCATGGGCCTGCGCGCCGATCTGGATGCCCGCCATGTGCGCCCGGATATGCGCGGCACGGTGCCGATCAAGCATCTGTCGCGCAACCTGCCGGGCGATCACGCGCTGTTCGAGGATCCGGAGGTGGAGGCTCCGCACGTCGGCTGCGCCAGCACCTGCGGCGATCTGTGGCGCTTTGCCGAAATGCTGCGGCGCGAGGGCGAGTTGGAAGGCCACCGCATCCTCAGCCCCCGCATGATCCGCCTTGCCCGCCGCATCCACACCGGCGACAAGCCGAACGAGCTCTACAAGGGCGTCGCCCTGCGCGCCGGGTGGCAGGTGCCGCCCGCCAATCAGGGGCTGGGCTTTCAGGTGCGCGGGACCGGTATTTACCAGCACCTGTTCGGCCAGCTCTCCAGCCCCGAAACCTTCGGCAATTACGGCGCGGGCTCGACGATGTTCTGGGTCGATCCGGTGGCGGATGTCACCTTCTCCTTCCTGTCCGCAGGGGTGATGACGCAAGGCTCCAATATCGAGCGCTGCGGCAAGCTGTCCGACATCGCGCTTTCCGCCTGTCTGTAAAGGATCATTATGACCGACGCAGATATCATCGTTATCGGGTCGGGGCATAATGGCCTTGTCGCCGCCGCCTATCTCGCCTGCGCGGGCAAGCGCGTGTTGGTGCTGGAACGCAACGCATGGCACGGCGGCGGGGTGGTTTCCCGCGAACTGACGCGACCCGGCTTCATCCACGATCAGCATTCGATGAGCCACATCTTCATCCAGGGCAATCCGCTGCTGCTGAACGATGATCTGGGGCTGAAGGCGAAATACGGCCTGCGCTATGTCTTCCCCGATGTGCCGATGATGAGCGTGTGGGAGGATGGCACCACCCTGCCGCTGCACCGCGATCCGGCGAAGAGTGCGGAGGCCATCCGCCATTTCAGCGAAAGGGACGCCGCCACCTTCCTGAGGATGAGCGAGCAGGCGGCCGCGTGGCTGCCGATGATTCAGGCGGGCCTCTATTCCCCGCCCATGCCGCTGGGCGCGCAGACCGCGATGATGGATCAGAGCGCCGAGGGGCGCGAGATCATGCGCACGATGGGCGTGTCCACCTTCGATCTCATGGAAGAGCTGTTCGAGCACGACAAGGTCAAGGCGCATTTCGGCCGCGTGGCGGGCGAGAACCTCGTCTCTCCGGACGAGAAGGCGACCGGCATCGGCGCCTATGTGTTCCTCGGCTTCCTCGAAAAGTTCGGCTTTGGCGTGCCGGTAGGCGGATCGGGTTCGCTCACAAACGCGCTGATCGCCTGTATCGAAGATCACGGCGGCAGCGTGCAGGCGGGCAAGCCGGTGCGCGAAGTGCTGAGCGATGGCGGCAAGGCGGCGGGCGTTGTGCTGGATGATGGCACGCGGCTGAGCGCAAAGGACGGCGTGATCGGCGCGATCCATCCGCATATCCTGCCCGACATGGTGCCCGGCCTGCCTGCCGATGTCGCGCGCAACGCCCGGCGCACGCATATCACGCCTGCGGCCTGCTTCACCGTCCACGCCGCGCTGGATGCGCCGCTCCGGTTCAAGGCGAAGCGCCACGATGGCGCGCCGCTGTCGGCGGTCATGTATGAACTGATGCCCGCCGAATATGAGGATATGCGCCGCGCCTTTGACGAGCTGCGTTATGGCAATTTCAGCCCCACCCCGCTGGTGGGGGTGGGCCAGTTGACGCAGCACGATCCATCCCGCGCGCCGGAAGGCAAGGCGATCTTCCACGCCTGGGATTACGTGCCCTATGCCCGCAAGGATGGGCGCAACTGGGACGAGGCGAAGGGCGAATGTGCGGACAAGATGATCGCGCAGATAGGCAAATACATCGCCAATCTGCCCGATGCGGTGCTGGAATACCATTGCGACAGCCCGGTCGATATGGAGCGCACCAGCCCCAGCTTCCTGCGCGGCGATCTGCACGGCATTGCCACCACGCCTTACCAATCGGGCAGCCACCGGCCCACGCCCGAACTCGGCCAATACCGCGTGCCGGGGGTGGATCGGCTTTATCTGGTCGGCCCGTTCCAGCATCCGGGCGGCGGCGTGTTCGGCGCAGGCCGCGCCACCGCGATGGTGATGGCCGAAGATCTCGGCATCGATTTTGACGAAATCCGGCCGTGAAGCCGGCCCTTTAGGAGCGCCCCATGAAAATCCGCGCCGCCGACAAGTCCGAACTGATGCAGGTCAGCAAGATCGAGCGCAAGGGCAATGACCTTGTGCTCAAGGGCAAGGTCTACGGCACCATGCCGATGACCGCGACGCTGACGCCGGAGGAAGCGAAGAACTTCCTGAAACTGCTCACGCCGGGCCTCGCCTGGTTCATCCTCACCCTGCCGTTCCGCACATCGAAAGGCTGATATCATGCGCCACAAGGGAAGCTCCATCATCGTGACCGGGGCCGCCGGTTCCATCGGCTTTGCCACCTGCGAAATCCTGGCCCGCGAAGGGGCCGAGGTCTTGCTGGTGGACATAAACGCCGACGGGGTGAAGGCCCGCGCCGATGAACTCGTCGCCAGGGGCTACCGCGCGATTGCTCATGTGGCGGACTGCGCGGACGAGGCGGCGGTCGCAGGCTATGCCAGCGCGGCGATGGAGGCTTTCGGCAAGATCGACGGCTTCTTCAACAATGCCGGGATCGAAGGCGTGCTGGCCCCCACGCACGAATATCCGGTGGACGAATTCGACAAGATCATAAGGGTAAACCTGCGCTCGATGTTCCTTGGCCTGCGCTTTGTCATCCCCCACATGGTCGCGGCCGGAAAGGGCGCCATCGTCAACACCGCCAGCATTGGGTCGGAACGCGGGCTGGCGGGGGCGTGCGCCTATAACGCGGCGAAGCACGGCGCGGTCGGCCTCACCCGCACGGCGGCCAGCGAAGTGGCGCAAAAGGGCGTGCGCGTGAACTGCGTGATGCCCGGCGTGATCGAAACCCCGCTGCTGGTGGGGATGCTCGAACAGATGTTCGACGGCGATGTGCAGGCAGGCATGGACAAGCTGGGGCAGGTCGCCACATTGAACCGCGTAGGGCAACCGCGCGAGGTGGGCGATGTGGTGAGCTTCCTGCTTTCGGACGAGGCAAGCTATGTCAATGGCGCAAAGTGGGAGATCGACGGCGGCGCGCTGGCCACGATCCGGAACGATATCTGACGCTAGATATCCGGCACGATGAAATTGGCGATATAGCTGCGCGGGCCTGCAACAGCGGTGCAGACGATGGCGGAGATTTCGTTCTGCCGGAACTCCAGCCGGCAGGATCCGCGCGCCTCGTCAGCGGCCCTTTGCCCGCGCCGGGCGACATGGGTCAGTTGCAACTCGCTGCCGTTCCATGAGCCGATGAAGCGGAGATTGGGGACAAAACCGCGCGCGGCAAAGGCAATGCCCTGCCCGTTCAGCATGGCTTCGCCGCAGGTGACGAGCTGAGCCGTGCCAGCTTGGCGAGCCAGTTCGTCGGGATAGATGCAGCGCCCCTCCAGCCGCAATTCGGCTGCCTCTCCGGCCGGAAACTGGGCAAGGATCAGCGCGGCGATCAGGGCAGACATGGCGGCAAGTTCCTGACTGTGAAAGACATTCCCTTCATCGGCCTGTCAGACCGCAATGGAAAGAGTGTTTACCATTACTTGTCACGCCACGCCGCAGAGTGCAGCGTGTCGGCATGGATGGATATGTGCTTTTCGAGATCGGGGTATCCATCGCGGCGGCGGTGATCCTGTTCATTTACGCGCTCAAGGGGTTCAGCAACGATATCCGCCGGGCGGGCGGGGCGGCGCTGGACCGGCTGCTCACCCGGCTGACCGGCAATCCGGTGACGGGTTTTGGCCTGGGCGCGCTGCTCACCGCGCTGGTGCAATCCTCCAGCGCGATCAGCGGCATTACCGTGGCGCTGGTGCAGGCGGGCACGATCAGCTTTCGCGGCAGCCTGCCGGTGTTTCTGGGCGCGAATGTCGGCACCACCTCCACCGCCTGGCTGGTGGCGATCAACGCCACGATCCTTGGCCCCTTCCTGATCGTGCTGAGCGCGCTGATGCACTTTGCGCCGCAACGCATCCGCCTGTTCGGGCACGCGGTGCTGTATCTGGGGATCATCCTGCTCGCGCTGCAACTCATCAGTTCCTATGTCGCCCCGCTCCGGCAATCGGAGGAGGTGGCCGCCTGGCTGATCCATGCCAGCAATCCGTGGGTCGGCCTGCTGATCGGCGTTGTGATGACCGCGCTGCTGCAATCGAGCAGCGTGGTGGTGGGCCTTGCCGTGGTGGCGGTGTCGCAGGGCCTGCTGACCACGCCCGATGTGGTGCCCATCGTGCTGGGCGCGAATATCGGCACCACCTCCACCGCGCTGTTTGCCGCGCTGTCGATGGGTGCGGTGGCGAAGCGCGCGGCCTTTGCCAATCTGGTGTTCAATGCCGCCGGCGTGCTGGCCTTCCTGCCCTTTCTGGGTGCGTTCAGTGCCTTTGTCGTCGGTATGACCGGGCCGGGCACGATGGCGGTGGCGACCGCGCATCTGCTATTCAATCTGGGGGTGGCGGTGATCGGCTTTGCGCTGATCCCGCTGGTCACGCGCTTCTATGCCGCGCGCCCGCTGGGGCCCGAGGTGTAGGTTGGGAACCCGTCAGGGAACCCGCGCCGCCCCTGACGCATTGAATGGCCAGACAACAAGGAGACGACCCATGTTTGGCAAGGTTATCGGCGCCGTGGCAGGCGCACAGGCGGCAAAGCACAGCGCAGCGATTGGCGGCACCGGCGGCGCTCTTCTGGGCGCGGTGGCGGTGCCATTGGTGCGCCGCCTGAGCATTCCGGCGCTGCTGGTGGTGGGTGCGGGCGGTTATCTGGCCAAGCGCGCCTATGACAAGCGCCACGCCGCGCCAGCGCCCAAGACAGCGCGGCGCAGCAAGGCGGCGGAGGCGGCTTCCAAGGCCTGATTGCCCCTAACGATCCGGATCAAGGCCGGCTGCTTCTTCCACCACCTTGGCAATGGCGGTGAAATCGGCGGTCGGCCCTTCGCGTTCCAGCGTGCGTTCGAGATAATTCTCGACAATCCGGCCCAGCGGCAGCGGCACGCCCGCGGCCGCGGCTTCGTCCATCAGCAGGCGCGTGTCTTTCAGGCTGAGCGCGGCGGCAAAGCCGAAGTCGAAGCTGCGCGGCAGAACGCTGCGCGGCCATTTGTCGCGCGTGGCCGAATTGATGCCGGTGGACTGGTTCAGCACCTCTATCATGCGCGCCGGGTCCAGCCCCTGCTTGATGCCAAAGGCCATGCCTTCCGCAGTCACGCCGATGGCGACGGCGCCCAGCAGGTTGTTTACCAGCTTCATCGTTTGCCCGGAACCGGGCGCTTCGCCCATGTAGAAGGGCTTGCCGATAGCCTCCAGCAAGGGCCGCAATTGCGCCTCGTAGGGGCCCGACGGCCCGCCGACCATGATCGATATGGTCGCCTCCACCGCGCCCTTGATCCCGCCCGATACCGGCGCGTCGAAGCAGGCAACGCCATGCGGGGTGAGCGCCGCAGCCAGTTCCTGTGCCAGCCTGGGCCCGCTGGTGGACAGGTCGCACAGGATCCGGGGATAGCCATGCGCGCAGATGCCATCGCCGCCCAGCACCGCTTCGCGCACAATGGCGGGGGTCGGCAGGCTGGTGAACACGATATCGCACCGCTCGCCCAGCGCAGTCGCCGATCCGGCGGCCTCAGCCCCCTGCGCAACCAGAGCCGCAACGGCGTCTGCCGATACATCGTGCACCAGCAGGCGATGGCCCGCTTTCAGCAGGTTCGCCGCCATCGGCGCACCCATGCGGCCAAGGCCCAGAAAGCCGATCGTGGTCATAGCAACTCCGCAAGCGGCCGGTGCGGCGGCAGATCCACACGGGCAATGTCGTTTTCAGTCGGAAAAGCGGCCAGAACCAGCGGATCGTGGCCGGGTATCACATGGTCAAGGCTGCCGCCTGCCAGTTCCATCACGCGCGCTTGCGCAGCAGCGTAATCGCCTTCGTCCACAAAGATCGGGAATGGGATTGCCCGCGTGATATTGGCGTAAAGATGCGCGGCATCGCTCGCCAGCACGACAGGCCCGCGCGCGGTATCGCACACCACCGCCATCAGCCCGGCGGTATGGCCGGGGCACAGCGCCAGCCGGATACCGGGCGCAAACTGCGCATCGCCATCGTGAAACACGACATGGTCGGCATAGACCTTGCGCACCAATTGGGCGACCGGCTCCCCGTCGAACGGCGCGCGCACGCCGGGGTCGCAGACCTGCCGCCCGGTGGCGAAGGCCATTTCGGCGTCCTGCACATGGAAGCGGGCATTGGGGAATGTGCTTAATCCCCCGGCGTGATCGTAATGCAGGTGGGTCAGGATCACGTCCTCCACCAACAGATGGTCGATCCCTGCCGCGCGCAGGCCTTCCACCACTGGGCGGGTGATGATGCGCCCGCGCGCCATTGCCGCCGCCTCGCCAAAGCCGGTGTCGACGATGACCGGCGGCGCGCCTTCGCGGTGGATCGCCCAGACGAAGTAATCGAGCGGCATGGGCACATCGTGATCGTCCACCGGCGCGGCAAAATTGGCCTCCGCCGTCCGTTCGTGCCGGGCATAGCGGATGGCATCGATACGGGTGACTTGTGCGCTCATCGTTTTGGCATCAGGCGAAGGTAAGCCGCACCGGCTGGCTGATCGGGCCGTGGCCTACCGTGGTCATCCATGGCTGGTAATCGCCGGCGATTTCGAACGCGGCGACTTCGCGCACCAAGGTTCCCAGCAGCGCCTGCGCCTCGGTCTGCGCCAGCACGCGCCCCACGCAGCCATGCACCCCGTATCCCCAGCCCAGAGAGTGCTTCGTGTCGCGCGTAATGTCGTAGCGTTCAGGCTCGGCCCAGAAGCGCGGATCGCGGTTGGCGGCGGCGAACATCAGCCCGCAGCGCGTGCCTGCGGGCACCACCAGATCGCCCACTTCCACATCGCAGGTGGTGATGCGGCCCGCCATGCGGCTGGGCGAATCCCAGCGCAGGCTTTCGTCAAAGGCGTTGCGCAGCAGCTTGGGATCGGCACGCAGCTTTTCATACTGGTCGGGGAATAGCGCCCAGGCGCGGATCGCATTGGCCATGGTCAGGTAAGTGGTATCGGCACCTGCGCTCAGCACGGTTTGCAGCAGCAGCTTGGCCTCCTCCATTGACACCTGGCCCCTGTCAGCCGCGCGGAAGATTTCCGCGCCGATGCCATCGGGGTCGATCGCGTCCCGGTCGCACGCGGTGCCCAGCCATTCGATCACGGCGGAGAAATCGTGGCGCATCGCCTCGTCGAACAATTCGCCTGGCGGCCCCATCGTGGCCCAGACCATTTGCGAAAAGCCGTGCATATGCTCGCGCCCTTCTTTCGGCAGGCCCAGCACATCGGGCAGCACGCGAAAAATGAAGGCCTGCGTGATCTCGCCCACGGCATCGACTGCCTCGCCCTCACGCGCGCGCAGTTCGGCCACGAACTCCTCGGCAGCTTGCTGAAACACCGCTTTGGTGCGTTCGAGCGCACGCGGGGACAGCGCGTCCTGGATCACCTTGCGCACCTGCGTATGCCGTGGTGGATCATCGGTCAGGAGGATTTCGGGCCGCGGGCTGTTCGGATCGTGCCATGGGCGCGAGCGGGAGGAGAAGCTCTTCCAGTCGAGCAGGCCGGCGGTGACATCCTTGTGCCGCGCGATCATCACCGTGCCATCGTGCAGGCGGACAGCGGGGGCGAATTCGCGCACCTCGTCATCCACTTCGCGGGCATTGCGCACCGCATCGGGGGTGAAAATGTCATAGGGGAAAAGCGGGATTTCCTTCATCGCGCTCACAGCCCCAGCCCGTGAAACCAGGTCGCGCCGTCGGGTGCGGTTTCGATGTGGCCTGCGGTGGGATCGAAGAAATGCGCGCCGATCACCACCACGCCGCTGTCGCGGTATTTCTCGACAAAGGATATGCGGCTGGCGCGCCCGGCATCCTTGTCCATGTCGAAAGTGGCGGTGCGGTGGGGCATGGCGCATTGCATCGGGTGGTGCATCAGATCGCCGGTGATGACCGCGCGTTCGCCCTTGCTCTCGATACAGACATGGACATGGCCCGGCGTGTGGCCGTGGCTGGGTTCGGTAAAGATGCGCCAGCCGGGGCCTTCGGCAATCACATGATCGGCTTCGATAAAGTCCGCGAGGCCCAATTCCACAATCGGGTCGACACATTCGACCAGATGCGTGTCGGTATGGTGCCCGTCATGCCGGATCACATTCTGCCATGCGTCATATTCGGTGCGGCCGAACAGATAGCGGGCATTGGGGAAAGTGGGCTTGTAGGTGCCGGTTTCCGGGTCCTTCCAGGTGTTCCAGCCGACATGGTCGAAATGCAGATGCGTGCATAGCACCGTGTCCACCTGATCACGCGTCAGGCCGAGGCTTTCGAGATCTTCCAGAAAGCCTTCGGGCAGGTTGCAGAACACATCGAAATCACGCTGGCGGCCCGCACCGATGCAGCTGTCCACCACGATATTGCGGCCACCGGCCTGCACGACAAAGCCCTGAAAGTTCATCCGCTGCTGCCCTTCGGGCGTGGCGTAGTGCGGATGCAGCCATTCGAGCGCGATCACCTCTTCCGGCGTCGCGTCGGACATGGTCATGTTGATGTGATCGGTGAAATTCCAGATTTCGACAATGCGGGTGACGGTTACATCGCCCACCTGCCAGCTCATCATCGTGTCGCGTGCCATGTCGGCCTCTCTCCCGTTCAGGCGGCTTTGGCCGCTCGTTTGATTTTGGGTTTGTAGCGCGCCACGCTTTCGGGCGGCAGATCGGCGGCGGGCAGGGCCGGCTTGCCGAGGATGAAATCGGCGCAGCGTTCGCCAATCATCACGCAGGGCGCATTGGTGTTGCCGCCGATCACGGATGGCATGACGCTGGCATCCGCCACGCGCAGGCCTGCAATGCCCTTCACGCGCAATTGCGGATCGACCACGGTCAGCGCATCCTTCGGATCACCCATGCGCGCAGTGCCGACCGGGTGATGCACGGTATAGCCGGTGGCGCGGATATAGGCGTCCAGCCCCGCGTCGCTGGTCACATCCGGCCCGGGCGCGACCTCGACGCCGTTATATTTGGCGAAAGGCGCACTGGCGAAGGCAGCGCGGGCAATCTTCAGCGCGCGGATCAGGGGGAGGATATCCTCCGGCTCCTTGAGGAGGTTGGGGTCGATCAGCGGCGCGGCGGCAGGATCGGCGCTGGCAAGGCGCACAGTCCCCCGGCTCTTGGGATAGAGCGCTACGGGGCTGATCGCATAGCCATGGCCCAGCGGAAACGGCACCTTGGGGTTGGTGAGCCTTTTGGCAGGCTGGAACACGAATTGCACATCGGGTTTTTCGAGCGACGGATCGGTACGCAGGAAAGCCACGCTTTCAAACACATTGCCCGCCAGCGGGCCTTTGCGCGTGGCGAGGTAATAGAAGAACCAGAAAATGTCGCGCGGCATGGCTTTCCAGCTGATGCCGTAACTGGTGCTGTCGCGCGTCTCCATGTGGATCGGGCTGGCGACATGGTCCTGGTAATTGCCGCCGACGCCGGGCAAGTCGTGCACCACCGCGATGCCGTGTTCCTGCAAATGCGTGGGCTCGCCGATGCCCGACAGCATCAGGATTTGCGGCGTCTGGATCGTTCCGGCGGAAAGCACGATTTCATGCCGCGCACGGATTATCCGGCCATCGGTCAGTTCCACCGCCACGGCGTGCTTGTCCTCCACCACGATGCGGGCGACCTGCGCGTGGGTTTGCAGGTGGATATTGCCGCGCGCCATCGCGGGCCGCAGCATATTCTTGGCGGTCGTCTCGCGCAGCCCGTTGCGGATCAGGCCCTGGCGGCGGCCGTAGCCTTCGGGGTCTGGCCCGTTGAAATCGGGGCAGGGCTTGAACTGGAGCGAAGCGAGCGCATCCATGAAATCGTAATTGAGCGGGTTCGGCCCCTCCACCATCTTGGCGTTGATGGGGCCGGATTTCCCGTGAAACACGCTTTCGGGGTAATCCTCGTTATGCTCGGTCCGGGTGAAGTAGGGGAGCACTTCGGCATAGGACCAGCCCTTGGCACCGGCATCCGCCCAGTCATCGTAATCGGTCGGGTGGCCGCGGAAATAGACCATGCCGTTGATCGCGCCGCTGCCGCCCAGCACTTTGCCACGCGGAACCCCAATGCGGCGGCCTGCCATGCCCGCCTGCGGCACGGTTTCAAAACGCCAGTTGGTTTCCTTGCGGCCAATTGCGGCGGCGACAAAGCTGGGCACATGGATAAAGGGATGGCTGTCATGCCCGCCCGCCTCCAGCACGCAGACGGTCTTGGTCTCATCCTCGCCCAGCCGAGCCGCCACGCACGCCCCGGCACTGCCTGCGCCGATAACGATGTAATCGAATTCGCCCGCAATCATCTGTGTTGTCTCTCCCACCACGCATGGTGCGCGAAGGGAGACGGGGTTGGCAAGGGGGATTGTATCGGGCGTTAGGGTTCCCAGCTTCTTCTAGGCCGTGTTGACAAAAGACTTCAACCATAGGCGTGTGGCGGCGAGGTTGAGGAAGCTTTCGAAGGATAGGGCAGT
>NZ_JBANRO010000009.1:0-156104 GCF_037154115.1 Alteraurantiacibacter palmitatis | reverse complement strand
CGAAGCGATAACTTCCTCGCTGCCATCAAGCTCTTCTGCACACGCCTATGGATCGCCGCTAATGAGTCTACGCCCTAGGCCTGTTCGTCATCCGGTTTCAGCAACCGGTTGATCAGATCCAGCGAGCGGTCGCGGTCATTGGCGGCGAGCGCGTCGAGGATTCCCTGCGGCGTCGGGCGGTCATCACGATCCGGCGTAATGGCATGGCCACGAAACAGCACCGGCAGCATCACGATCCGGGCCTCGGGCAGCCTGTCTTCCAGCACCAGTTGCCGCCCCAGCATCAGCCGGTATTCGAAATCCATGCCTGCGTGATCGAGCGCCTGCTCCAGCGCGAGGATGGCGCTTTCGGGGGGCTGGCCGTCCGTTTCATCGTAATAGGTGCGGTAATAGAGGATCATTGCGCGCGGATCCTCGTCATCCATCTGCACCGCCGCCGCCAGATGCCCGCGCGCCGCTGCCAGATAGGCAGGCTCGTCCTTGGCCATTTCGATCGCGGCCATCGCGCGGTAGAGCAGGGCATCCACATTGCGTGGATCGAGCGCCAGCGCGCGCGCGGCGGACTCGTCGGCTGCGGTGTAGTTCTTGGCGTCATATTCCGCTTCGGCCAGCCACCGCTGCACGGCGGCACTGTCGGGGAAGCGGCCAGCAAGATTGCGCAGATCGCGCGCGAGGGTGCGGGCCGCACTTTCGGTCACGCCTACCTGCAACCGCATTTCGTGGGTAATCAACGCCACTTCGTCCGCGCCCAGTTGACGCATGGCGACCTGCGGTTCGCTGGTCAGGTTTGGCCGCACGGTATAGCCGGGGAAGGGCCCACCCTTGTAGCGGTCAAGCTCGCGCTCCAGCGCGCGCAGATCGCCGAACATTTCGCGCGCGGTGGCCAGCGAATCCGCGCCATTGCCCAGCGCAACAAGGTAATTGCGCAGCACCTGCTCGCGTTCCGGGTTGAAGCTGAGATAATGCGTCAGCAGCCAGCCCGTGCCATATTGCTGGAACGCGTCGCGCCGGCTCATCCGGTGGTTGGAATCGAGCATTTCGTGCAGGCGAAAGCTCTGCATCTGGAAAATCTGGAATGCGCGGCTCTGCGGCGGATCGCCAATGTGGAACGCCCCGCCATCGAGGAAGCGCATGGTCGAGAGCATCTCGGCATAGCCTTCCGAATACCAGCCGGGATAGGCCGCCGGGAAATTCTGCATCATGAAATAATGCGTGTATTCGTGGAACAGCACCTCGGCCGGGTTATCGCGCACCGGGCCGCGCCGTTCGCGCGAATTGTTGGTGGTGAAGCCGCGCGTGGGCACGAATGCCACCGCGCGTCCAGCCCGGCTGATGAAGAAGCCGGCAATACCTGATCCCGGCGCGCCGGCCATGCGTGCCATGTCGTTGTAATCGCCAAAGCGGTAGATCACCGGCTTGTTCGCCCGGCTGACCTGCACGTGGTTTTCATCCAGTCCGTTCAAGAAACGCAGGCCGCGATCGAACCGTTCGACCTGCGCCGCAAATTCGCGCGTGGCCGCCTCGCTGTCGCGCGATTTGATGATGAAATGCGCCGTTTCGGCCTCCCACCATGTCTGCGCCTGGGCAGGAAGGGCAAGACAGAACAGCGCAAGGGCCGCCAGGATCAGACGCATGGAAATATGTCCTTAAAACTGCTGCGATTCGAAGCGGTGCCAGCTTGGCGGATACCGGCCGGCTTGTGAACGGGTGATTGCGGCTGAAATCATTATTCTGCGCGGGCAGGGGCCAGTTCGTCCACAAAGGCCTGCGCACTTGCCAGATAATCGGCGCGCTTGCCCGCATCCATCCGGTCCCATGTCGCATAGATGCGGCCAATGCGCGGATTCGCTTCCAGTGCAGGCCGGTTGCGGTGCAGGAAATGCCAGTAAAGCGGGTTGAACGGGCAGGCATCCGGCCCGGTCTTTGCCGACACCTTGTAACGGCATTTGCCGCAGTAATCCGACATCCGGTTGATATAGGCGCCGCTGGCGGCATAGGGCTTGGAAGCCAGCATCCCGCCATCGGCATAGAGCGCCATGGCCGCGACATTGGGCAGTTCCACCCATTCGAGCGCATCGGCATACACGGCCAGAAACCATTCCTGCACGTGCTGAGGGCGGATGCCGGCCAGAAGGGCGAAATTGCCCAGCACCATCAGCCGCTGTATATGGTGCGCGTGCGCGTTGTCATGCGTGGATCGGATGCTGTCCGCAAGGCAGCGCATATCGGTTTGGCCTGTCCACCAGAAGGCGGGAAGCGGGCGATTGGCGGCCAGTTCGTTCGCCTGCGCCAGCCCCGGCATTGTCAGCCAGTAGAAGCCGCGCACATATTCGCGCCAGCCGATCAACTGGCGGATGAACCCCTCCACCGAATTGAGCGGGGCGCGCCCGGCGCGGTATTCGGCTTCCGCCCGGCGGCACAATGCCAGCGGGTCGAGCAGGCCGAGATTGATGCTGGTCGACAACATGGAGTGGAACAGATCGTCCTGCCCGTGCAGCATCGCGTCCTGATACTGCCCGAAATCGGCCAGCCGCTCGGCAAAGAAGGCGTGGGCGGCGGTTTGCGCCTGTGCGGCTGTCACCGGCCAGTGGAAGCTGCCCAGATTGCCGAAATTGCCGGGAAAGCGCGCTTCGACAAGCGCGATAACTTCGCGCGTGATGGTATCGGGCGCGAATAGCGGGCGGGGCGGGGCGGAAAGACCATTCTTCGGCGGTTCGCGGTTGTCGTGGTCGTAATTCCACTGCCCGCCCACCGGCTCCCCGTCGTCCATCAACAGGCCGGTCTTGCGGCGCATTTCGCGGTAGAAATATTCCATGCGCAGCGCTTTGCGCCCATCGGCCCAGTCGCGGAATTCGGTCAGGCTGGCGATGAAGCGGTCGTCGGGAAGGATTTCCACCGGGCAGGCGAACTTGTCTGCCCATTTCTCCATCGCGGCCCGCACGCGCCATTCGCCCGGTTCCACGACGCGGATCGCGCTGGGGTTGTGCCGCTCCACCGCGCGCGCCACTTCGCCGGTAAAGCTGCCTGCATTTGCGGGATCGTCCAGCTTCACATAATCCACCTGCCAGCCATCGGCGCGCAGTTCGGCGGCGAAGTGGCGCATGGCGGAAAAGAACAGCACCAGCTTCTGCTTGTGATGGGGGACATAGGTCGCCTCCTCGGCCACCTCCATCATCAGCACGCGCGTGTGCGCCTTGTCACGGCCGCGCAAGCTGGCAAGCGAATGGCTGAGCTGGTCGCCCAGCACGGGAACGAGAACGGTTCCGGTCATGGCACGCGGCTCTAAGTGCACCCTCACACGAAGCTATACGGATCAATGTCCACGCTCACCCGCACGCCTTGCGGATGGCTCAGCGCGCCCAGCCATTGGCGGATCACCTCCTGCACCTTCGCGCTGCGCCGGGCGTTGAGCAGCAGGCGGTAGCGGTAGCGCCCGCGCAGCAGCGCCATGGGGGCGGGCGCAGGGCCAAGGATCTGCACGTCTGCCAGCATGGGGCGGGTTGCGCCGATCCGGTTTGCCGCCTCGCGCGCTTCGGCATCATCCTCGCTCGATACGATGATCGCGGCCCAGCGGCCAAAGGGCGGCGCGCCTGCATCGCGGCGCGCCTCAGTTTCGGCGGCATAGAAGGCGTCGCGGTCCCCCGCAGCAAGCGCGGCGATCACGGGCGCTTGCGGATGGCGCGTCTGGATCAGCACTTCGCCCGGCTTGGCCCCGCGACCCGCGCGGCCCGCGACCTGCGCCACTTGCTGATAGGTCCGCTCCGCTGCGCGCAGATCGCCGCCTTCCAGCCCCAGATCCGCATCGATCACGCCCACCAGCGTCAGTTCGGGGAAGTGGAACCCCTTGGTTACAAGCTGCGTGCCCACGATCACGTCGATCGCGCCGCTTGTCGCCATCGCGATGAACTCCGCCGCCTTTTCGGGTGAGTTGATCGTGTCGGATGTGACCACGGCAATGCGCGCATCGGGCAGGATTTCGGCCACTTCATCCGCAATCCGCTCCACGCCGGGGCCACACGCGACCAGGCAATCGCCTTCGCCGCATTCGGGGCAAGTGTCGGGCGTGGCGGTTTCCAGCCCGCAATGGTGGCAGGCCAGCCGCGCGGAGAGGCGATGCTCCACCAGCCATGCGCTGCAATTGGGGCATTTGAAGCGGTGGCCGCAATGCCGGCACAGCGTCAGCGGGGCATAGCCGCGCCGGTTGAGGAACAAGAGCGATTGCTCGCCCTTGGCCAGCCGATCCTTCAGCGCCTCCACCAGCGGCGGGGCCAGCCAGTGCTGGCGCGGCGGCTTCTCCTTGGTCAGATCGACCGTGGCGATGGCGGGCATCTGCGCCCCGCCAAAGCGGGCATCGAGCACCAGCCTTTCGTAAACGCCCTGTTCGGCCATCGCCAGGCTTTCCAGCGCCGGCGTGGCGCTGGCCAGCACCACGGGCAGGCTTTCGAACCGCGCGCGCATCACCGCCACATCGCGCGCGTTGTAGCGCACCCCGTCATCCTGCTTGAAGCTGACTTCGTGCGCTTCGTCCACCACGATCAGGCCGAGGTCGGCGTAGGGCAGGAACAGGGCGGAGCGCGCCCCCACCACCACCTGCGCCCCACCATCTCTTGGCCCGCTGGCAATTGCCCGCCACGCCCGCCGCCGCTCGGTGCTCTTGAGCGAGGAATGCCACAAGACGGGCGGCGCACCGAACCGGCCCTCAAAGCGCTTGAGGAAGGCTTCGGTCAGCGCGATTTCGGGCAGCAGGACCAGAACCTGCCGTCCGGCCTGCAACGCCGCAGCGACCGCCTCGAAATAGGTCTCGGTCTTGCCCGATCCGGTTACACCATCAAGCAGGAAGGGCTGGAACTGCCTAGCCCGAACCGCTCCTGCCAAGCGCTTCGCAACTTCGGCCTGCTGCGGGTTCAATTCAGGCGGAGCGAAGGCCGGGTTGGCACGAGGGTAGGGGCGGTCGCAATCGACCTCCACCGGTTCCAGCACGCCCTGATTCACAAGGCCGCGCAGCACGCCTTCGGACACTCCGGCTATTCCCGCCAGTTCGCGGATCGTCGCCTGTTCGCCTTCCAGTGCCTCCATCGCGGCCTGCCTTTGCGGAGTCAGCCGTTCGGGCAGCCCGCCCGACAGGCGGTATTCGGTAAGGGTGGACGGGCCGCGCAGCGCGCCGCCGCTGGCGATCACCATCCGCGCGACCGATGCAAGCGGGGCGCAATAATAATCCGCCGTCCATTCGATCAGCCGCATCAGTTCCGGCTTCAGCGGCGGCACCGGAACCAGCCCCAGCAGCGGGCGCAGCTTGGCATCGGGCACCGATTCGGCCGGCAGGCGTTCGGGTTCCCAGACAATGCCCAGCACTTGCCGAGGGCCCAGCGGGGCAATTACGACCGAGCCGGGGCGCACAATCATGCCATCGGGCACGCGGTAATCCAGCGGGCCCAGCGCGGCATTGAAGATGAGCAGGCGAACACGGTTCATGGTAAGGCCAGCTATGAACGGCGATGTGGGTGGGCCGCAAGGATGGGGAAGGAGAAAAGGCGATGACGAATCGGGAAAATGGGGCTCTGGAAAAGATCGGCCTTGATCGCCGCAGGATGATTGGCGGCCTGTTGGCGGGCGGCGCCGTGCTGACCTTGCCCGCCTGCGCCACCACGCAGAGGTGGAGCCTTGTTGATGCGATCCGCCAGCTTCTGTTCTTGTCCAGCATGAACGCCTTTGCCCGGCTGACCGCGCCGGGCGGGTACTGGGATGCCAATGTCGCGCAGCTGGGCCTTGAAGGGTTCCTGGGCAATCGCGGCAATGTGCTGACTTCGATCCTCACCTCCGCCCTGTTCAAGACCCGGCTGGAACGCGCCTTTGCCGGATTTGCCCGCGATGCCAGCGATCGCGCTGCGCCACTGGTCACAGACGCGGTGCGCGTGATCGGGTTCGAAAACGCGGTGGCGCTGGTGCGCGGCGGACCAACGGCGGCCACCGGCTTCCTGCGGCAGCAAATGGGCAACGCGCTGATTGAAGCGATGGTGCCCGAAGTGGGGCGGGCCATGCGCATCGCCCAGGAACCGCTGGTGGGCCAGATGCTCTCCGCGCTGACCGGTGTCGATGTGCCGGGGGTGGCCACCACCTTCTCCACCCGCGTGAACGATGTGATCTGGCAGGAAATCGGGGTGGAGGAAGCCGCGATCCGCGCCAATCCGCGCGCCACCAACGATCCGCTGCTGATCGGGGTGTTCGGGGCGGCCAGCTACCTTTGATCGCCTCAGCGCAAGGTCAGCCGGATCTGGGGCACGTGCGACAGGCGGTCAGCACCGGCAGGTCCGGGGCCGGGGCGCGGGGCATAGATCGCCAGATAACCTGCGCCCAGTTCGGCACGGGGTGAAAGGCGGTAATTGGCCATCAGATTAAGCCGCCAGCTGTCCACCCGTGCCGATTGCACGCGGTTTTCCGGAACCGCGATATAAAACAGCTCGGCATTGGCAACGCCCCGCAGGCGCGCTGCCACCGGCAAAGTCAACTGCACGCGCTGACGCAGGCGCAATTGGGCACGGTCTGCGCCGGCGAAAAAGCGCTGCTCCACGCGTGTGCGCAATTGCAGCGGGCCGTCCGTCCATTGCATCTGCTGGTGGACGCGGAATTCGTGCCCGCCTGCCTGTTCGACCCATGCGGCGCCTCCACCTGCATCCAGCCCTTGGGCCACGCGCACATCCACATGGCCGCGAAGCAGAAGCTGGTCGGCATTCTCGCGCAGCCGGGGTGATGCCTCCAGCGTGGCGCTCACCCCGTCATCCAGCGGCACCACGCCCGACAGAATGAACCAGAGCTGGCCGTCATCCCGCGTCGCCAGCGCAGGTGCAGGATAAAGCAGGGCAAGCAGCCCCGCGGCGATGCGGGCGAGCGATCGAGTGAACACGGGCCGGATTGTCCCCCATGTGGCGACGGGAAATCCGGCCCATAATGGCAGGCACCCGCAATGGCAATCTGCAAGCGGAGGCAGTCATGCCTTGCACCGCGCCTGCTGCGTCCTCTACGGACAAGCGCGTTGTCATGAGCCAAGAATCACCCCTCGACCGTTTCAAGCAGGCGCTTACCGGTGCCGCCCGCGCGATCGGGCGTGACGCGGAGACCGAGGTGACATGGACGGCCGAAGCGCCCAATCTGCAAGGCAACACGATCCGTGTGCCGATGCCGCCGCGCACTCTGCCCGCCGCCGAAGCGCAGGAGGCGCGCGGCTTTGCCGACAGCTTCGCGCTGCGCCAGCGGCACCATAATGAGCGGTTGCACGCGCGCAACGCGCCCGCTGAACCTGCCGCGCGCGCCTGTTACGACGCGGTGGAAACAGTCCGCTACGAAGCGCTGGGGGCCAATAACTACGCCGGGATGCGGGGGAATCTGGATGCCGCCATGCAAATGCGCGTGGCCGCCGATCCCATCACGCGCGCAACCAATGCCGACGAGGTCCCGGTGCAGTCCGCGCTGGCCCTGCTGCTGCGTGAAAAGCTGACCGGGCAGCCCGTGCCCGAACCCGCGCGCGCCGGCGTGGAGATGCTGCGCGACTGGATCGAGGAAAAGGCGGGCGGCGATTTCGAACGGCTGGCCCATTCGCTCGATGATCAGCGGGCGTTCCAGACGCTCAGTCTCGATATGCTGCGCCATCTCGAACTGGTGCAGACCCAAGACGATCACGACCATGACGAACCCGAAGGCCACGAGGACAAGACCGACGATGGCGAGGAGCAGGACAGCCCCGATGCCAACGAAGGCTCTGACCAGCAGCAGACGCAGGTAGCCGCGGAACAGACCGAGGGCGAAGGCGAGACCGAGGAGAGCGAAGCCGCAGGGCAAGAACAGGAAATGACCGAGGGCGATCCCGGCGACGAGGGCGAGGAGGGCATGATGCCCGTGCGCCCCAACCGCCCGTGGACCGATCTGCCCGATACCTTCGACTATCGCATATACACCACCGCCTTTGACGAAGTGGTGGAGGCGCAGGATCTGTGCGATTTCGAGGAACTCGATCGGCTGCGTGCCTATCTCGACAGCCAGCTTGCCGGGCTTGGCGCGGTGGTAACGCGGCTGGCCAACCGGCTGCAACGCCGCCTGATGGCGCAGCAGAACCGCAGTTGGGATTTCGATCAGGAAGAAGGGTTGCTGGATGCCGCGCGGCTGGCGCGCGTGGTCGTGTCGCCCGGCCATTCGCTGTCCTACAAGGTCGAACAGGATATCGAGTTCAAGGACACGGTCGTCACGCTGCTGATCGACAATTCCGGTTCGATGCGCGGGCGCCCCATTTCCATCGCCGCGATCAGCGCGGACATTCTGGCGCGCACGCTGGAGCGGTGCGGGGTGAAGGTGGAAATCCTGGGCTTCACCACCCGCGCGTGGAAAGGCGGGCAGAGCCGCGAACGCTGGCTGGCCGATGGCAAGCCGCCCGATCCCGGCCGCCTGAACGATCTGCGCCACATCATCTACAAGAAGGCGGACGAACCCTATCGCCGTGCGCGCAAGAATCTGGGCCTGATGATGCGCGAGGGATTGCTCAAGGAAAACATCGACGGCGAGGCGCTGCTCTGGGCGCATGAGCGGATGCTGGGGAGGCGCGAGGATCGCCGCATCCTGATGGTGATTTCCGATGGCGCGCCGGTGGATGATTCAACGCTGAGCGTGAATAATGCAGGCTACCTCGAAACGCATTTGCGCAAGGTGATCGACTGGATCGAGAAGCAATCGCCGGTGCAACTGGTCGCCATCGGCATCGGCCATGATGTGACGCGCTATTACAAGCGCGCGGTCACGATCATGGATGTGGAGCAGCTGGGCGGCACCATCATCGAACAACTGGCGGGCCTGTTCGAGGTAGAGTGATGCGTGGACTGCTCAAACTGGCGCTGCTTGCCGCGCTCCTCCTTGGCGGCTGGTATGCCGCATCGCCGTGGTATGCGATGTGGCGCATCGTCAATGCGGCACAGGACGGCAATGGCGACGAACTGCGCGCCCGGATCGATTTTGACCGTGTGCGCGGCCAGATGAAGGCCGATCTTTCCGCCAGCCGCGACGATGGCGATACCGGCCTGTTCGACCGGATTGGCGACGGCATCGTCAAAAATATCGGCGGCGCGGCGATCGATACGCTGGTGACGCCGGGCGGCATGGCCGTGCTGCTCGATGTCAGCCCCGCCATGCCGGGGCAGGATTTGTCATGGGGCGTTGCCTATGACGGGCCGAACCAGGTGCGCGGCGTCTCCACATACGAGGACGGGACGCCGGGGCCGCAACTGGTGTTCGAGCGGCAGGGGCTTGGCTGGCAGATGGTGGGCCTGAGGCTCTAATTGCGTCTTTAGCGCCCGCCGCTTGACCGGGGCGCGGCTTGTCCCCCAAAGGCCTATGCCATGACCACGCCGCTTCACCTGTTCAATTCGCTCACCCGCCAGCGGGAAATGTTCCAGCCTGTCCATCCGGGGGAAGCGCGCGTCTATTCCTGCGGGCCGACCGTGTATAATTACCCGCATATCGGCAATATGCGCGCCTATGTCTTTGCCGATCTGCTGGGCCGGACGCTGAGCTGGAAGGGCTATAAGCTCACCCACATCATCAACATCACCGATGTCGGGCACCTGACCGATGATGCCGACGCGGGTGAGGACAAGATGGAGAAGATGGCCGCCGAAAAGGCGCAATCCATCTGGGACATCGCGCAGCATTATACGCAAGCCTATTGGGCCGATGTAAAGGCGCTCAATATCCGCCAGCCCAAAGAATGGACAATCGCCACCAAGTTCGTGCCGCAAATGATTGAATTTGCGCAAAGCATTGCGGACAAGCACTGCTACGAACTCGACAGCGGGCTGTATTTCGATGTTTCGACCGTGGCCGATTACGGCCGTCTTGCCCGCGCGCAGACCGAAGAAGGGGAGGGCCGGATCGAGGCGGTGGAAGGCAAGCGCAACGCGGCTGATTTCGCGATCTGGCGCAAGACACCGCCGGGCGAGACGCGGCAGATGGAATGGGACAGCCCCTGGGGCCGCGGCGCGCCGGGCTGGCATCTGGAATGCAGCGTGATGAGCGGGGCGCTGCTGGGCTTCCCCTTCGACATTCACACCGGCGGCATTGACCACCGCGAAATCCACCACCCCAACGAAATCGCGCAGAACCAGGCGTTCTGCGGCTGCGGCAGCCTAGCCGAACCCAGCAATTCGGGCGCGAAGCTGTGGATGCACAACAACTTCCTCGTCGAACGCTCTGGCAAGATGAGCAAATCTTCGGGCGAGTTCCTGCGCCTGCAATTGCTGATCGACAAGGGCTTCCACCCGCTCGCCTACCGGCTGATGTGCCTTCAGGCGCATTACCGCAGCGAGCTGGAATTCAGCTGGGAAGGGCTGGAAGCGGCGCTGACGCGGCTCAAGCGGATGCTGATCGCGGTGGAGAATGCCAAGGCGCGCGCCGAAACCCTGCCCGCCGAGCCGGAAGGCGGCTGGACGCTGGACGGCGCGCGGGGCGAAATCGGCGGTGCGCTGCTGCCGCTGCTTGCCCGGTTTGACGAGGCGATTTCGGATGACTTGAACTCGCCCCAGGCGCTGACCGTGCTGGAGGAGGTGCTGGGCATGAAGAAGCTCGATCCGGAGCATCGCCTGCAAGCCATTGCGGCGATGGATGCGGTGTTGGGGCTGGGGCTGCTCTCACTGGATCGCGCCGACTTGCGGATTCGGCCCAAGGCTGCCGTGATGGATGCCGATGAGGTCGAAGCCATAATTGCCCAGCGCAAGGATGCGCGCGCCGCCAAGGACTTTTCCCGCTCCGATGCTTTGCGCGATGAACTGGCCGCGAAGGGCGTGGAAGTGATGGACGGCGATCCGCTGGGGTGGGAATGGAAATTGTGACTACCGCCCTTATCACCGCGCAGGCGCGCCCTCTGCTTGAAGGACGCTTGCCGCCGCAGATCACCCCGCTGTGGTGGGAGACCGGCGAGGAACTGGTGGCGCTCGCCCCGCAGGCGGAGATCGGCTGGTTCGATATGTTCGACAAATCCGCGCCGCTGGAAGCCATCCGCCGTGCGCGCGACCTCAAATGGCTCAATTCCTTCTTTGCCGGGGTGGACTGGCTGCCGCTGGATGATCTCAAGGCGCGCGGCGTGCGGCTCACCAACGGGTCGGGTCTCAACGCCAATACCGTGGCCGAATTCGCGGTGATGGCGATGCTCGCCTTTGCGCGCGGCCATGCCGATATTGTCCGCGCGGGCGACCGGCACGAATGGCTCGCCCCGCGGATGGAGGGCAACCGTGAACTGGCAGGAGCCAAGGTCCTGATCCTGGGCTATGGCGAAATCGGGCAGGCGATTGCGCGGATGCTTTCGGGCTTTCGGGTGGAAGTGGTGCCGGTGCGCCGGTCGGGCGCAGATGGCGCGCTGGGGCCGCAGGAATGGCAGGCGCGCGTGGGCGAATTTGACTGGGTGGTCATGGCCATGCCCGGCACACCCGAAACGCGCGGGGTCGTCAGCGCCGATGTGCTCGCCCGCATGAAGCCCGGCGCTGTGCTGGTGAATATGGGGCGGGCCGATGCGCTGGATCAGGGCGCGCTGATTGCCGCGCTTAATGCCCGCAAGCTGGGCGGGGCGATCCTCGATCTGACCGATCCCGAACCGCTGCCACCCGATCACCCGCTGTGGGATGCGCCCGGCGCGCAGATTACCATGCACATGGCGGGTCTGCCCACGCTGGCCAGCAAGGTTGCCGCCGCCCAGCGCTTCCTCGCCAATTGCGAGGCCTATCTGAGCGGTGCGCCGCTGGTGTCCGAGGTTGATCTGGCGCTGGGCTATTGAATGCGGGCCAGCCCCCCTCCCGCAATCGGGAAGGGGGCAAATGGGGTCAGCTTTCTTCCAGCAGCAGCAATTCGCACGTGACACGCAGCAGCGGCGGATGGGCGCTGTGATCGACTTCCACCACCGCCGCATCGGCTACCAATTGCCCTGGAATGGCAAATTCGTGTTCGGGCAGGAAGGCCAGGAAACATTCGCCCGCTTCCACGGCGGCATCGCCGGCAAATTCCAGTTCCACCCGGTGCCGCGTGCCGGCAAAGGTGATGCTGGCCCAACCCGCCTCGCTGTGCCGGGTGACGGTGGCGTGTCCGCCTGCCAGCGCCAGCAGGGCCTCGTTCAGGCGGTCCGCCGTGCTGCGCCGCTTCTTGGGAGCGGTGCGCGGGGCAAGGGGGGCGCTTTTCACTTCAATATGCATGGGTCCGCTCCCGGTATTCGTTCATGAAATGTTCCACCTTTTTTTCGGTCTCGGATCGGGGTGTGCGCCCGTTGCGCAGATCCAGCACAAAGCGCGGATCCTGCGTGGCAAGGCGGCCGAAGCGCGTGGCGGGCATCCCCGTCCTTCGCAGGAAGACTTCGATTTTGCGGATCAGCATCGCGGGTTCCCCTTCTCGTGTTCGTTCATGCTGCAGGCCAGACTGGCGGTGCGCCAGGTGAGCCGGAGGCGCCGAATCGCCCCTCTCTCTTTGCTGTCGCTGGAAATCCTACTTGTCTAGGAAAAATACATTATGTAGGATGCTGAACGACGCCACAGCGGGGACACAGACCATGGAAGCACGCGAGACATTGGCGCGATTGGCGCGCGAGAGGGGCAGCAGCCTCGCTTCGCTTTCCAGGATGTTGGGCCGTAATACTACCTATTTGCAGCAATATATCTCGAAAGGCAGCCCGCGAAAGCTGGAGGAGGACGACCGGCGCAAACTGGCCCGTTTCTTTGGTGTGTCCGAAATCCTGCTCGGGGCGGTGGAGGAAAAATCCTATACCGACACGGGTGACTGGGTCGATGTGCCGCGCCTTCTGGTGGAAGCTTCGGCTGGGCCGGGCGCGGCGGCGGCCGCGGAAACCGCGTTCGACGCCTTCCGCTTCAGCCGGAAATGGCTGCGTGAGCAGGGGCTGGAAGCAGGTAAGCTGTCCGCTGTCCGCGTGATCGGCGATTCGATGGAGCCTTTGCTGCGGGAAGGGGACGATCTGCTGGTTGATACCCGCGCGCAGCCGTTCCGCGATGGCATCTATGTCCTGCGGCTGGATGGCAATCTGCTGGTCAAGCGGGTGACCGCGCAGGGGGCGGGCCGCTTCTCCCTCCTCAGCCAGAATCTTGCTTATCCTCCCTTGTCGGTGGAGGCACAGGATTTCGAACTGCTGGGCCGCGTGGTGTGGAAGAGCGGGCGGGTCTAGGCCAGAGGTTGCCTTTGGCCGCAGCGCTTGCCACTTAACCCCCATGCAGGAATCCCCGCTCAAGGCCGCCATCATCCCCGTGACCGCGTTCGAGCAGAATTGCTCGCTCGTCTGGTGTTCCAAAACGATGAAAGGGGCGCTGATCGATCCGGGCGGCGATCTGGCGCGGCTGAAGGATGCGGTTGCCCGCGCAGGCGTGACGCTGGAAAGGATTTTCCTCACCCACGGCCATGCCGATCATTGCGGGCAGGCAGGTATGCTGGCCGAAGAACTGGGCCTTCCGATCGAAGGCCCGCACGAAGCGGACCGGTTCTGGATTGCGCGTCTTGACGAGGATGGCCCCCGCTTTGGCATGGAAGCGCGCGTGTTCGAGCCGACGCGCTGGCTGAAGGATGGCGACAGCGTTTCCTTTGGCGAAATCACGCTGGAGGTGATCCATTGCCCTGGCCACACGCCGGGCCATGTGGTGTTTTTCCATGCCCCCACACGCTTTGCCTTTGTGGGTGATGTGCTGTTTGCCGGCAGCATCGGCCGCACCGATTTCCCGATGGGCAATCATCAGGATC
Source organism: Alteraurantiacibacter palmitatis (assembly GCF_037154115.1). Lineage (NCBI taxonomy): Bacteria > Pseudomonadati > Pseudomonadota > Alphaproteobacteria > Sphingomonadales > Erythrobacteraceae > Alteraurantiacibacter > Alteraurantiacibacter palmitatis. Next base: position 142,346 of record NZ_JBANRO010000009.1, on the reverse strand, counting down.
TGCTCGACGCGATTACCGGCAAATTGTGGCCGCTGGGCAATGATGTCACCTTTGTGCCCGGCCATGGCCCTACCAGCACATTCGGGCAGGAGCGGCGCACCAACGCCTTTGTCAGCGATGCGGCGCTGGCGCGCGGCTAGACCACGCCGAACGCGGCCAGCGCCGCCCAGATCGCCCACAGCAGAAGCAGCGGAAAGGTCAGCATCATGCCAATCATGCGCGGTTTCACCGGCCCTTCGGCATCCATGCCCAGCGCGTGCAGCACGCGCCCGGCCATGAAGGCCAGCGCGGTAAGGCCCAGCAGCCACCCGTCCTGATCGGCCAGATCGAGCACGAGAATCAGCACCAGCGCGATCGGGGTATATTCGGTGAAATTGCTTTGCGCCCGCATCCGGCGGTGCAGCAGCGCATGGCCGCCGTCGCCGTGGACGATCTTTTCGGAGATGCGCACCTTGCCGCAGCGCCACCCCAGCCATCCGGCGATCAGGGCGGCCAGTGCCGCGGACAGAAGCGAAATATGCAGGTCGTCCATAATGCTGTCCCCTCGTTCCCGCGATTGGCATAGGGCCAAGCATCTTGGCTTGCAACGCGGGCAGAATGGTCTATAGCGCGCGCCTTCGCCGCATCCCCGAGGGACAGCAAACGGCGCGCTTGCGCCGGTGTTGTGCTTGCCCTAGGGCGGCTGCCAACAGGTCTTATTGATTTCAAGGAACAGGTGCCGAGATGGCTGTCCCTAAGAGAAAAACGTCGCCGCATCGTCGCGGCAACCGCCGTGCCCACGATGCGCTGAAGGTGGAAGCTTTCCACGAATGCGGCAATTGCGGCGAATTGAAGCGCCCGCACAATCTGTGTCCGGCGTGCGGCCACTATAACGGCCGCCAGATTCTCGAGCCCAAGGGCATCTAAGCTCTAGGGCTTCCGGGGGAAATGCGCTTATGAGCCTGCCGCGTATCGCGATCGATGCGATGGGCGGCGATGAAGGCGTGCGCGTGATGGTATCAGGCGCGGCGCTCGCTCGCCGTCGGCACGACCGGTTCAAGTTCCTGCTTGTGGGTGACGAAACGCGGATCAAGTCCGCGCTCGACAGTCATCCCAATATGCGCGGCGCATCCGAAATCCTGCATTGCGATGATGTGGTGGCGGGCGATGAAAAGCCCACTGCTGCGCTGCGCCGTGCCAAGACCACCAGCATGGGCCTTGCCATCAACGCCGTGAAAACCGGCGATTGCGGCGCGGCTGTCAGCGCGGGGAATACCGGTGCACTGATGGCGATGAGCAAGCTGGCGCTGCGCACCATGCCGGGAATCGACCGGCCGGCGCTCGCTGCGCTGATGCCCAGCCTTGGCGACAACGATGTCGTCATGCTGGATCTGGGCGCCAATACCGAATGCGATACGCGCAATCTGGTGCAGTTTGCCATCATGGGCGCGGCCTATTCGCGCATCGTGACCGGCAAGGAAGCGCCGCGCGTGCGCCTGCTCAATATCGGCACCGAAGACATCAAGGGCACTGACAGCGTGCAGGAAGCGGCCCGCGCGTTGCGCGCGGCGACGGGTCTTGCCATGTCGTTCGAAGGTTTTGTGGAAGCCGACAAGATCAACCGCGGCGAAGTGGACGTGGTGGTGACCGACGGCTTTTCGGGCAATATCGCGCTCAAGGCCATCGAGGGATCGGCGCGTTTCGTCACCGACCTCCTGCGCAACGCCTTCACCTCCTCCTTGCGGTCGAAAATCGGGTTTCTGGTCTCGCGCCCGGCGACCGAGCTGCTGCGCCATCACCTCGATCCAAACAACCACAATGGCGGCGTCTTTCTGGGCCTCAACGGCGTGATCGTGAAATCGCATGGCAGCGCCAATACGCAGGGCGTTGCCAATGCTGTGGCCGTGGCCGCGCGCCTGCTGGAAGAAAGCCTGACCGAGCGGATCACCGCTGATCTCGCTGAACTGGGCACCGAAAAGCTGCGCGACAAGGGAAGCGCCACCAAATGATCCGTTCCGTCTTTCTCGGCTCCGGCTCCGCCCTGCCGTCGCGCTGCGTGACCAATGACGATCTGGCACAGACGGTGGATACCAGCGACGAATGGATTCGCGAGCGCACCGGCATCGGCCAGCGCTATTTCGCGGGCGAGGGCGAAACCACCTCCACGCTGGCAATTGCTGCCGCCCGCGCCGCGCTGGAAAATGCCGGTATCACGATTGCCGACATCGACCTGATCGTGCTGGGCACCTGCACGCCCGATCTGACCTTTCCCTCCACCGCCACGATCGTGCAGCACGCGCTGGGCGGGAGCGGTTTTCCCGCTTTTGATGTGGCGGCGGTGTGTTCGGGCTTCCTCTATGCGCTGACCACGGCCGATGCGATGATCCGCGCAGGCATGGCGAAAAAGGCACTGGTGATCGGCGCCGAGACCCTCAGCCGGCTGATCGATTGGGAAGACCGCACCACCTGCGTGCTGTTTGGCGACGGGGCGGGAGCTTTCGTGCTGGGCGCGGAAGATGCCACAGAAGGCGAAGAGCGCGGAATCCTGTTCAGCCAGCTCCACGCCGATGGGTCGCACCGCGATTTGCTGTATACGGATGGCGGCCCCTCCACCACGCAGACTGTGGGATTGATGCGGATGAAGGGGCGCGAAGTGTTCCGCCATGCCGTGAACAACCTCGCGCAAGTGCTTGAAGATGTGCTGGAAAAATCCGGCCATGTGCCCGCCGATATTGATTGGGTGGTGCCGCACCAGGCCAATTTCCGCATACTGGATGCCACCGCGCGCAAGCTGGGCCTGCCGATGGAGCGGGTGATCGTGACGGTGGACCGGCACGCCAACACATCTGCCGCGTCGGTGCCGCTTGCCTTTGATGCCGCCTGGCGCGACGGGCGCATCAAGCGCGGCGATCTGGTGGTGCTGGAAGCGATGGGCGGCGGCTTCACCTGGGGTGCCAGCCTGATGCGGGTCTGACGCTTGTGCAAATTATCCGGACAAACCTGCGCGCAACAAATTTGTAATCCTTGTCAAGCTGCTCTTATTGCTGCAATAAGAGGCATGGGTCGCGCCATATTGCAAGGGGAGAGGACGCATGGACGCTATGCGATCCGTGGGCACGCTGACACGTGCCGATCTGGCTGAAACCATCAACCGCAAGCTGGGGTTTTCGCGCGCCGAAAGCCTTGACCTTGTCGAGGCTGTCCTCGCCAAGATGAGCGACGCGCTGGCCGCCGGCGAGAATGTGAAGATTTCCGGCTTCGGCAGCTTTGTCCTGCGTGACAAGAAGCAGCGCATCGGTCGCAATCCCAAGACCGGCGTCGAAGTGCCGATCACGCCGCGCCGGGTGATGACGTTCCGCGCCAGCCACAAGCTGAAGGACCGGATCGCCCAAGGCTCCTGACATGACCACGCCGCCCGCTTCCCCGTTTGCTGACAGCAAGGCACCCGGTGCCATGCGCACCATCGGGGAAGTGGCGGCTGCTCTTGGCATTCGCCAGCACATCCTGCGCTATTGGGAACAGCAATTCCCTATGCTGAAGCCGCTCAAGCGGAGCGGGGGACGCCGGCTTTACCGGCCTGAGGATGTGGCGCTGGTTGCTACGATTGACCGGTTGGTCAACCGCGAAGGCTATACGCTGAAAGGGGCGCGCACGGTGCTGGAAGGCAAGGCGCAGGCGCCATCTGCGGACCATCGGCAGGAAAATGCGGCGGATGCCGCGCCATCCCCTGCCACCGAAACCGTGGCCGAAGTGCGCAGTCGCCTGCGGCAATTGCGCCAGCGTCTGGCCAGCGCGCTCGACGCTGCCTGACCTCAATCGCGCCCCTGCGGCCCCAATGCGGGATCGAGATCGCGTGGCCGCACAAAATGGGTCAGCCTGCCGCAGCCCGGCGTGATACCGGCCCAATCGGCTGTATCCAGTTCGAACACCGCCAGCGCGGCCGTGGGAAACTTGGCCATCACCTCGTCAAACAGCGCGTTTTCCCCTTCGGGCGGGACGAGTTTGAGCGCCAGTTCCTGCAAGCCGGGATTGTGTGCGGCCAGCAGTAGCGCCTCATCCTTGCCGCCTTGGCTGCGCAGCAGTTCCAGCAGCGTATCCGCATCGGCCATATAGGCGTTGTCGCACCAGCTTACCGGCAGGCCCAGCCCTGATGCCTCCAGCGTGCAGCGCACCCGCTCCGCCGGGCTGGCGATGATCCGCTGCCAGGGCAGGCCCAAAGCGGAAATATGCGCACCCATCAGCGCCGCGCCCTTGCGCCCGCGATTGTTGAGGCCGCGGTCGAAATCGCGCAGCGATAGGTCGTCCCAATCGGACTTGGCATGACGCAACAGACCCAGGAGTTTCATTGGGCAGGGTCTCCCTGCGCCACAGCGGCGCTTTCTGCCTCTAGCAGATTCGGGCGCGCCACGCGATGCAAAGCCTCCTCCAGCGTGACGCGCAAAACCGGCGTGCCGGGCGGGAAGGCACTGGCGAGGCGGGTGGGGAAGGCGGGCGAAAGGACGATGAAATGGCCCCGGTCATCCTTGCTGCGGATCAGGCGGCCAAAGGCCTGCGCCAGCCGCGCACGGATGATCCGGTCATCATGCGCCGATCCGCCGTTTGCCGCCCGCCGCGCGCGGTGCAGGATGGATGGCTTGGGCCAGGGAACCTGCTCCATCACCACGCAGCGCAGGCTTTCGCCGGGCACATCCACACCGTCGCGCAGGGCATCGGTGCCCAGCAGGCTGGCGGCAGGATCGTCGCGGAAGATATCGACCAGCGTGCCGGTATCGATGGGATCGACGTGCTGGGCGTAAAGCGGCAATCCGGCACGCGACAGCCGGTCGGCAATGCGGCCATGGACGGCCCGCAGTCGGCGAATCGCGGTGAACAGGCCGAGCACGCCGCCACCGCAGGCATCGATTATCGCGGCATAGGCCCCCGCCAGCGCGGCCAGATCGCCCTTGGGCACATCGGTCACGATCAGAACTTCGGCGGCTTTTGCGTAATCGAAGGGGCTGGCCGCTTGCGCCAGTTGCGGCGCGATGTCGAGGTGCGCGGCGCCCGACCGGGCAATCGCGCCTGCCCAATCGGGCCCCTCCGTGCCGCGATCGCACAGGGTGGCGCTGGTCAACATCACGCCGTGAGTGCCCGCCAGCACGGTATGGGCAAAGGGCTTCATCGGGTCGAGGTAATGGCGGTGCAGCCCCACATCGTAATCGCGCGCCTCCGACCGGTCGACCGCCAGCCAATCGACAAAGTCGGGATCGGCTGGCCCGCCCATCCGGCCCAGCAAGGCTTCCCATGCGGCCAGCAGATCGATGCGCCAGGCGAGCGATCCGCGCGCGCCCTCGATCCGGGCGCGGCCTTGCCGGTCGAGCCAGTCCGGCCCTTCCGCCAGCAGCGCTTCCAGCCGCATACCCAGCCGGATCAGCGGCAGGCGGATTTCGGCAAGGGCCGCCGCCGCGCTTCCCGCCAGCTCCACGAAGGCGCCGTCAAGCTGCGCGGCCTCCGTCTCTATGGCATAGCCTGCATCCTGCCCGCTCTCGTCGCGCGCATAGGTGAGGGCGCGCACGGCCGCGAACAATTCCTCCAGCGGGCCGGAGGGTTGCCCTTCCGCCAGCCGTTGCAGCCAGCCTTGCGAGGGGAGGGCTTCGGCAGCGTGGCAGGCCGCAGCCACGGCCTTGCCGCCCGCTTCATCATAACTCGCCACATCGGCCAGCCGTGCAGCGAGGCCCCGGCGGCGCCCTTTTGATCCGCGTTCCGGCCCCAGCAGCCAGCGTTTCAGTTCCACCGCCTCCGCGCCCGTGAGCGCGGCCGAAAAGGTGCTGTCGGCCGCATCGAACACGTGGTGGCCTTCGTCGAAGATGATGCGTGTGGGGCGCTGCGCGTGATCTCTGCCTCTGGCGGCGTTCACCATGACCAGCGCGTGGTTGGCGATCACCAGATCGGCCCCGGCGCTGGCGCGGGCAGCGCGCTCGATGAAGCATTTGCGGTAATGCGGGCAGCCGGCATAGATGCATTCGCCGCGCTGGTCGGTCAGGCTGCGGATGGCACGTTGGCGGAACAGCGTTCCCAGCCAGCCGGGCAGGTCGCCGCCGATCATGTCGCCATCCTGCGAATAGGCGGCCCAGCGCGCGACCAATTGCGCCAGAATGGCCGCCCGCCCGCCAAAGCCGCCTTGCAGCGCGTCTTCCAGATTGAGGAGGCACAGATAATTTTCACGCCCCTTGCGGATCACCACCGGGCGGCTGCCATCGGCGCGCCTTTCGGGCCAGGCGCGGGCGCTTTCGGCGCGCAGCTGGCGTTGCAGGTTCTTGGTATAGGTTGACACCCATACCGTGCCGCCGGATGCCTCGGCCCATAGCGAGGCAGGTGCGAGATAGCCCAGCGTCTTGCCGATGCCCGTGCCCGCCTGCGCCAGCAGCATATTGGGCGCATCGCGCCGGGTGCGGGGTGCAAAGATCTGCGCGGCGGCGCGGGCAAAGGCGCGCTGCCCTTCGCGCCGTTCGGCCCCGTCGCCCGTCAGCGCGGCGAGGCGCGCATCCACCGCGGCATCCTCCAGCCTTATCTGCGCAGGCTGGGGCCGTTCGCCTGCCTCCTCCCATTCGGGCAGCCGGGAAAACAGCCATTTTTCGGCGCGGTCAGGCCGGGCCAGATGCGGGGCGATCACGCCCGCCCAGCTCCAGCGCAAGCGGGCGAGCGATTGCAGCGCGCTCCACGCCCCCTCACGTTCCGGCCAGCCCGCATCGCTGAGCCGCGCGAGCAGTGCAGCGCCAGCCATTTGCAGGAAGCGCGGAACATCATCGTCGCCCGCCGGCTCTTCCAGATCAAGCGCATGGGCAAGGCCGCGCGGCGTGGGGACGCAAAAGCGCGCCGGATGGATGAAGGCGAACAGTTCCAGCAGATCCAGACCCGACAGATCGGGATAGCCCAGCCGCGTTGCCAGCAGGGGCGCATTGCACATCAGCAGCGGGGAGTCGGCGGCTGCCATCACCGCCTCGCCTTTGCCCACGCCCTCGGTGCGGTCGGTGCGGCGCAGCCAGCATCCGGCATGGCTGGCATGGATCGCCGGCAGGGCAAGCGGCGGGGGGCAGGGGGCGGTTTCGGCCATTACGCCCCACTATCGCCAGCCGGAACGAAAAGTAAACGCAGCGCGGGCGGCATTTTGCACGGGAACCGGGGGCGGCTTTTGGCGTTGGCGAAGTATTCCTCGCGTCCATTCCACTGTTATCCCCGGTGGGGGGAAGGCGAGGTGGGGCAGCGTTTCCTTGTGGAGCGCTGCCCCTTCACCTGCCGATCAACTGCGCGCCACGCATTGCCAGCTTGCCGGATCGTTCGCATCGCCCGACCCGGAAAAGCGCGCGACATTGGGCCAGGCGCAATGCGGGCGGGTGAGCGATCCGTCCTGCTTCGTGCCGATCAGCCGATCGGGTGCGCGGCCGCTTTCCACCCAATCATCCATGGCCGATACGTAATCCACCAGATCGGCGCCCGGCCCGCCGCGGCAATGGCCGACGCCCGGCAGCGTGACATAGCGGAACTGGTTCGCCGCAGCCGGATTGGCCGCCATCACGGCTTGGGCATAATCGAGCGAGAGCACCGGGCTGGGGCCGGCATCGTTTTCGCCATGCCACAGCAGCAGCCGCCCGCCATTGCCGAAAAAGGCGGAGAGGTCGGGGTTCTTCGCCTCATACATCTCGGCAAAGGGGCTGGAGCGAACGGTCAGGTAATTGGCATCGTTGAAATTGGCCAATGTCACCGCATTGCCCGGCCCGAAGAACAGCGGGAACAGATTGCCGAGGCCGCCTCCGCCCGTGGGATCGGCCCCTGTGCCGCTGGTGCCGACAAAGAAGCCCCAGCTTGCCTCGCCCCCGCGCCGCATCGGGTGCATGGCCCAGCTGCCATCGGAGGCGCGTATGCCGTCATAAGCGGTTTGCAGCGCGGTCACTTGCGGCGCGGAAAGGCACTGGTCGGTCTTGGCGCCGGTGCATTGCAGGCTACGCGGTTGCCAGCTGCACGCGGCCGGATCGTTCACGATGCCATCGGCCAACCCGTCCGCTGCATCGCATTGCGCCAGAACCGCCGCCTGCACCAGTTGCAAATCGCCTTCGGAAAAGCCCGCCGCGCCGCCATTGGCGGCAAAGGTCTGATTGCGGAACACCGCGCTGGTCTGCACTTGCAGCGTGTAAACGGGTGCGCCTGCGATAATCGCGTCGTAATCGGTGGGGTAACGCTGCGCTTCCATCAACGCCATGCGCCCGCCGGTGGAACAGCCCTGGAAATAGGCACGGCGGTGCGGCTGGCCGTAGAAGGCGGCAGCCAGCGCCTTGCCCGCCACGGTCATTTCGTGGATCGCGCGGTGGCTGAAATCGGCCGCGCTTTCGGGCCGTTCGACCACCCAGCTGTTGGCCCAGACATCGGTGCCCGGATTGCCGCCATCGGTTTGCAGCGTGGCATAGCCTTTGGCGAGGCCGTCGCTGGCGGCCTGAATGGTCACATTGCCAGCCCAGCCGCCGCCGCCCAGGCCCAACAACTTGCCGTTCCATGTCGCTGGCAGGCGGTAGACCACGCCGATGGCGGAACCTTCCACAGGGGTCAGTGTGGCGGTGATTTCGCAATAGGCTGGCGCACCCTCCGCCGCTTCCACCCAGCGCGTGCTGGCATCCTGCGCGCCCAGGATGGCTGTGTCGAAATCGGCGCATTGCTGCGGCGTTGCGGCAAGCGTTGCGGGGGCATTGCTGCCCTCGCTGGTGCAGGCGGCCAGCGCCCCGGTGGCAAGAATCGCTGTCAGGCTGACAGCGGCAAGGCTTTTCATATGTCTCTCCCGGATCGTTGTTCTGTCAGGCCAGATGGAGGCGGCGGATTGTCCAGCTATCCGCCGTGCGCCGCATCTCGGCCACCAGTGTCACCGCGCTTTCGCTCTGCACGGCGGGGTTCCCTTGAAAGCGGGCCATGCGTTCCGCCGTGCTGTCGCCGTCAAAGGCGTATTCGCGCACCGCTGTGGCCGGGTGCGACCAGTGCGCGGTGACCTGATCATCGGCAAGCGCGACCTCAGGCTCGGCCTCTCCGGCAAGGCGCAAGGCGCGGATATCGCCGGGCAGGTCGAGGACGCCGCCGCAGCTTGTGAGGCCCGCACAGGCAGCGACACCGCCCGCGTTGTAGCGGCGCACCGCCTCGCGCATCAGTGCGGCGATCTGCGCCTGTTCTGCCGCGGGATTGGCCGCAGCCTGCGCCGCCAGAGCCCCTGCCGGAGCCAGCGCGGCGAGCGGAACCGCCGCCAGCGCGCCCAGCTTCAGCATATCGCGCCGATTTGTCGCCAGGGTGCTCATACCGCGTATCCTCCCCGCTTGGTGCCCAGATATTTCGCGACGTCCCAGCGCCCCGCAAGCCGGGCATAGGCGCCCACCGGGCTCATGCTGAGGCCGTTCTTGCCGCAATGATAGCCAATGCCGCTATCATGCATGGTGCGCATATTGATGAGGATTGTGCCCAGCGTGCCGTTGCACGCCTCCTCCTGCCAGCGCACGAAATAGAGCTGGTCGCGGATCTTCACGTAATCGCCGCTGCCGCTCCATTGCGCACCGCCGTGGCCCGACGGGGTGAAGATCACCCAGCTCACCGTATTGGGGCTGGAATAGACGTGCATCGAAGTAAGCCCCGGCGAATAGGACCAGGTAAAGGCGCTGCCCAAGAGGTCGGTTGTGCGTTCGTGCCGCGCGCTGCCGGGGTCGGGGATGCCGTCGCCTACCAGCTTTCCGAACATGGTCTGCGCGCCGGCCTCATTGGCGAAGTAGGGCGTGTTGAGATAGCCGCGAAAGCAGGTGGCCTTGCCGCTGTCCAGATCAGCCACGACCACGTGCCCGTCATGATCGGGCTTGCCCGCCAGCAAATGCCCGAAGATGAAAACGCCCGGCATATTCTCCCACGCGTTGTAGCGCGCCGTTGTCCATTCGCCGCCGCCTTCGCGCCATTGCAGTTCATCATGCGCGGTAAAGCGATATGCGATCACCGGCCCGCCATCGTAATGCACGGCAAAGGCTTTGCCGGCCAGCGCGGCGGTGGGGGGCAGGCCGTGCCCCGCCATCGCGCTGGCCCGGTCGAATATATGCGTGCTGGCGGCGACTGCTTCGTTCACCTCGGCAGGCGTCATCTTGTCCATGGTTTCGAGCGGGCGATAGACCCGCCGCGCCCCCTTCGGCCCATCGGGCATGGCGAGCGGATCGCCGCTCACATCCTCGAACTTCATGAAATTGGCAATCTGGCCCAGCCATTCACCCGTGCCGCGGAACATATAATATTCGAGGTTGTCGAGCCCGTCGAAACCCAGCCGCAGACCGGCACATTGCAACCGGTTCGCGTCCATCACCAGCATATGCCACAGTCCCGAAAATTCGGCTTCGGTGCGGGTGTAGAGATACAGATCCTCGGTCAGCTTGATGTAATCGGACGGGCCGGAATAGCCGCGCCCCTCGTCACTGCGGTCCAGTTCCACCCAGTGCGAGAAGGCGGAGGAGGCGTAATAATCGACCGTGCGGTTGCCGGTATCCTCCGCCCACATGATCGCGCGGCCCTGCACCCTTCCGGTGGGGGCGTGCAGTTCGCCTGTCGGCGGCGTGCCGCCCTCGATATGTCCGTGCCAGATCGCACGATTGACCTCGCGCGGCTGCGGGGCCGGGCCGGGCGCGCCGAACCACAGTTCGAACACCGTGGCGCGGTTGTCGTGCCGGTCCCACGCCAGCGCATAGCCGCGCCGTGTGCCGGGAACGAGATGCGCAATCAGCGTGATGTGATCGACTGTCAGCGCGCCATATCCGCTGCCGCGCTCCCCCTGCAGCGCCACTTGCCGGCCTTCGCTGAACTGCCAGTCAAGGCGTGTTCCATCGCTCGCCACGAAGGAGAGGCGTTGCGGCGGCAATTCCTCCAGCGCGCCGATGCTTTGCGGCCCCGCCATGGCGGCCGGCGCCAGCTTCTGTGCCACGTCTGCCTCGCTCAGCGCCGTGTAGGCATACCGAAACAGCGGTATGTCGGGATAGGCTTTGCGCGCCATCCTCCTTGTCTCCCCCCAGTTCTCTCCACTGCGCAGACTGCCACAGATGCGGGGGAAGGCAACCGGCGAAAATGTCGCAAACTGCACCTTGCGCGCGCAGGCGGCGCTTGCAAGCTTCCCGCTTTGGCGCAATAGCCCCGGCCCATGTTCGATGAAGCGCTGATCTCTGCCGCCCGTGTGTCCAAGGCCTGGCCGATGCAGGAGGCGATGAAACTGGTGAAACGCTTCGGCGGGGCCAAGCCGAACGGTGTGCCTGCCCTGTTCGAAACCGGTTACGGCCCCAGCGGCCTGCCGCATATCGGCACCTTTCAGGAAGTGCTGCGCACCACGCTGGTGCGGCGCGCCTACGAAATCGTGGCAAGCGAGGGCGGGGCACCTGCCCCCACGCGCCTGGTCGCGTTCAGCGACGATATGGACGGCCTGCGCAAGGTGCCCGACAATGTGCCCGACAAGGATATGCTGGCAAGCCATCTGGGCAAGCCGTTGAGCCGCATCCCCGACCCCTTCGGCACGCATGAAAGCTTTGCCCACCACAACAATGCGCGGCTGCGCGAATTTCTCGACCAGTTCGGCTTCGATTACGAATTCGTTTCGGCCTCCGACCGCTACAATTCGGGCGCGTTTGACGAGGCGCTGCGGCAGGTTCTGCGCAAGTATGATGCAATCATGGCGATCATGCTGCCCACCTTGCGCGAGGAGCGCCGCCGCACCTATTCGCCCGTCCTGCCGGTAAGCCCCACCAGCGGCGTGGTGCTGCAAGTGCCGGTGGTCGTGGTCGATGCCGAGGCCGGGATCGTTCGTTTCACCGATGAACACGGCGACACGGTTGAACAGTGCATCTTCGGCGGGCAGGCCAAGCTGCAATGGAAGGTCGACTGGGCCATGCGCTGGTATGCGCTGGGTGTCGATTACGAAATGTGCGGCAAGGATCTTACCGACAGCGTCACCCAGTCGGGCCGCATTGTCGAGGTGCTGGGCGGGAAGAAGCCCGAAGGCATGATCTACGAGCTGTTCCTCGACGCCAATGGCGAGAAAATCTCCAAGTCCAAGGGCAATGGCCTCAGCATTGAGGAATGGCTGACCTATGGCAGCGAGGAGAGCCTGGGCCATTACCTCTACGCCAATCCCAAGAGCGCGAAGCAGCTTCACGTGGGCGTGATCCCGCGCGCGGTGGACGAATACTGGCAGTTCCGCGCCGCCATTCCGGGGCAGGAATGGGACAAGCGGCTGGGCAATCCGGCCTGGCACCTGCTCCACGCAATGGGCCATGATGATGGGGCAGGTGACAGCCTGCCGGTCAGCTTTGGCCTGCTGCTCAATCTGGTGGGCGTGCTGGGGGCAGGGGCCACCCACGCGCAGGTCTGGAATTATCTCGGCAATTACATCGGTGATGCCGACCCGGACGATCATCCTGACCTTTACCGGCTGGTGGAAAAGGCGCTCGCCTATAACCGTGACTTCGTGGCCCCCACGCTGAAGCGCCGCGCGCCTTCGGCTAACGAGGCGGCGGCCCTGCGCGAATTGGATGCATGGCTGGCAAGTGTGCCCGAAGATACCAGTGCCGAGGATTTGCAGACGCAGGTCTACGAAATCGGCAAGAAGCCAGAATATGGCTTTGAATCGCTGCGCGACTGGTTCCGCGCCCTGTATGAGACGCTGCTGGGCAGCGAGCAGGGGCCGCGCATGGGCAGCTTCATCGCCTTGTATGGCATCGCCAACACCCGCCGCCTGATCGCCGAGGCGTTGGCAGGGTGATGTGCCGCCGCTGATCGACCAGGACGGCTCCGCCGCGCAGCCGCCATCATGGCGGGCGCGGCTGGGGCGGCTGATGGGACCGGGCCTCATAACCGGCGCGGCGGACGATGATCCCAGCGGGATTGCCACCTACAGCCAGGCGGGCGCACAATTCGGCTTTGGCATTGGCTGGACGATGCTGTTCACCTATCCGCTGATGGCGGCGATCCAGATGATCAGCGCGCGGATCGGGCGCACGACGGGACAGGGCATCGCGGCCAATCTGCGCCAGCATTATTCCCGCTGGCTGGTTGTCGTCGCGGTCTTGCTGCTGCTGGTGGCGAACACGGTGAATATCGGGGCCGACCTGGGCGCAATGGCCGATGCGACTGCGCTGGTGTTCGGCGGGCCGAGCCTTGCCTATCTGATCCTCTATGCAGCTTTCTGCGTGGTTGCGCAGACGCTGATCCCGTTTCGCCGCTATATCCAGGTTCTCAAATGGCTGACACTGGCCTTGCTGGCTTATGTCGCCACGCTGTTCATTGTTTCGGTTCCGTGGGCAACGGCGCTGCGCGATCTGCTCTTGCCGCAGATTTCGTGGGATGTGGAATATTTCGCCATCATCGTCGCCGTGTTCGGCACCACGATCAGCCCCTATCTGTTTTTCTGGCAGGCGTCCGAGGAAGCCGAAGAAGCCAGCCCGTCCGCTGGCGGCGAAGCTTTGGCCGATCCGGCGGAAATGGGAGATGCGGAAATCGCCCGCATCCGGTTCGACACGCTTGGCGGGATGGGGCTTTCCAATCTTGTAGCGCTCGCCATCATCTTCACCGCTGCCGCCACGCTCAATCCGGCGGGCATCACCAATATCCAGACATCGGCCGATGCCGCTGAAGCGCTGCGGCCGCTGGCGGGAGAGCTGGCATCGCTGATCTTTGCGCTGGGCATTGTGGGCACGGGTCTGCTGGCGGTGCCCGTGCTGGCGGGATCTGCCGCCTATGCGCTGGGCGAGGCCTTTGGCTGGCCCGTGGGCCTATCGCGCAAGCCGGCGGCGGCGAAGGCGTTTTACGGCACGATCCTGGTGGCGACCGTCGTGGGCATTGCCATTACCTTTGCCCCTGTCCAGCCCATCGCCGCGCTGTATTGGGCGGCTGTGCTCAACGGGGTGGTGGCGGTGCCGGTGATGGCGGTGATGATGCTGATCTGCGTGCGGCCAGATATCATGGGCCGTTTTGCCGTGCGCGGGCCGCTGAGATGGGCCGGGTGGCTGGCAACCGCGATGATGGCGCTGGCGGTGGCGGGGATGGCGGTTACATCGCTTTAGACGGCGAACGGCAGGCCGTTGGTGTCAGCGCCATTTTTTGGCGCGATACCACTTGGTGATGACGTATTTGACGCCCTGCACCACCGGACGACCTGCATGGATCGTGGCGGGGTTGGGCAGCCCGCTCTCATCGGCATTGTTCCACAGCAAGAGCACGCCCTGTTTCGGTTCGATCGACATACCAAGATCGGTGAAATCGGTGCTGCCGCCTTCCTCGACATTGTTGAGATAGACCATCGCCGTCCACGCGCGTTGCCCCCCGCGCGACGTTTCGATTTCCCAATAGCTGGTGTTGGGGTGGAACCAGTCGTGATGCGGCTTGAATTCCTGCCCCGGCATATAGCGCTGGCCCTGGATCGTCTCGCCAAAGCTGGGTTCGATGCCCATGAGATCGTCGATCCGCCGGTCGAGCATTTTCACAAAGGGGTGATAGGGATCGACATCGCCCGAATAGGAGGTGCGAAAGCCATCCTTGTAGCTGAGATCGAACACGGTCGAGGGGCGCGCCACCTCGTCGATCATGGTGATCATCCGCGCGCATTCCTCCGCCGTCATGAAATCGGCCACGGCAAAGATCTCCGCCTTGTCGGTGGGCACTTTCCAGACGAGCGGGTTATCCGCCAGCCGCTGGCGCACCTGCTTGCCCACCCGTCGCAGGTTGGGCTGATCCTTCAGGAATTCGGGCTTGGTGGCAGTGGTCATGGCCCCGTCCTTTTTCCAAAGCCTTGGCATTCGCGCAACACAAAACCCCCGCCCCTTTGACAGGGCGGGGGCTCCGGGTGCCGGCCACTCTTCCGGCAGCGGTCCGTCAGATCGTGGGCGCTACCAGAAGAAGTCGTAGATCACGTCCACCACTTCACCGGTATAGGTGTCCACCAGCAGCACATCGTCATAATACCGGACCCAGCGATACGGGCCGTAGACGGCGGGCAGGCGATATTGCCACGGTTCGTTGATCCAGTAGCGGCTGCCGAAGAACAGGCTGTCGAGATACAGGCCGACGCTCAGGCGACGGTAGCTGTAGTTGCGGTAAGGCGCGTAATAGACGCCCAGCCGATAGATATTCCGGTTGCTGTACCGGTAATTGTACCAGTCATAGCGCCGGTCGTTGCGCCAGCGCTGGCGATCCCACCGGTGGTAATCGCGCCGCGCATCGCGGTAACCGTCGCGATAGGAACCGTTGCGATCCCGGTCGCGGTAGTCGCGGTTGCGGTCATTGTCGCGGTAATCGCGGTCGCGCCCGTTCCAATTGCCGCCGTTCCAATTCCCGTTGTCCCGATCCCGGTCACGATCCCGTTCGCGGTCACGATCCCGGTTCTGGTCACGCGTGCGGTCGGTATCAATCCGGCGCCGCCCATCGGTCTGCACGACATAGGGATTGGTCTGGCGCGCCGGGGTGCGGGCCTGTTCGGGCTGACGTTGCGGAGATGTTGCGGGGGGCGGTGGCGGAGGCGTGTTCTGTGCCTGGCCGCGGTCTGCACGGCCACGGTCGCCGTTCCAGTTTCCTCCATTCCCCCTGTCGCCGCCGCGATCGCCGTTCCATCCACCCTGATTGCCGCGCTGGTCGCCGCGATTGTCGGGCTGCGGGCGAGGCTCCGGCCGGGCTTGTGCCACGGGGCCCGGCTGCGGCTGAGATTGGGCTTGCGGTTGGGCCCGGCTTTCGCTGCGCGCGGGGCGTTCGCCACCACCGCTGCGGCCCTGCGGTGCGGCCCGCTCACTATTGCCCCGATCACCCCCGCGCCATTCGCCGCGTTGCGGGCGATCCTGCGCAAAGGCTGTGGCGGGAATGGCGGGCGCGGCAATGGCAATGGCCAGCGCTGCAATTCCACTCGACTTCAAGAGCGAAGAAAATTTGTACATGGCGTCCTCCACAAACGACCCGCCGAGTGGAAGCGGTGTTTATAGTGAGGCGTTTAGGCGAGTCGGCCTGTCGCCTGTCTGAACCGGGCTGACAGCCATTTGTTCATTTTTTGAAATGCGTCCATGAACGAAGGTCCATGTTGCCGATGACCCTGCACAAGCCGAAAGCGCGGTTCATGTTCGAAACGCTGGACCAGATCGAGGAGGACATCCGCAAGAGCCTTGCGGAAGCCGCTTCCAACCGCCGTTCCCCCATGCACACGCCGGTGGTGGGCACGCCCGATGCCGATGTGCGCATGATGGTGCTGCGCGGCTGGGATGCGCGCGCCGGCACGCTGCGGCTGCATACCGATGCGCGTTCGGCCAAGGTGGCGCAGATTGGGGATGGCGCACGCGTGGGCCTGCTATTCCACGATCCTGACGCCCGCATCCAGATCCGCGCCAAGGGGCAGGGACGAATCCTGACGGACGGCGCGCAGGTGGAAGCCGCCTGGGCCGCCTCCAGCGAATATGCGCGCCGCTGCTACCTTGCCGTGGCGGCACCGGGCAGCGCGGTCGACGCGCCCACCAGCGGCCTGCCACCCCAAGTCGAAGGCATCCGCCCCAGTGAGGAGCAATTGCTGCCCGCGCGCGAAAACTTCGCGCTGCTGATGGTGGAAGTCGACGCCTTCGACTGGCTGCTGCTGGCCCATGACGGCCACCGCCGCGCACAATTTGTGCGCGATGGGGCCGGGTGGCAGGGCGTGTGGGTGGTGCCCTAGTGTCAAGCGGCACTTGACAGCTGTAGTGTCATGCGATACATGACAACCAATGGAAATCGCGAGCATCCGGCACAAGGCGTTGCGCAGGCTTTTCCTTGAAAACCGGACTGCGGGTGTGATCGAGCCAGCTCGGCTTGTGCGCATCCTGCAATTTCTTGTCGATGCGCACGAATTTGACGAATTGCGTGAGCCACCCAATTTCGGATTCCATCCGCTGACGGGTGACCGGGCGGGCAGCTATGCCATTGTTGTCACCCGCAATTGGCGGCTGACCTTTGCAAAGGTTGATGAGCGTACCATCGCCGATCTTGATTTGGAGGATTATCATTGATGGGACTGGAAATGCACCCCGCCTTGCGCATCCATCCCGGCGAATGGCTGATGCACGAGATTGTCGAAGCATACGGACTCAGCGTCAGCGACTGCGCCGCGCATTTGGGCGTCAGCCGCCAGAATATGAGCGCGCTTTTAAATGGCCGCGCCGCGCTCAGCGCGATGATGGCCTTGCGGTTCGAAAAGGCCTTCGGGATCAAGGCAGAAACGCTGCTGCGGATGCAGGTGGCCTATGATCTGGCGCAGTTGAAGCTGAAGGGGCTAGAGCCGGATGTGAAGCGGTTGGAGGCGGCATAGTAACGGGGCATGCACTGCATGCGGAGGGGCGCTTGTAATGTACAAGAAGGCAAGTCGCGGAACTGGAGGCACAGGGGGAGGCGGTCGAGCGAAGGTTGCGAAGATACAATCCCGTTATGCGTATGAACGAGCTGCTGCCCAAACTCCGTTAGGGAGGTCAATCATCCTCGATCCGACATTCGAAACTGTCGAATCTATAACCGACCTTGGATACAAGCGCGTTGCGGAAATATTGATCGAGCTTTCCGCAGGATACACGACCGACCGGACAATTGTTCGTCTCGCAAATCGCCTGACAGAAAGCGGGACTTCACTTTCATCAGGCGAATTGGCTGCCGCTGCAGTTGCATTGCGAGACCTTGTCCAGCGATTGACGAAATACCGCGTACGGTCAGGCTAGTCGTTCGCTCGCTCAGGCATTGATCGTTCTTTCGCTACCTAGTCAGCTTCTTATACGCCAACCGCGTAGGCCGGTCCGCCGCATCGCCCAGACGGCGGCGCTTGTCTTCTTCGTACGCCGCGAAGTTGCCTTCGAACCATTCGACATGGCTGTCGCCTTCGAACGCCAGAATGTGCGTGGCGAGGCGATCGAGGAAGAAGCGGTCGTGGCTGATGACCACGGCGCAGCCTGCGAAATTCTCGATCGCGTCTTCCAGCGCGCCCAGCGTTTCGACGTCAAGGTCGTTGGTCGGTTCGTCCAGCAGCAGCACATTGCCGCCCTGCTTCAGCATCTTGGCCATGTGCACGCGGTTGCGTTCACCGCCGGACAGCTTGCCGACATTCTTCTGCTGGTCCTGCCCCTTGAAATTGAACGCGCCGACATAGGCACGGGTGGAGACATCCTGGCCGTTGACCTTCATGTAATCGAGACCGTCGCTGATTTCCTGCCACACATTGTTGGCCGGGTTCAGATGGTCGCGGCTCTGGTCGACATAGCCCAGATGGACGGTGGAGCCGATTTCGATTGTCCCGCTGTCGGGCTGTTCCTTGCCGGTGATGATCTTGAACAGCGTCGATTTGCCCGCGCCGTTCGGCCCGATCACGCCGACAATGCCGCCCGGCGGCAGGGTGAAAGACAGGTTCTCGAACAGCAGCTTGTCGCCGTAAGCCTTCGAGATGTTCTTCGCCTCGATCACCTTGCCGCCGAGGCGCTCGGGCACCTGGATGACGATCTGCGCCTTGCCCACGCTGCGGTTTTCCTGCGCGTTCTGCAATTCCTCGAACTTGCGGATACGCGCCTTGCTCTTGGTCTGGCGCGCGGCGGGGGTCTGCCGGATCCATTCCAGTTCGCGTTGCAGCGCCTTCTGCTTGCCGCTTTCCTCGCGGCTTTCCTGCTCCAGACGCTTGGCCTTCTTCTCCAGATAGGTCGAATAATTGCCTTCGTAGGGGTAGTAGGAACCGCGATCGAGTTCGAGGATCCAGCCCACCACATTGTCGAGGAAATAGCGATCGTGCGTGATCATCAGCACGGCGCCGGCATAGTCCTTGAGGTGGTTTTCCAGCCACTGCACGCTTTCGGCATCGAGGTGGTTGGTGGGTTCGTCCAGCAGCAGGATGGAAGGCTTCTGGATCAGCAGGCGGGTGAGCGCCACGCGGCGCTTTTCCCCGCCCGACAGGCTTTCCACGCCCATGTCGCCCGGCGGGCAGCGCAGCGCTTCCATCGCGACTTCGAGCTGGTTGTCGAGCGTCCAGCCATCGACGGCGTCGATCTTGTCCTGCAGCTCGCTCATTTCCGCGCCCAAGGCTTCGAAATCGGCGTCCTCCTCGCCCATTTCCATGCCGATGGCGTTAAACCGTTCGACCATGTCGGCAATGTGGCGCGCGCCGTCCTTGACGTTTTCGAGCACGGTCTTGTTCGGGTCGAGTTCCGGTTCCTGCTCCAGATAGCCGACGGTGATGTTCTCGCCCGGCCATGCTTCGCCGGTGAAATCCTTGTCCACCCCGGCCATGATCTTCATCAGCGTGGACTTGCCCGCGCCGTTGGGGCCGACAATGCCGATCTTGGCGCCCTGATAGAATTGCAGGTTGATGTTCGACAGCACCGGCTTTTGCGCACCGGGGAAAGTCTTGGTCATGTCCTTCATGACATAGGCGTATTGGGCGGCCATGCGTCGTCCTTCGGGAAAGCTGGTGTGTGGGTGATTTGCCCGCGCAGATAGGGGTTAAGGCGCAAGGCGGCAAGCCTGTTGGCACGCGTGCTCCAAACGAAAATGCATGGCTCCAACTGGCCTGATTTGCGCCGGGGCGATGTGATCTGCCTGACAATTCGGGGAACAGCGGCGCTTCTGGCTGGTTGGAATGGCGGACGGGAAACGCGTTTGATTGATTGAAAGGTTACCATGACCGCCAAATATCTTCTTATTGCAGGCGCAGCCCTGGCGGGCACTGCCACTGCCTCTCCCGCTGCTGCACAGGATGCCTTTCAGGGCCCCTATGTGTCCGTTTTCGGCGGCTTGAATGCCGTGCGCGATCGCGCTGCGGACAGCCTCGTTTTCGACACCGACCGCGATGGCGCGTTCGACGACACCGTGCGCACAGCGACGGACGAGAACGCCTTCGGACCCGGTTTCTGCAACAGCGGAGTGGATGGGGCAACGCGGCCTTGCCTCAGGGAAGGGCGCGGGGCCGAATATGGCGCACGCCTGGGTTACGATATGCGCCTCGGCGGAGGCCCGTTCCTCGTCGGCGGCATTGCCGAAATCAGCCGCAGCGAAGTGACCGACAGCACCACGGGCTTTTCCACCACGCCGGCCAGCTACACTGTCTCGCGCGAGATGGATTACGCCCTGAGCGCGCGCGCCAGAGCCGGGCTTGTGCTGGAGGAAAGCGTGTTGGTCTATGGTACGGGCGGCGTATCCTGGGCCAGGATCGACCACAGCTTTGCCACCACCAACACCGCCAACAGCTTCACCGAGGTGAATGACGACAAGCTGCGGCGCGGCTGGCAATATGGCGGGGGCGTGGAATTTGCCCTTTCGCCGGGCTTTACACTGGGCGCGGAATATCTGCGTTCGTCCTACCGCGACCGGAACTATCTGGTCGAAGTGGGGCCGGGCACGGCTGGGCCGACCAACCCCTTCCTGCTCGACAATCCCGAAGGCACCGATCTGCGGCCCAGCAGCACCAATCTGCGGACGCAGGGCTTCCGGGTGACAGGCTCGCTGCGCTTCTGACAGGGGCTGCCCAACAGATGACGGCATACGGGCCGCTTCCTGCTGAGTAAGGGGGCGGCCCGTTTAGTCGAGCATTTTGCAAAATGGTCGGGGAGACAGGATTCGAACCTGCGACCCTCTGCTCCCAAAGCAGATGCGCTACCAGGCTGCGCTACTCCCCGACACGGGATATTCGCCTTGCCGTGCGCCATCCCGTTACCTGGGTGGATGGCGCCCGATGTGCGGCGGTGGTGGGCCCGGCAGGATTCGAACCCGCGACCTAGCCGTTATGAGCGGCCAGCTCTAACCGCTGAGCT
This sequence comes from Alteraurantiacibacter palmitatis, assembly GCF_037154115.1. Lineage (NCBI taxonomy): Bacteria > Pseudomonadati > Pseudomonadota > Alphaproteobacteria > Sphingomonadales > Erythrobacteraceae > Alteraurantiacibacter > Alteraurantiacibacter palmitatis. The sequence goes on along the minus strand of NZ_JBANRO010000009.1, from coordinate 121,563 downwards.
ACAGGCCCGGCACCATGTCCGGAAGGCTTGCCCCCGGTCCGCGCGGCGTGGACTAGCCGCCAATCGGGCAAGTGGCAAGTTAGTCCCGCACAACCTGCGCCATCACATCGCGCAGCGATGCGGGCGCTACGCCGCGCCGATCGAGATAGGCAAACACCGTGCGCCACCAGTCATACAGCCGGTCGAGATCGCTTTCGCTGCGCACATAGGGCGTGTGGCCGGGGCGAAGCGAGGGAGAGTGGAAGGAAAAGACCAGCAGCGGCAACCCGTCATCCAGCGCAATGTCGATGCCGCGGATCGCTTCTTCGGCGCTGATCCCTTCGGGCGTCAGCGGTATGCGTTCGAGCAGGCCCAGCCGCGCCAGCACGCCGCGCAATTGCGGCAGGCGCCACAGCCGGGGGAAGATCGCGTCCCCCTGCCGCCGCAGAAGCCCCCAGTAGATCGTGGTGAGGGGAAGTTCGAGCAGCGAGCGCTCGTCATCCAGCCAATAGGGGTGCAGCGGGAAGCCGCGAAAATCCGGGCCGCCCGTGCTGGAATAATCGAACAACGGGCGCACCGAGGTATCGATGGCGATGCCATGGCGCGCCAGCATTGCCGCGCTTGCCGGCCCCACGCCGTAACGCCCGGCGCGGTAGCTGAGCGGAGCCACGCCAAAATTGCGCTCGATGGCATCGCGCAGGGCGGTGAACTTCGCCTCCTCCAGATCGGCGGGCAGATTGCCCGAATAGCTGTTGGCCTGCGTCAGATCCTCGGCAAAGGGCGGGTTGACCCAGGGGTGCAATTGCACGCCCACTTCGGCCAGCCCGGCCGCCAGAGCGGGCTTGAGGATTTCGGCCGCACGCGGCGAGTTGGCGACCGGCCAGTCGATCAGCCAGACAGGCGGCACGCCGTTGTTTTCGCAGAATTGCTGGAACTTGGCGAGGCGCGGCATATGATCAAGGCCATAGGTGTCGCGGCCCAACGGCTGGTCCCAGTCAAACTCCTCCTCGGTATCGATGGTGAGCACGAAGCGCGTGCCGAACCCGTCCCGAAAGCGGGCACGCGCACGGCTTGGCGGTCGTTCGACCAGACTGCGCAAGGTCCATTCCCCTTGTTCGCGCGCGCTGAGGCAGGATCAGGCCGCGTCTTCACCCCTGTCGGCGGTGCTATGGGCCTGCTCCGATGCGGTCAATAGGGGCAGGGTTAACGCCAGATTATCCGCGCAAATTTCCAGGGAACCGCCCGCCGCTTCGGCTTCTGCTCTGGCAAGGCGGAGCGCGAATCCGCTGCCGAACATCGTGGCGCTGAGCAATTGGCCCTTGTCCTTTCGCATCGGGGCAAAGGGATCGTCCTGCGCGGCGATGAGGCGGGGCAGATTGCAGCTGAGCATCATGGCGGGCGAGGAGGCCTGCGTTGCTGGCCCCAGCTGCGCGTGCAGATGCTCGCCCGGCGCCACAGCGCCCGCCAGCGTTGCCAATATGCGCCACACCAGCAGCAGCAATTCCTCGCGCGCCAGCGGGGTTGGGAAAGCGTCACCCGCTGCATAAAGGGCAATGGCCGCGCCGCGCGGGCGCAGCACCCCTTCCAGCCGCCGCAGCGTTTCGGCCACCGCTTCGTGCAGATCGGCATCGCCCTGCGCCAGCGCCAGCGTCCCCGATTCAAGGCGAGCGAGCCGATCGACTTCCTCGAACGCGGCGAGCAGCTTGGCCGCGTCCACCGCGATTCCGGCGGCCAGTGCGCGATAGGCGTTGGGTGCGGGGCCGAACACCTGCTGCTGGATGACCTCGGCAAAACCCTGAATGGCGTTTACCGGCGTGCGCAATTCGTGCAGCGTCTGGCGGATGCGGTCTTCGCCGCTGTCGGGGGGCAGGTCTGCCTCCGCATCCGGCGCCGCGGCAAGCGGCTGCGGTTCCTGCCAGCGCCGTGCGCGCCCGCGATAGCCGGCGAAATGGCCCGTGACCGGCGCAAACTCAGGCTCCGCATCGATTCGCCATGTGCCGGTAACCGCGCTGGCGGCGTTGATTTCCAGTCGCGCAGCGCGCAGCGGCTGGCGCTGGTCGAAAGCAACGGCAGCGCGTTTATCGAGCGCGGCCAGCACGCCCGGCCCCTGGCGGCCCAGCAGCATCCCCACCAGCAGCGGGGCGATGTCGGCATCGGCCGAGGCAATCCTTCCGTCGGCACCCGTCTGGAAATCGAAGCGGTCGATCACGGGGGTGTCGGATGCGGAAGCTGGCCCGCCTTCCTCGCCTTCCAGATCGCCCAGGGGCAGACGGCTTTCCTCGGCGCTGCGCAGGCGGCCTTCACGAAAGGCCTCGATCCGGTGCAGCAGCGCGCGGATGCCGTCGCGTTCGCCGGATGGAAAGGCGGCGGGCTGCGGGGAGGGGGGCAAGGTTTCGTGCAGCGCCCGCTCGCCATCGGGTGCGGGCAGCGTCATGTCGGTGACGCCGAGCGACCCCAGCAAGCGAGCGACCGATGGCGGCAGATCGCGCCGGTGCCGCAAGAAGCCGCGCGCCATCACCGGCAGGCGCGGCACCAGATCAAGCCATTCGGCCTCGTCCAGCTGCGCCATGGCCATTGCGGCAGCGGCGCTGCGCGGATCGCCTGCCGCCAGATGCGCCGCAAGGTGCCGGTTGCGCAGGCGCTGGCCCGGTTCGCGCAGGATCCGGGCACGTTCCACATCGGGGATCAGCCGCGCGAGTTCGTCCAGCCGCCGCCAGCCGAGATAGACCAGCAATTGCAGATTCTGCCCCGCCAGCGCCGGTTCGATTACGCGCCGTTGCCATTCATCGGCAGGAACCAGTTCCACCCGTGCGGCAAGGCTGCGGTATTGGGCGGGTGACATATCGCCCTGCGCGGCAGGGCGGCTGCCCAGAAGATCGATCAGCTGCCGATATTGGGTGCGCGTGGCCCTGTCTCCCGAAGGGGAGGCACGCAGCACCGTGGCAAGGCGATCATCAACCTGCATGGACATAAGACAGCGTGGCGCGCGAATCCGGTTTGGGCGCGGGCGTGATTGCCCGCAGTCTTGCCATAGACGGCAGAAGGTTAAGGCGCATGACCGCTTCGACCTGCGTTGCAAAGCGGGACAATTGCGGCCATACACAATAATGTTTCCACAATCGGACCGATTGCGCGCCTATCATGTCGCGCCAAGGCCTGATTGCACCGATTCGATACAGGAAAACCCCATGCCGACAATGGACGCGATTGACCGGAAGATCCTCGCTGTATTGCAGGCGGAGGGGCGCGTCACCAATGTGGAACTGGCCAGCCGCGTGGATCTGACCGCGCCGCCCTGCCTGCGCCGTGTGCGCGCGCTGGAAGAAGCAGGCGTGATCCGCGGCTATCACGCTGATCTTGATCCTTCCAAACTGGGCTTTGCCATCACCGTTTTCGCCATGGTCTCGCTGCGCAGCCAGGCGGAGGAGGATCTGCGCGCGTTTGAAAACCACATCAGATCGCTGCCGCAGGTGCGCGAATGCCATATGTTGAATGGCGAGATCGACTTCATCCTGAAAATCGTGGCGCATGATCTGCAAAGCTTTCAGGAATTCCTCACCAGCCACCTGACGCCCGCGCCCAATGTCGCCAGCGTCAAGACCAGCCTTACGATCCGCACGGCCAAGCACGAACCGGGCGTGCCGCTGGATTGACGCGCCCGCCGCTGCCCTGATAGTTACCGCCCGTAACGAATTGGGAGAGGTCGGGTGAGAGTCAGAGCCATCGGGCTTGCGTTAACGGTTGCGGCATTGGCCGCGCCCTTTGCGGCAGCCGCGCATCATTCCTTTGCCGTGTTCTTCGACGAGACGCGCCAGATCCGTATCGAAGGCACGGTGGCCTCGTTCCGCTTTACCAATCCGCACGCGACCATCGTGCTGAATGTGCGCGGAGAAGACGGGCGCGCGCAGGAATGGCGGGTGGAAACCAACGCGCCCGTCGTGCTGCAACGCCGCGGCTGGACGCGCGACAGCCTGAAAGCCGGTGACCGCGTGGTGATCGACGGCTGGCCCAGCCGCGACGGGCGCAACTATATGCGCCTGCGCAGCGCCACGGGGGCAGACGGGCGCGCGATTGGCGCGGCGCCGTTCAGCACGAACGATGATTAAGGTTGCCCTTTCTGCCGCTGCGCTGGTGCTGGCCATGCCGGTGGCCGCGCAGGATGCCGTGCCCGATCTCTCAGGCTTCTGGGGGCCGGACTTCGTCACCGATACCTCGATCCGGATGCCTGATCTGCTGGCAAAACTGCCTGCCGACGCCGTCCTGATCGAGGATGCGGGCGCGGCCGAGTTTCCGCGCGGCGAATTTGGCGGGTTGGTGCTGACGCCCGACGCCGCCGCGCACGCTGAAACATGGAATGCCGAACAGGACATGGCGATTGACCGCGTCTGCCTGCCGCCCAGCATCGTCTATGGCGTGCAGGGGCCATTCCCGTTCGAGGTGCACCAGACGCCGACGCTGATCGTGTTCAAATACGAATATTTCGATCAGGTGCGGCTGATCCATATGGATGGGCGGGCGGTGCCGGAAAATGTCCCGCTGTCCAAGGTCGGCTATTCGGTGGGCCATTGGGAGGGCGAGGACCTGGTGATCGAGACCAGCCGCATCGCCGCCAGCACGATCACCAATAACGGCCTCGACCATACCGACGGCATCGTGATGGTCGAACGTTACCGCAAATCGGAAGACGGCACGCGGCTGCACGCAACGCAATGGTTCCGCGACCGTGCCGTGCTGGAAACCGACGGCGCGCGCTACCTCACCTGGACCGCGCGGCCGGGGCAGTATGTCTACCCCTACGAATGCGACCCCAGCTTTGCGCTGGAATATGCGCAGGTGGACGGGGAATAAGCTGCCTTGCGAAAGTGACGAAATTGACATCGTGACGATGGCAGGATTGCGCCTTAACCTGCTGCAATCACGACATTTTTACGCCTTTGGCGAAGTTGACAGCTGGCGCGCCAACTTCACCGCCGGGACTGACATTGGGAAAGAGCCACGCCCGGCCTAACCGCCGGGCGCGGCTGTAGGACAGTCCGCGCGGCAGGCCGCCTTATTCGGCGCTGCCTTCCGCGCTCCGCTTGGCCAGATATTCCTCCAGCCACTTGATCGAATAATCCCCGCTCAGGATATCGGGCTGCCGGATCAGTTCGGCGTGCAAGGGGATCGAGGTCTTGACTCCTTCGACCACCATTTCTTCCAGCGCGCGCTTCAGGCGCATGATGCAGCCTTCGCGCGTGCGGCCATAAACGATCAGCTTGGCAATCATGCTGTCGTAATAGGGGGGGATCGAATAGCCCGCATACAGCCCGCTATCCACGCGCACGTGCATCCCGCCCGCCGGGTGGTAGGCGGTGATCTTGCCGGGGCTGGGGGTGAAGTTGAACGGGTCTTCGGCGTTGATGCGGCATTCGATGGCGTGGCCGGTAAAGCGCAGCTCGTCCTGCGTCACGGAAAGCGGCTTGCCTTCGGCAATGCGGATCTGTTCGCGCACCAGATCGACGCCGGTAATCGCTTCGGTAACGGGGTGTTCCACCTGCAGGCGGGTGTTCATTTCGATGAAGTAGAAATGCCCGTCTTCCCACAGAAATTCGATCGTGCCCGCCCCGCGATAGCCCATATCGGCCATGGCCTTTGCCACGATGCCGCCCATCCGGTCGCGCTCTTCGGGGGTGATGACAGGACTGGGCGCTTCTTCCAGCACCTTCTGGTGGCGGCGTTGCAGCGAGCAATCGCGTTCACCCAGATGGATGGCGTTGCCATTGCCGTCGCCAAAGATCTGGAATTCGATATGGCGCGGATTGCCGAGGTATTTTTCCAGATACATCCGGTCATCGCCAAAGGCGGCCTTGGCTTCGGACATCGCCTGCTTGACCAGCGCTTCCAGTTCGCCTTCGCTGGGGATCACCTTCATCCCGCGCCCGCCGCCGCCTGCGGCCGCCTTGGCCAGCACCGGATAGCCGATTTCGGCGGCCACGCGGCGCATCTCGTCAAAGTCGGACACCGCGCCGTCAGACCCCGGCACCAGCGGCAGGCCCAGCGCGCCCGCGGTGCGCTTGGCTTCCACCTTGTCGCCCATGGTGCGGATATGTTCGGGCTTCGGCCCGATCCAGGTGATGCCGTGCGCTTCGACGATTTCGGCAAATTGCGCGTTTTCCGACAGGAAGCCGTAACCGGGGTGGATCGCGTCCGCGCCGGTAATCTCGGCGGCGGAAATGATCGCGGCGGTGTTGAGATAGCTGTCGGTGGCAGAGGGCGGGCCGATGCACACGGCATGGTCGGCCAGCCGCACGTGCATGGCATCGGCATCGGCGGTGGAATGGACCGCCACCGTCTCTATCCCCATTTCATGCGCCGCGCGGTGGATGCGCAGGGCGATTTCGCCGCGATTGGCGATCAGGATGCGGCTGATACCCATGGCTGTTCCCTCTCCCGTCGCGGCCTCAGGCGATCACGATCAGCGGCTGGTCGTATTCGACCGGCTGGCCGTTTTCGATCAGCACATCGGTAATGGTGCCGTCGCGCGGGGCGGTGATCGGGTTCATCACCTTCATTGCCTCGACAATCAGCAGGGTGGCCCCGGCCTTCACCGTGTCGCCCACTGCAACAAAGGCAGGTGCGCCGGGTTCGGGGGTGAGATAGGCGGTGCCGACCATGGGAGACTTGACTGCCTTGGACATATCCGGGGCAGCGGGGGCGGGCGCGGCGGCAGGAGCAGGTGCGGCGGCGGCGGGTGCGGGTGCGGCGGCAGCAGCCGGGGCAGCCACGGCCACCGGGGCAGCGGCGGCAATTGTGCCCCCGCGCGACACGCGGATCTTGCGGTCGCCGTCCTCCACCTCGATTTCGGTGAGACCGGTTTCGGCCAGCATATCCGCCAGCTCGCGCACCAGTGCAGCGTCAATGTTCATCGCGCCCTTGCGCGCGGTGGAGCCCCTGTTCTCGGCCATGCGAACCTCTTGCTGGGTTGATCTGTTGGCTTCCCGCTAGAAGCAGCGGGCCATCATGGCAAGAGTTACGGCTTTATGACTTACAGCTGCGCGGCTGCTTCCAGCGCCACAAGGTAGCTGTTGGGGCCAAGCCCCTTTACCGTCTGCACGCATCCCATGCCGATATAGGAGTGGTGGCGAAACGCCTCGCGCGTCAACGGATCGGACAGGTGCACCTCGATCACCGGGGTGGTGATGGACTTGGCCGCATCGAGCAGCGCGATCGAGGTGTGGGTATAGGCGCCGGGGTTTATCAGCACGGCTTTCGCGCCCACGGCCTGCGCCTCGTGCATCCAGTCGATCAGATGGCCTTCGTGGTTGGACTGGCGCACATCAACTTCCAGCCCCAGTTCGCGGCCCCGGTCTTCCAGCATGGCGGCGATATCGTCCAGCGTGGCCGAGCCGTAGATTTCCGGCTCGCGCGTGCCGAGGAGGTTGAGGTTGGGGCCGTTGAGGACAAAGACGATATTGCTCATGGGCGCAGGTGGTAGCGGGGGCGCGGCCCGCTTGGCAAGCCGCGCCGCCGTTTCGGGCGGTTACTCCACGCCCTTGACCTTGCCCCATTGCCGCGCGGCGGTGTAGCCGAGATATCCAGTGCCGAAGAGCGCATAGAGCGGTTCGGGCAGGCCGTTGAGATACGCGTTCATGCCCGCTGCAATATCGAGCGCGGCCTGCGGGCGAAAGGCGGACAGCACGCCCATCGGCATGGCGAACAGGATCATCGCGTAAATGACATAAAGGAAGCTGGGCCGCGCGCGGCTGGTCCACGGATCGGGCGATTGGGCCTCTGCCAGAATGGCGGACATCCGCGTTTCGATCAGCTTCAGTTCCTGCGTGGCTTCCAGATTGAGAAGTTCCAGCTTGGCGCGGTCGCGCGCGGCCTTGTCGGGGATGACCTTGTCGATGATCGACGCGATGGGGCCGATGAGGGATTCGATGAGGGCCATGGGGGAGGTGTCCTTGTGCTGCGATTGGGACAGCGCGGATGATCCATTCCTGCTTCTGTAGGAAAGAGGTCTTGCGACAGGGGCGGCACCATTTTGCGAGAATCAAAATCCTTGCTTATTGAATTTATCAAAATAGGATCACCCCGTGGCCGGCAATCGCCTTTGCCGCCACGCCAGCGGGGATACGAAACCCTGCCGGGAAAAATATGGGGCGAAACGGCAAGGGGAGGATATGCCGATGAAGAGGGGGTTCTGGAGCGGCCGCAAGGTTGCGCTTTCGCTGTCGTGCGCAGTCATGGCAATCGCGGTGCCCGGTCAGGCACAGCAATCCACCGAGGACGAGGAAACGCGCGATGCGCGCGGCATGGGCACCATCGTGGTGACGGCCGAGCGGCGGGCGACCAACCTGCAGGAAACGCCGCTGTCGATCATCGCGATCACCAATGAAATGGTCGAGGCCAAGGGCATTGAGGATTTGCAGGACATGGCGCGCTTCACGCCCAACCTGTCGATCACCCCGGCGCGCGGCGCGGGCAACAACAATGCCAGTTTTGTCATCCGCGGGATTGCCGGCGGTGGCGGCTCCACAGGCGAGCGCGGCGTGGGCCTGTATATCGACGGCATCTATATGCCGCGCACATCGGGTGCCGTGCTGCGGATGCTCGATATCGAGCGGGTCGAGGTGCTGCGCGGCCCGCAGGGAACGCTGTTCGGGCGCAATTCCACCGGCGGCGCGATCCGCGTGTTCAGCCAGCAGCCGACCGATGATTTCGAAGGCTACGGCAAGCTGACGCTTGGCACGATGGGGCGTTTCGATCTGGTCGGGATGCTCAATGTTCCGGTCAGCGACACGCTGTCCGTGCGGATGCAGGGGGCCTATCTCAGCCAGGACGGCTTCGTGACGCGCGGCACCGAAAGCCTTGGCGAGAATTCGGACTCGATCGGCCGCTTTCAGGCCCGGTTCGAGCCGTCCGACAGGTTCCGGGCCACGCTTGGCCTTTCCTATTCCGCGTCGCGCAGCAACGGCGCGGCTCATGTCATGACCGAATTCGATATGCGGCCGGGCATTGAGGGCGTGATCCAGGGCAATTATGCCGACTGGGTGAACGACGCGTTCAAGCTGGCCGGACAGGCCCCGCTCGCCGCGCTTAACGATTCCCGCATTGTCACCGGCGATCCGTTCCGCGCCACCAGCCTGTGCCTGATCGACGATTTCCATCCGGATTACGATCGGGCGTGCAACCAGTTCAGCAATGACAATTTCTTCCAGGCTGATCTGAATATGTCGTACGACCTGTCGGACACGCTCACGGTCACATCGGTTACCGGCTATTCCGATCTGGCACATACCGGCCTGACCGATTTCCAGATGCTGGGCACCGAACGGCGCACCGACAATGTGAGCTCGCAGGTGTTCTATCAGGAGCTCCAGCTCAATGCCGAACTGTTTGGCGGGCTGCTCGATCTGGTCACGGGCGGCAGCTATTTCTGGGAAGATGCCATCGCATCCAACGAGAACCTGACCCGCCGCGGCACCAGCGCCTACCCGGCGAACCCCGGCAATCCGCCCAATGGCGATGCGGGCCTGTTCCGCACGGCGGTCAGCGATGTGGGGCAGGTGGTCAATTCCTATGGCCTGTTCGCCAGCGGCACCCTGCATCCGTTTGAAGGGTTCAACCTGACCGGCGGGGTTCGCCGCGCGTGGGACAAGAAGCACTATTTCCAGGAGCGCTTCCGCGCTTCGGACTTCAATCCCGTGATCAATTCGGTCGCGCTCAATTCGATCGTGGTCGAGAAAACGGCCGATTTCAGCGCGTGGGACTGGCGCGGCACGGCGGATTACCGGATCACTGACGACATCATGATCTATGGCACGGTGTCCAAGGCCTACAAGGCAGGCACCTTCAGCTATACCGTGCTGGCAACGGCATCCGGTGCGGATCAGAGCGTGGGCCTCAATCCGATCCCCAACGAAAAGGTCATCAATTACGAAGCTGGCCTGCGCATGGAGCTGTTCGACGGCGTTGTGCGGCTTAACCCGACGATTTTCCGCATGGATTTCACCAATCGTCAGGCAGCCGTGCAGGTGGCGTGCGGGCAGGGGCCGCTGGCCTCGATTTCCCCGGGCAGCCCGCAGTGCCCGGTCGGCTTCCTGATCCAGACGACCAATCAGGGCGATGTGAAGATCGAGGGCGTGGAAATCGACGGCCAGCTGGCTTTCAGCCGCAATCTGGTGCTCGATGGCAGCTTCGCCGCCTTCAAGCCGACGCTGATCAATCCGCCCGCCGGAACGGTCAATCTGTTCCCCGATGCCCCTTCGCCCACCTTCAATGTGGGCCTGACCTGGATGGAGGATATCGCGGCGGGCGCATTCACCTTCAACGCCAGCTACGCCTGGCTGGGGAAGATGGAAACGCATCCGTCCACCGGAACCGATTCCTCCTACACCCTGCCGTCCTACGGCCTGCTCAACGCGCGTGTGCAGCTGGCGCTTGAGGATTATCCGCTCACCTTCACGCTCTATTCCAACAATCTGTTGAACGAGACCTATGCGGTCTATGCTCAGCGCTTTGGCGGGGGGTTCTGGGATGCAGGCAGCGGTGTGGGCCCCGCCGCTCCGCCGCGCAGCGCATTGTCCGAAGTGCGCGGGCGTCCGCGCGAAGTGGGCCTTTCGCTGCGTTACGATTTCTGACGCTGCGGGCCGCGTGGCCCAAAGCCGACGAGGGGGGATGAATATGGCCGATAGCTGACCTATTTGAATTAATCAAAAAGGTCAGCTATCGTGCCCGATATCGTGGGAGAGGGCATTGAGAAAAGCGACAGGATCTGGTGCGGCTCTGCTTGCGCTTGCGGGGGCGATCTTCGCCTTGCCGGCGATGGCGCAGGCAAGTGATGCGCCCCGGCAACCGGAAGTCGTCCGCCAGTATGTGCCGTTGAGCGAGGAACGGCTGAGCCAGATGGTGCCCAAGCATCCCGGCTATCTGGGCGCGCTGGCGCCCGCCAATCTCAATGCGCCGCGCCCGCCTGCTCCGATCAATATCACCGGCACCTGGTTCATCGATCTGTCGGAGGGCTTCCTGCACTTCCTGTTCGGGCCGCCTTATCCGCAGTTCGGCCCCGAAGGGATCGAAGCGCTGATCGAGGCGCCGCTGGCGCAGGCCCGGAACGAGACCTACCGCGATTCGATCGGCCAATGCTACCCGCCGGGTATGCCGATGATCATGACGCGGGTGTGGCCCCATGCCTTCATCCAGCTGCCGACCGCGATCTACATGATTTCCGGCTTCAACAACTCGGTCCGCACGATCTTCCTCGATGGCCGCGAATTCAGCAATCCCGACCTGGTCGTTCCCGGCTACAATGGCGAGAGCATCGGCCATTTCGAAGGCGACACGCTGGTTGTCCGCACCAAATACATGGAAGCCGATAACCACTGGATCGATTACGGCATCCCGGTGTCCTACGATTTCGAGATCGTCGAGCGCATCCGCCTGCTGGAAGACGGCACGGTGATGGAAATCGAATACATCATGACCGACCCGCAGATGTGGGAAGGCGAGTGGCGGTCGACCAAGCGGTTCACCCGACAGGACTATACCGACATCAACGAGAGCAATTGCATCCTTGCCTATAACGCCAACCTGCCCGGCACCGATCTGGGCCGGGATACGGCGGAGGAGCGGGGGCAGAGCAATGTGGAAGGCGTGAGCGATGATGAATAGACGAACCTTTGCCGGCGCCATCGGCGCGGCGGTGCTGGCCGCATTGGCTGGCCCCGCGCTGTCGCACCACAGCTTTGCCATGTTCAACCAGCGCGAGATCATGACCGTGCAGGGCACCGTGGTGGAGTTCCAGTGGACCAATCCGCACGCCTTCATCGAACTGGAGGAGCGGCGCGGCAATTCCACCCGCCACTGGAGCATTGAGCTCAACAGCCCGAACAATCTGGCCCGCTATGGCTGGCGGCGCAATTCGCTGGTTTCGGGTGAACGGATAACCTTGCGGATGAATCCCTTGCGCGATGGTTCGCCGGGCGGCCTGTTCCTCGATCTGACGAAGGCCGATGGCACCGTGCTCGATTCCGGCCTGCCCAAGAACGGGCAGCCCGTGAATGTGCCGCAATTCTGACAAGTTCGGGGGAGGATATTCTGCCATGACGATCACTCGCAAGTTCATGCCCGCCCTGCTTGGTGCAGCCGTTCTCGCCGCTCCGCTGGCGCTGCCCGCATCGGCGCATCATTCCTATTCGATGTTCGATATGCGCCGCACCGTGGTGCTGGATGCAACCGTGGTGCAGTTCCGCTGGCAGAACCCGCACGCCTTCATCCGCGCGACCGTGCAGGCCGGCGGACAAACCGAGGAATGGTCGATCGAGATGACCAGCCCCAATAATTTGACGCAGGAAGGCTGGACGCGCACCAGCCTGCGCCAGGGCGACCGGGTGCAGATTTATGTCCACCCGCTGCGCAGCGGCGCGCGCGGCGGCAGCTATGTCGGCGTGCGCAAGGCCGATGGCACCGTGCTGGGGACTGTCGAATGAGGCGCCTCGGACTTGGCCGATTCGCCGTGCTTGCGGCCCTGTCCCTCGCGGCCGGTGGCGCCGCTCAGGCGCAGATGGGGCCGATCACCTCGGAACCGGCGCAGGGGCTCGCCTCGCCGGAACAGAGCGCCGGCTTTCCCAAGGGGCGTTATCACGAGCTCGACCAGCTGCCCGATTGGGGCGGCATCTGGTTCCTCAACCGGCGCGATCCGGCGGCAGGGCCAATGCCGCAACCCCCGCTGACCGGCGAATATCGGGAGCGGTGGGAGCGGTGGCGCCAACAGGTGCTGGCGAATGACGGCGTGGAGCTTCGCAGCCGTTCCAATTGCAGCCCGCCGGGCCTGCCGCGGATCATGCAGCTGGCGCAATATCCGTATGAATTCCTGTTCACGCCGGGCCGCGTCACGATCAACCAGGAAGCCTGGATGCAAACCCGCACCATCTGGACCGATGGGCGCGGCCATCCCTCGCTCGACGAATTCACCCCCAGTTTCCACGGCCATTCGATCGGTCATTGGGAAGGGCAGACGCTGGTGGTGGACACGATCGGCATTTCCGACGCGCTGGAAGTGGGGGAAGGCGGCAAGCATTCCGACCAGTTCCGTCTGGTCGAACGCATCTATCTCTCGCCCGATGATCCCGATGTGCTGATAAACGACATGGTAATGACCGATCCTGTGGCCTTTTCGGGCCCGTATGCGGTATCGGTGAGTTACCGCCGCGACCGGCATGGCGTGCTGATTGAGTTCCAGTGCGCAGAAAACGATCGCAATCCGATCAACGAGAATGGTGAGACGCTGTATCTGTGAGCGATGAGACAGGGCAGGCTGCGCGGCAGGGCCCGACCGACTCAGGCAATTTGGTTGTCGGGCAGCCGGCGCTGGCCAGCCTGGTGTCGATGCGCGTCATCACGCTGTTCGTGCTGATGCGGCGCAGCCTCAACCAGCGCTATCGGCGCGAATTCAACCTGACCGAACTCGAATGGCGGATCATGACGCGATTGAGCGCCGACACGGCCTCGTCGCTGGGTGCGCTGGCGACCTTCCTGATGCAGGATCGCGGGCAGTTGAGCCGCGCGGTCAAGGGGATGGTGGCGCGGGGCCTGCTCATCAGCCGGCGCAAGAAGGGCGGGCCGGAAATTGCCATCTCCCTGTCGGAGGAAGGGCTTGCCCTGCGGCAGGAGATGGAGCGGCGCGTGCTGGAGCGCGAGGAATTCCTGACCAAGGGCCTGCCCAAGGAAGACCTGGAAATTGTCAGCCAATCATTGGCGCACATGATCGACCGGGCGCAGTCTCTGCTTGACGACAACGGGCCAGGCTGATTGCATCCCTTGCGCGGCACCGTGCGGCTGGCGAGGCAAAGTAGGAGCGTATTACTTGGCACATCTGGGAAATCCGGCCGAACGTTACAGCCGGGGCGCAATTCTGCTGCACTGGATCATCGCGGGCCTGCTGGCGGTGAATATCGCCATCGGTTTTGGCATGGGCGATGATGCCGGTTCCTTTGCGCTGGTGCAGTTCCACAAGAGCCTGGGGATATCGATCCTGCTGCTGACGCTGGCGCGGATCGCCTGGCGCATCACGCACAAGCCGCCGCCGCCTGCGGAAAAGGGCCCGCTGGGCGCGCTGGCGAAGGGGGTGCATTTTCTTCTCTATGTGTTCATGCTGGGCGCGCCGCTGACCGGCTGGGCGCTGGTCTCCACATCATCGCTGAATGTGCCCACCATGCTGTTCGGCGTGGTGCCGTGGCCGCATCTGCCGCTTGACCCGGCGATCAATGACGGCGTGACGGAAGCGCACGAACTGCTTGCTTTCCTTGGTATCGGACTGTTCGCCCTGCACCTTGCGGGCGCGCTGAAGCATCATTTTGTCAACCGGGATGGCGTGCTGATGCGCATGGCACCGGGCGGGTCGGCGCGGTCCGCCTTCGTCTTGCTTGCCGCCGTGCTGGTGGCGGGCGGGGCGACCTTTGCCATGATGCCGGGTGGCGCTGAGCACGATCACGATCACGACGAAGCGGAAGGCGTTGCGGCCCCCTCAGCCCAGCCATCGGAAGCTGTGGCCGCCGAAGCTCTGGAGGACGAAGCCGAAGCAGAAGTGGCCGAAGCAGCCGCAGAGGAGGAACCCAGCGCCGAAATTGCCGCCGCGCCGCCGCCGGACTGGGCCATCCAGCCGGGCGGTTCCCTGCGCTTTGTCGCCAGCAATGCGGGCAGTGCGCTGAGCGGCACCTTCCGCCGCTGGGACGGTTCGATCACGATGGATCCGGACAATCCCGCCGGCTCGCGCATTGCGATCGAGATTGACCTCACCAGCGCGACACTGGGCGATGCGACGCAGGACGGGATGCTGGCGGGCAGCGAGTTCTTCGCCGTGTCGAGCTTTCCAACGGCTGTGTTCCGGTCAACCGATGTGCAGAAGACCGGCGGCAATGCCTACCGTGCGCGCGGCACGCTTTCGATCAAGGGGGCAACGCGGCCGCAGACGATCACCTTTGCCCTGGCAGGAAGCGGAAACAGGCGCTCGGTCACAGGCAGCGCCACGGTGGACCGCAACGCCTTTGGAGTGGGCACGGGCGAGGCGGCCGGCGGCATCGCGGCCGATGTGCGGGTCGAGTTCGCCTTTGATGCCGTGCAGCGTTAGTGCGGCAGACGGGGGTGAGTTTTTCGGAAGGATAATTCCACTGGTCGGGACGACAGGATTCGAACCTGCGACCCCCACACCCCCAGTGTGATGCGCTACCAGGCTGCGCTACGTCCCGTATCCAGTGGAAGCGCGCCTATAGGCAGGGGTTTCGGGCTTGGCAAGCCGCTCGATTGCCCTTGCCTGGCAATGCTGCTAGGCGCGGCGCACTTATTCGGGGAGGAAGTAGGAGCGGCGCTGATGTTCGGACTTGAGGCCAAGTCTTGAACGGGCATGATTTGCCGCCATCTACCGCCTTTCGAACGTATCCATGCCCCCATACCCAAGGATAATCATGAGGCTGCTCCATGCTTGATTTTCTCGCCGCCGGTTCCGGTTCCGCAGGCCAGGGCCTGATCGGTTTCATTCCCATCATCGGCATGGTGCTGATCTTCTGGTTCCTGATCATCCGCCCGCAGATGAAGCAGCAGAAGGCCCACCGGGCCAAGATCGGCGCGGTGAAACGCGGTGACCAGATCGTTACCTCCGGCGGCATCATGGGCAAGGTCACCAAGGTCGATGAGGATTATGTCGAAGCCGAGATCGCGCAGGGCGTGAAGGTGAAGGTGGTCAAGACCATGATCGGCGATGTCCTTGCCCCCGGCGGCACGCCGGCCAACGACTGATCGCCCTGTCACTACCGCCGAAAGCGCTGCCACCATGCTCGATTTTCCGCTCTGGAAGAAGAATTTCCTCTGGGCCATCACGCTGATTGCCGTGCTGGCAGCGCTGCCTTCGCTGGCCACGATGACCAATCTGCGCTGGCCGGCGTCCCTGCCCAACCCGACTGTCAGCCTGGGACTGGACCTTGCCGGCGGCAGCCACATCCTGCTCGAAGCCGATCAGGCGCAGGTGGCGCGCCAGCGTCTGGAAAACATGGAAGAAGGCGTGCGCGCCGCGCTCAGCAGCGCGCGCCCGCAAATCCGCTTCAGCGATGTCTCCACGGCCGATCAGCGCCTGTCTGTCACGCTGGACGATCCTTCGCAGGTCGATGCCGCGCGCGAAGTCCTGCTGCCTTTGATGAGCGGCACCGGATTGACCAGCGAATGGTCGCTCGAAGTGCTCGACGGCAACCGTCTGGTGCTGACGCAGACCGAAGCGGGCGTGCGCAACGCCGTGACGACCGCGATGGACAGCGCCACCGATGTGGTGCGCCGCCGTATCGACTCGCTCGGCACGCGCGAACCGACGATCATTCGGCAGGGCGATACCCGCATCGTGGTGCAGGTGCCGGGCCTGCAAGACCCGGAAGAGCTGAAGGCGCTGCTGGGGCAGACCGCGCGGCTGGAATTCAAGCTGCTCGATACGCAGGCGACTCCGGCGCAGATCCAGTCGGGCATTCCCCGGCCGGGCAGTGAGCTGGTGCCGGGCGCGGTGGGCGGCGATTACGAAGGCACTGTGCTGGCAGTGCGCCGCCTTGGCGGGGTGCGCGGCGATTCGCTTACCAACGCCCAGCAGACCTTCGATCCGCAGACCAATGAACCTGCCGTCTCCATCACTTTCGACACGGCTGGCGCGCAGCGTTTCGCGGCGTTGACCACGCAGAATGTCGGCCAGCAATTTGCGATCATCCTCGATGGCGAAGTGCTGTCCGCCCCGGTGATCCGCGAACCGATTTTGGGAGGCACATCGCAGATTTCGGGCGGCTTTACCCTGCAAAAGGCGACCCAGCTTGCCCGTGCTCTCGCATCGGGCGCGCTCCCGGTCGATTTGACCGTGGTGGAAGAACGCACCGTGGGCCCTGACCTTGGCGCCGAATCGATCCGCACCGGCATGATCGCGATGGGCGTGGGCACGGGCCTTGTCATCCTGCTGATGATATCCGCCTATGGCCGGTTTGGCGTGTATGCGACGATCGCGCTGGTGTTCAACGTGCTGATGATCCTGGGCATCATGGCGATGGTGGGCACCACGCTGACCTTGCCCGGCATCGCCGGTTTCGTGCTGACCATCGGTGCGGCGGTGGACGCCAATGTGCTGATCAACGAACGCATCCGTGAAGAGCGAAAACGCGGCCGCCGGGTGATTGCGGCAGTGGAAAACGGCTACCGCGAGGCAAGCCGCGCGATTTACGACGCCAATGCCACCAACTTCATCGCGGGCGTGCTGCTGTTCCTGTTCGGCTCCGGCCCGGTAAAGGGCTTTGCCGTGGTGTTGATCATCGGCCTGTTCACATCCGTGTTCACCGCTGTCACGCTGACCCGGATGTGGGTGGCGGGCTGGCTGCGCAAGGCACGGCCCGCGGATCTGAATCTGTAAGGGCCGGGAGAGAGACTCATGCGACTTCTGAAACTCGTCCCCGACGATACCAACATCAAGTTCCTGCGCTGGCGCTGGCCGTTCTACATCGTCAGCATCCTGCTGATGATCGCCAGCTGGGGCGCGGTTTATGTCAACGGCCTGAATTACGGCGTGGACTTTGCCGGCGGACAGGAAGTGCGCGTTACCTTTGTGGGCCAGGAAGAAGCTCCGGTGGAGGCGCTGCGCGCGCAGATTGACGGGCTGGGTCTGGGCAGCCCGGTGATCCAGCGCTTTGGCGATCCCAATTCGGTGTCGATCCGCGTGCGCCTTCCCGAAGGCACCGAGGACACGCCCGGCGCCGCCGCTGAAATCGGCAACCGCGTGATTTCCGCGATCCAGTCCGAATACGACAATGTCCGCCGCGATGCGAACGACACGGTATCGGGCAAGGTGGCAGGCGAATTTCGCCAGACCGCGCTGCTGGCCTTGCTGTTCGCGATGATCGCCATCGCCATTTATATCTGGATCCGGTTCGAATGGCAGTTCGGCGTGGGCGCGCTGTTCGCGCTGTTCCACGACGTGTCGCTCACCATGGGGATGCTGGCGATCTTCCAGTTGGAGTTCAACCTGCAGATCATCGCGGCGATCCTGGCGATCATCGGCTATTCGCTGAACGACAATATCGTGGTGTATGACCGGGTGCGCGAGAACCTGAAGAAATACCGCAAGATGCCGCTGCCCGAACTGCTCGACCTGTCGGTGAATGAAACGCTGGCGCGCACGGTGATGACATCGCTGACGCTGCTGGCCGCGCTGTTCCCGCTGCTGATGTTCGGCCCGTCCACGCTGTTCGGCCTGACCGCCTGCATCACGCTGGGCATCTTTGTCGGCACGTACAGCTCGATCTACATGGCAGCGCCGATCCTGATCTGGCTGCGCGTCACCTCGGACAGCTTCGTGCCCAAGGAAGACGCGGTGGACATTCAGGAAAAGAAGGCGCGCGGGGAAGCCTGAGCCTTCAGGCGATAAGCCCTGCGTAATATTCCGCCAGCGCCGCCGCATTCGCTTCCCAGCTGAAGCGCGCGGCGTTGGCGGCCACCTCTTCGGCGGGGAGGGCGGCTGCAAGAACATCGCGCACTCCCTGCGCTATTCCGGCTGCGTTGCGTTCCACAATCCGGCCCGCGCTGTCATCGACAACCAATTCGCGCGCGCCGCCCGCATCGGTGATGACCAGCGGGGTGCCGCAGGCCAGCGCTTCCACCCAGGCATTGGCAAGCCCCTCGCTGGCCGATGGCAGAACCATTGCATCGGCCGCGCTGAGCACCACGGGCAGGCTGGCATGGTCGAGCGAGCCGAGGAAATGCACCCGGCTTTCCACGCCCAGATCGCGGGCCGATTGCTCCAGCATGGCCTTGTCCGGCCCTTGCCCCACCAGCACCAGATGCGCATCGGGCAGGGCGGGGAGCGCCTCGATCACGAAGCGCTGCCCCTTGCGCGGGATGAGCGCGCCTACGCTCGCAAGCAGCGGCCCATGTGCCGGTATGCCGCGTTCCTGCGCCAATTGCGCGCGGCAGGCCGTGCGGCCGAGCGGGTGAAAGCGGCTGCGATCAAGGCCGGTGTAGTGGACGGTAATCTTCTCCGACGGCAGGCCGATCGCCGCCATGTCCTGCGCCAGCGCCCGGCTGACCGCCAGCAATCCGCTTGCCTGATCAGCGGCGGCACGCATCTTGCGCAAGGCATAGGGCTTTGCCCCCCAATGCGAGATATCGGCGCCGCGCGCCTTGATCGAAAGCGGCAGGCCCAGCGCCGCCGCAATGGCAGCGGCGGCGGGCCCATCGGGGTAGAAGAACTGCGCATCGACCAGATCGAAGGGCTGCGCCGCGTGCAAGGCTTGCGCAATCGGCAGAGCGGCGCGGCAGATCATCGCCGGGTTGAACGGCCCGCCCACCGCCGGGATCAGCGTGAAACGCGGGCGGTGAACCGTGACGCCGTTCTCCTCCCCGCTGATCAGGGCATCGAGCAGCGGGGCATAGCGGCCCATGGCAATGGGTGGCAGGCCAATGGGGTTGATCACATCTACCGCCCAGTCCCCGCGCGCGGCCAGCGCCTCCAATTGGCGGGCAACAAAGGTGCCGAAACGCGGGGTGTGCGCGTTGGGATAGAGCGTGGCGATGGAGAGCAGGCGCTTCACGGGAGGTAATCTCGGTGTCAGAGCTTGCGCACCAGCATTTCGGCCACCGCCAGCCAGGCGGGGCGGTCGATCACGATCTGCCGCTGGCCGATGCCCGGCGGCAGCAGCGCCACCATGCTGCCCTGCCGGTCGATCAAACGGCCAAAGGCGTAACGCCCGCCACTGCGCGGGGCGAGGACATCGCGGTTGAGGATGGCCGCGGCCTGTTCGGGCGAGACCTGCCGCATCCACAACTGGTCGCCGCTGCGGTATTCGCCCTGCGGCGATTCCACCGAGAGGCAGACAAGCTGCGCACCATCGACCAGTTGCGTGGGCAGGATGGCGTTGCGCGTCCGGCTGAGCGGTTCGGCCCCCTGATCGGTCAGGCGGGCAACAACCTTGGGCGTGGTTTCCTCCGTCCCTTTTACCAGAAGTTCCGGATCGACGCCAAGGGCTGCACCAATCCGGTTCATCCAGACAAGGGACAGATTGCGCATTCCGGTTTCGAGTCGCCCGATCGTCTGCGCCGTGGTGGGCGGGGAGCACGCGGCCGCCACTTCGGCCAGCGTCATGCCCTTTTCCTTGCGGATGTCGCGGATGCGGTTGATCACGGGCATGGCCTCCTTCTTTAACCTAATCGGTTTTCTCTTTCCTACAGATTGTTCCATCTGGCAAGCCCCGCCGTCATCGCAGCAGGGGAGATTCGCATCCGTGAAGCAGCATCTGGTCGAACGGGAACTGACCGCCGAAGGCCCGCGCCGCCGCGCCGGGGCCACCGGGCCAAGCCGGCATCGCCGCGTCACCGTCAACATTGCCGAAAGCCCGCTTTCGTGGCTGCACGCGCACGGCCACATCGATGAACGGCTGTTTGATGCGGGCGAGCGGCTGCGCGCCGATTACGAGCGCGCGCAACTTGGCCCCAATGTCACGATGCGCTGGGATCCGGTGCGCATCAAGGGCAGCGGTGATCAGGGCCTGTCGGTAACCGAACGCGTCATCGCGGCGCGCACCCGCTTTCACGGCGCGCTGGCACAGGCGGGGCGCGGGCTGGAGGATATCCTCTGGCGCGTGGTGTGCGCGGGCGAGAGCCTGCCGGTGGCCGAAAAGGCGCTGGAATGGCCCGCGCGCAGCGGCAAGCTGGTGCTGAAACTGGCGCTGGACCGGGTGGCGGATTACTACCGCATCACCTGATCGGCCTTACCCCTCCACCATTTCCGCCAGTTCCAGCCAGCGTTCCTCTGCTGCGTCCTTTTCGGCGCGGGCCAGTTCGAGGCTCTTGGTAATGCGCGCGAATTTGTCCGGGTCGCTGGTGTAGAGCGCGGGGTCGGCCAGCGCCGCCTCGCCATTGGCGATCAGCCGCTCCAGCTCCTCGATCCGGGCAGGCAGCAGCTCGTAATCGCGCTGGTCCTTGTAGGAGAGCTTGGCTCGGCCCACCCCGCTGCGACTAGCCTCGCCTGAAGGCTCGTCAAGTCTCGCTCCCCTCCCGCTTGCGGGAGGGGCCGGGGGTGGGTTTTTCGCCTTCGCCGCCGCGCTGCGTTCCTTGCGGCGGGCCACCCAATCCTCGTAACCGCCCGCCACCACGTCCACCGTGCCGCTGCCATCAAGGCCCAGCGTCACGGTGACCGTGCGGTCGAGGAAGTCGCGGTCGTGGCTGACGATCAGCACGGTGCCTTCGTAATCGGCGATCACTTCCTGCAGCAGATCGAGCGTTTCGAGGTCGAGATCATTGGTCGGCTCGTCCAGCACCAACAGGTTGGATGTGCGGGCGAATTCGCGCGCGAGCAGGATGCGGCTGCGTTCCCCGCCGGAAAATGTCCCGATCTTGGCATCCACAACAGAGGGGTCGAACAGGAAGTCCTTGAGGTATCCCTGCACGTGTTTGCGCACCCCGCGCACATCGATCCAGTCGCCGCCTTCGGCCAGCACCTGCCGCACGGTCTTTTGCGGGTCGAGCAGCTTTCGTTGCTGGTCAATCATCACGCCTGACAGCGTCTTGGCAAGCGTGACGCTGCCGGTATCGGGCGCAAGTTCGCCGGTGAGCATTTTCAGCAGCGTGGTCTTGCCTGCGCCATTGCTGCCGACAATGCCGATCCGGTCGCCGCGCTGGATGCGCAGCGAGAACGGCTTGATGATCGTGCGCTCTCCGAACGATTTGGAGATATTCTCCGCCACGATCACCGATTTGGATTTGAACTCGCTGTCGCTTGCCAGATTGAGCTTTGCCGCGCCCGCCGGGTTGATCATTGCGGCGCGTGCGGCGCGCATCTCCCACAGTTTGGCCAGCCGCCCCTGGTTGCGCTTGCGCCGCGCGGTCACGCCGCGTTCCAGCCAGTGCGCCTCGATCTTCAGCTTGGCGTCGAGCCGGTCGGCATTGCGCGCTTCCTCGGCATAGACCTGTTCTTCCCACGCCTCATACCCGCCAAAGCCGACTTCCTTGCGTCGCAGATTGCCCCGGTCGAGCCACAGCGTCGCGCGGGTCAGCCGTTTCAGGAAGGTGCGGTCATGGCTGATGACGATGAAAGCGCCGCGAAACCGCTCCAGCCAGCTTTCCAGCCATTCGATGGCGGCCAGATCAAGGTGGTTGGTCGGCTCGTCCAGCAGCAGCAGGTCAGGATCCTGCGCCAGCGCGCGGGCAAGCGCGGCGCGGCGCTTTTCCCCCCCGCTGGCGGTGGCGGAGAGCGTGTCCATCGCAATGCCCATTTGCCCGGCAATCGCCTCCACCTCGTGCCGGGCGGGCGCGTCTTTACCGGCCAGTGCGAAATCCATCAGCGTGGCATGGGCGGAAAAATCGGGTTCCTGCTGAAGCCAGACGATATTGGTGCCCGGCTTCACCTTGCGCAGGCCGCGATCGCCCTCGATCTCGCCCGTGATGAGGCGCAGCAGCGTGGTTTTCCCTGCGCCGTTGCGCCCGATCAGCGCCAGCCGGTCGCGCGGGCCGATATGCAGGTCGATCCCGGCAGAAGGCGGCGCGCCGAACAGCCAGCCGCCGCCCTGCTGCAAGCCCAGCCCTTCCCAGGAAAGTATTGGTGGTTCCGCCATGATGGCGCTGCACCTAGTGGCCGCAAACCTTGCTGGCAAGGAACCGCGGGGTTCAGCCCTGCGTAATGCGTCCGGGGCCATGAGCTGCCCCCTGATTGCAGGAGATTTTGCATGACCCGTATTGCCCATCCGCTTGCCGCCGCCGTCCTTGCCGCTTCGCTGGGTGCCGCGCCCGCTTCTGCTGCCGAAGTGCAGATGCAGGTGACCGGCCCCGTGGTGGAACTGGCGGTGACCGAAGCGGTGCCTTCCGCGCCCGACATGGTGATGCTGGATGCGGGCGTGACCACGCAGAATGTCAGCGCCACCGCCGCCATGGCCGCCAATGCCCGCGCCATGAATGCGGTGATCGCGCGGATCGCGGCATCGGGCGTGGCGCGCGATGATATCCAGACCAGCGGCATCTCTCTCCAGCCCGAATATGAATGGGACGAAGCGACCCGTGCGCAGCGATTTTCCGGATACCGCGTCAGCAACCGGGTGCAGGTGAAGCTGCGCGCGATCGATCGCACCGGTGAGGTTCTGGATGCGCTCGTGGCGGCGGGCGCGACCGATCTGGGTGGTATCAATTTTGCCCTCTCCGATCCTGCCGCCGCGCAGGATCAGGCGCGCGTGCGGGCCATGGCGACCGCGCAGGAACGCGCGATGCGTTATGCCGGCCTTGCAGGCTACACCGGCCTGCGCCTGCTGGAAGTGAGCGAGAATGTGGAGCCGTTCTTTCCGCAGCCCATGCTCCGCACAGTCTCTGCTCAGGCCGAAGCGGCGCCCACCCCGGTTCTTCCCGGTCAGGTGCAGTCGGGCGTGACCGTCACTGTGAAGTATGAAATGACCCGTTAAGCTTTATCCCAACCTTTCTGAACGGTAAGGCTTGCATTCACAGCTTGTTCAAAGCAGCGCCACTAGGCAAAAGGCCATGATGAACCGGATTCTCGCATCTCTTGCCGCTGTGGCGCTGCTGGCCGGGCCGGCCTTTGGGCCGACGCTTGGGCCATTGGGCAGCGCCGAAGCGCTGGCGCAGGCGCGTTCGCTGCAACCCAATCCCAACGGGCCGGGGGCTGAACAGGCGCGGGCGCGCGAACAGATGCAGGCCGGGCGCAATATGCCCATTCGTGATATCGAACGCCGCATTATCCCGCAGATGGAGCGGGGCGACGAATATATCGGTTTCGAATATGATCCGGCGGCGCTGGCTTACCGGCTCAAGTTCATTCGCGAAGGGCGGGTGATCTGGGTCGATGTGGATGCCCGCACGGCGCGGATCTTGCGCGTGTCGCGGTAAGGGTTTTGGGGCGCTGCGCAGGATGGATGATCCCGCGCACGCAAGACAGGGGAATGATGGATGCGCATCCTGATTGTTGAGGATGAACCCACGCTGGGCCAGCAGCTCAAGAACACGCTGGAACAGAACGGTTATGCGGTGGACCTGTCCACCGATGGCGAGGACGGGCACTTCATGGGCTCGACCGAGGATTACGATGCCGTTGTGCTCGATCTGGGCCTGCCCGAGATTGACGGCTTGACCGTGCTGGGGATGTGGCGGCGCGAAAAGCGCAATTTCCCGGTGCTGGTGCTGACCGCGCGCGACAGCTGGAGCGACAAGGTGGCCGGGCTGGATGCAGGCGCGGACGATTACCTTGCCAAGCCGTTCCAGACCGAGGAACTGATCGCCCGCCTGCGCGCGCTGATCCGCCGCGCATCGGGCAATGCCAGCAGCGAACTGACCGCAGGCGATGTGCGGCTGGATACCCGTTCGGGCCGCGTCACCCGCAATGGCGAACCGGTGAAGCTGACCGCGCAGGAATACAAGCTGCTGTCCTATCTGATGCACCACAAGGGCAAGGTCGTCAGCCGCACCGAATTGATCGAGCATATTTACGATCAGGATTTTGATCGGGATTCCAACACGATCGAAGTTTTCGTGACGCGTATCCGCAAGAAACTGGGCGCTGATGTCATCACCACGATCCGCGGCCTTGGCTACAGTCTCGACGACCCGGCCTGAGGCTCTTGCCAGTGATGGCAATGCCAATGCCGGCACCGGCGTGATCGAGCCTTCGGTCGCGCCCTTGCCGCATACGGGCAGCATTTCGCGCCGCATGATGCTGATCGCGGCGGGGTGGATTTTCATCCTGCTGAGCCTTGGCGGTGTGGCGTTGGATCGCGCCTTGACCCGGCTGGTGTCCGACCAGTTCGATGCCGAACTGGAACAATCGCTCACCGCGATGATCGCCTCGGCGGAAATCGACCCGCTGGGCGAGGTGTTCTTCAACCGCATCCTGGGCGATCAGCGCTTTCTGGAGCCGAACAGCGGCTTTTACTGGCAGATTTCGGGCGGCGGTTACCAACCCTATCTTTCGCGGTCGCTGTGGGACAGCACGCTGGATATCCGCGAAGATGTCAACGCGGCCGAACCCATATTCTACGATTCCGACCAGTTCCCCGAAGAACGCCTGCGCATTGCCCAGCGCACGGTGGGACTGCCGGGCAGCGATGTGCGCTGGCAATTCGTGGTGGCCGGATCGCGTGAGGAGCTGGATGCGCGCCTGAACGAAATCCGCGCCATTCTGGCCTGGTCGTTCGCGGTGCTTGGCATTGGCCTGCTGCTGATGGCGATGCTGCAAAGCTGGTATGGCCTTGGCCCCTTGCGCCGCATCCGCCGGGCCATTGCCCGCATCCGCACATCGGGCGTCAACCGCGTGACCGATCCGCTGCCGCTGGAAGTGCAGCCCATGGTGGAGGAACTGAACGCGCTGCTTGCCCATTCGGAACGGCAGGCAGAAGAGGCGCGCACCCATGCGGGCAATCTGGCCCATGCGCTGAAAACGCCGCTGACGGTGCTGACCAATGCCGCATCCGCCCATTCACCCGATCTGGACGAGACGGTGCTGCGCGAAGTTGCCGTGATGCGGCGGCAGGTCGATCACCATCTGGCCCGCGCCCGCGCGGCGGGGCGGCGCGCGGTGGGCCTTGCGCGCACCAATGTGATGGACAGCGCGGTGGCGGTGCAGCGCGCGGTGTCGCGCCTTTATCCGCAAGTGCGCTTCGATATTGACGGATCGGCCGAGGCGCGCGTGGTGATCGAGCGGCAGGATCTGGAGGAAATGCTCGGCAACCTGATCGAGAACGCCGCCAAATATGGCGGCGGCAGCGTGTTTGTGACGGTGGACGCCGAGGCATCGGACGAAGCGGGGCGCGATTTCGTCTCCATCTGGGTGGAGGATGACGGCGTGGGCATCCCCCCGGAAAAGCGCGGCGAATTGTTCAGCCGCGGGGCGCGGCTGGATACCGAAAAGCCGGGCACTGGCCTTGGCCTTGCCATCGTGCGCGACGTAGCGGAAATCTATCAGGGCAGCGTGGAACTGGCCGAAAGCGAGGATCTGGGCGGATTGCTGGTCAAGCTTCGCCTGCCGCGCGCGAAGGCGGAGTAGGCGTTACAGCACCCGGTCGGGTAGCCCGTCGAACTGGGGCAGGGCATTGTCGAGCTTGTCCCAGGCCACACGGTCTTTCACATAGATGATGTTTTGCGGGCTGACCTGTCCCGGATCGTCCAGACTGCCCGCCTGCACCATGATGTGATCGCCCGGCAAATCGCCCGATGTGTAAAGCCGCCCCGCGCACCGCCCGCAGAAATGGCGTGTGACCTTTCCGCCGGTCGCGCCCGTATTGGTGAAGGTGGCGGGCGTGCCGTGCAGCCGCAGCTGATCCTTGTGGATGCCGATGATCGTGGTGTGGCCGGTGCCGGTCGCCTTCTGGCAATCCTTGCAGCAGCATTGGCTGACGAACAGCGCCGGCGGGGCGATTTCGTAGCGGATGTCGCCGCACAGGCAGCCGCCGATCAGGGGTGCATCGCTCATTTCATCTTGCCCCTATTTGCCCTGTGCCCGCTGATGGTGGCGGATCACCTCGTCGATCACGAAACGGATGAACTTTTCGCTGAATTCCGGGTCCAGTTCGGCCTCTACCGCCAGCGCGCGCAACCGCTCGATCTGCCGCGCCTCGCGCCCCGGATCGCTGGGCGGCAGATTATGCGCCGCCTTGTGCGCGCCCACCGCCTGCGTGATGCGAAACCGTTCGGCCAGCATATGAATCAGCGCCGCGTCGATATTGTCGATGCTCTTGCGGTAACCGGCCAGAACCGGGTCAGGCGCAGCGGCGGGAGGAGGGCTGGGGGAAAAGCGGGCGGGCGGTTGCGTCATGCTGCCCTGACTAGCAGCAAATGCAAACTTGCCAAGACGGGCCTGTTTGCCCATGGGTTTGTGCACCATGAACGGCAATGTCGTCCCCCTGAAGCGCGGTTCTGCGCCCGCTACACCCAGTCTGGCCCCGATCCTGTCCTTGACGCAGGCGGCGATGAACAGTGTCAACCAGGTCATTCTTGACCGGATGCAGAGCGAGATTCCGCTCATCCCGGCGCTGGCCGGCCATCTTATCAGCGGCGGCGGCAAGCGGATGCGCCCCATGCTCACACTCGCCGGGGCCGAGGTGATCGGGTATCAGGGCACGCGCCACCACAAGCTGGCCGCTGCGGTCGAATTCATCCACACCGCCACGCTGCTGCACGATGATGTGGTGGACGGCAGCGAGACGCGCCGGGGCAAGGAAACCGCCAATATCGTGTTCGGCAACCCGGCCACCGTGCTGGTGGGCGATTTCCTGTTTTCGCGCGCGTTCGAACTGATGGTGGAGGATGGCAGCCTGAAAGTGCTCAAAATCCTCTCCAGCGCCAGCGCGATCATCGCGCAGGGCGAGGTCGATCAGCTGGTCAGCCAGCGCCGCATTGAAACGAGCGAGGAGCGCTATCTCCACATCATCGGCGCCAAGACCGCCGCGCTGTTCGCCGCCGCCAGCCGCATCGCCGCCGTAGTGGCCGAACGCGGCGAGGAGGAAGAGCGCGCGCTGGACGATTACGGGCGCAATCTGGGCGTGGCCTTCCAGCTGGTTGACGATGCGATCGATTACGATTCGTCGGCCGCCGAGATGGGCAAGGAACGGGGCGACGATTTCCGCGAAGGCAAGATGACGCTGCCGGTGATCCTCGCCTATGCGCGCGGGAATGAGGAGGAGCGCCGGTTCTGGCGTGACGCCGTGGCGGGCTTCACCAATTCCGACAAAGACCTCGCCCACGCGGTCGAATTGATCCGCAAGCACGACACAGTCGCCGCAACCCGCGAACGCGCCCGCCATTTCGCGCAGCGCGCCTGCGATGCGCTGGCGATCTTCCCCGACAGCGAAGCGCGCCGGGCCATGGTGCAGGCGGCGCAATTTGCGGTGGCGCGGGGGTATTGAACTGACGCGTCCGCTCACCCTGAGCTTGTCGAAGGGTGCCTGCGCCAGCTAAGCGCCAGACGTGCTTTGACTTCGCTCAGCACGAACGGATTTCCGCTATTGTCGTCAAACCTCCCCATCCACGCCGTTCTGCCCGATCTGCTGGCCGCCCTGCGCACGGGCAATTCTGCGGTGCTGATCGCGCCGCCGGGCGCGGGCAAGACCACCAGCGTCGCGCCGGCCCTGCTGAGTGAGCCATGGTGCACGGGGCAGGTCATCCTGCTCTCCCCCCGCCGCGTGGCGGCGCGCGCCGCGGCGGAGCGCATGGCCGAATTGCTGGGCGAGGAAGTCGGCGGCACGGTCGGCTATCTGACCCGGCTGGACAGCAAGACCTCCGCCAGAACCCGGCTGCTGGTGGTGACAGAGGCGATTTTCGTCGCCCGTATCCTCGCGGATCAGGAGTTGGCAGGCGTGTCCGCCGTGCTGTTCGACGAAGCGCATGAACGGCATCTCGACAGCGATCTGGGCCTCGCGCTGGCGCTCGAATCGCAAAGCGTGCTGCGCAATGATTTGCGCCTGCTGGTGATGTCCGCCACGCTGGATGGCGCGCGCTTTGCGCAGCTACTGGGCGATGATGCGCCGGTGATCGAAAGCGAAGGCAAGGCCTATCCCCTGGCGATCACATGGCTGGGCAGCAGCCCCGAAAAGCGGCTGGACGAGGCGATGGCGAGTGCCGTGCTCACCGCGTGGCGCGAGCAGGAGGGCGATATCCTCGCTTTCCTGCCCGGCGTGGGGGAGATCGAACGGCTGCGCGAGAGGCTGGTTGAGCGCCTGCCCAACGTGCCGATCCTGCCGCTGCATGGGCAGGTGCTGCCCCCCGATCAGCGCGCCGCCATCCGCCGTGATCCGGCAGGCCGCCGCCGTATCGTGCTGGCGACCAGTATTGCGGAGACCTCGATCACGCTCGACGGGGTGCGCGTGGTGGTGGATAGCGGCCTGTCGCGCCGCGCCCAGTTCGATGTCGCGGCGGGCGTCACACACCTTGTCACCACCCGCGCCAGCCAGGCCAGCGCGGCGCAAAGGGCGGGGCGCGCGGCGCGGCAGGGGCCGGGCGTTGCCTATCGCCTGTGGGAAGAAGCCGGCCATGCCGGGCGCGAAGCCTTCGACCCGCCCGAAATGCTTAACCGCGATCTGGCGCCGCTGGTGCTGGCGCTGGCGCAATGGGGGGTGGAGGATGCCGCCACCCTGCCATGGATCGACCCGCCGCCTGCGCCTGCACTCGCCGCCGCGCGCGAACGGCTGCGCGCGCTCGATGCGCTGGCCCTTCGTCAGGCTCAGGGTGAGCGGCGGTGGGAAATTACCGAAACCGGGCGGCAGATCGCCGCGCTGCCGATGGAGCCGTGGCAGGCGGCGATGCTGCTTTTCGGGGCGCGGCATGGCGCAGGGCGGCAGGCGGCGCGGCTGGCTCTGTTGCTCCAGGAACGCGGGCTGGGCGGGCGCGGAGAGGATCTGGCCGCGCGCCTGCAACGCTGGGACGGCGAAAGATCGGGCCGGGCGGAGGCCGCGCGCAAGCTGGCGGATGGCTGGGCGCGGCGGGCAGAGGGGCTTCGACAGGCTCAGCCTGAGCGGCTTTCCAGCATGACCAAAGGCACCGCTCGCCCTGAGCCTGTCGAAGGGCGCGAACCACCCCTCGGCATCCTGCTTGCCCATGCACTGCCCGACAATCTGGCGCGGCGGCGCGATGCGTCGGGGGAAAGCTGGCTGTCGGCGGGCGGGCGCGGCTATGCGCTCGACCCGGCATCGCCGCTGGCGCGCGCGGAATGGCTGGCGATTGGCGATGCGCAGGGGCGCGCAGGCGCGGCGCGGATTACCGCTGCAATTGCGCTCGACACCGCCGAAGTCGAGCAATGGCTGGGCGAGCGGATTACCCGCCGCCACACCGCGCGCTGGAACGCCAGCGAAGGCCGGGTGGAAGCGCGGCTAGAACGGCGGCTGGGCGCGATCACGCTGGCGAGCGGCCCCGATCCGCAGCCTGATCCGCAGACGATTGTGGATATCCTTGTGGACAAGGCGGTGGAACAACTGGGGGAAATCCTGCCGCGCGGCCTGATTGCGCGCGCCCGCTTTGCCGGGCTGGCGGCGTTGTCGCCGGATCGTTTGGCGGCAGAGGCAGGCGATTGGCTCGCCCCCCTGCTCACCGGGCGGCGCGATCTGGATGTGCCGAAAGCTGCTCTGGTGGAGGCCCTGCTGAACCGCCTTTCGTGGGAGGAGCGCCAGACGCTCGACCGGCTGGCTCCGCGCGATTTTGCCAGCCCGGCGGGAACGCACCACGCGATCGATTACGAGGGCGATGATGCGCCAAGCGTGGAGGTGCGCGTGCAGGCGGTGTTCGGGCTGGACGCGCACCCGATGATCGGCAGCACGCCGCTGCTGCTCAAGCTGACCGATCCGGGCGGCAAGCCGATGCAGGCCACGCGCGATCTGCCCGGCTTCTGGCGCGGATCGTGGCGCGATGTGCAAAAGGACGGCAAGGGCCGCTATCCCAAGCACCGCTGGCCCGATGAGCCGTGGGCGGAGAAACCCAGCCTCAAGACGAAAAACGCCTTCAACCGCACTTGATTTGCGCGCCCGAAATCCGCAAAGGAACCACCATGCAGGCACGCATCTATCAACGTCCGAAAAACGCGATGCAGAGCGGCAAGGCTCTGACCGATCAGTGGATTCTCGATTTCGCCCCGGCGCAGGCCAAGCGGCCCGATCCGCTGATGGGCTGGGCGGGCAGCGGCGACACGCAGGCGCAAGTGCAATTGAAATTCCCCACGCGTGAAGCGGCAGAAGCCTATGCCGCCAAGCACGGCATTGATGCCGTGGTTCACATCGTGCCACCCAGGCGGCTGAAAATTCAGGCCTACGCCGACAATTTCCGCTGACGATCCACGCAGCGGGCGTTCTGGCCCGTTGGTGGTTGAACTCCGCCCGTTTTCGCGCCATATGCAGCGCGGGAGTCGGGTGGACGTTCGCGTCTGCTCACCTGGTCAGGTCCGGAAGGAAGCAGCCAAGGTAGATTGCAGCGGGTCGCCCGGCTCCTTTTTCATCCACATCGCAGGGTTTCCTCCACGTCGCGCAGGCCATGACATTCGGGGCGCGAACGCCTACCTAGATGCGCATGGGTGATTCACCGGATGACGAGACCCCGCCTTGGGCTTTGGGCGAGGGTGAGGGCGAGGGCAATCCGCCTTCCGCTGCCGAATTGGAAGCGGCGGGGCAGTCTGCGCTGTTTGGTGCGCTGGATGTGCCGGCAAAACCTGCTGAGCCGGCTTCTGCGCCTGTTCAGGCCCCTTCAGTTCTCGCCACTCCACCCGACTCGCCTGCGCAGCCTTACCGCGTGCTGGCGCGCAAATACCGCCCCCAAACCTTCTCCCAGCTTCTGGGGCAGGAACCGATGGTGCGCACGCTGGCCAATGCCATTGCGCGGGGTCGGCTGGCGCACGCTTTCCTGATGACCGGGGTGCGCGGGGTGGGCAAGACTTCTACCGCCCGGCTGATCGCCAAGGCATTGAATTGCATCGGGCCAGACGGGCAGGGCGGCCCCACGATTGATCCGTGCGGCCAATGCGAACCCTGCCGCGCCATTGCCGAGGGGCGCCATATCGACGTGATCGAGATGGACGCCGCCAGCAATACCGGCGTGGACGATGTGCGCGAGATTATCGAGGCGGTTCGCTATGCCGCCGTGTCGGCGCGCTTCAAGATCTATATCATCGACGAAGTGCATATGCTCTCGCGCAATGCGTTCAATGCCTTGCTCAAGACACTTGAGGAACCGCCGCCGCACGTAAAGTTCCTGTTTGCCACCACCGAAGTCGACAAGCTGCCCGTCACCGTCCTGTCGCGCTGCCAGCGGTTTGACCTGCGCCGCATCCCGGCATCGCTGCTGGCGGAGCATTTCGGGCGCATCTGTGCAGCGGAAGGGGTGAGCGCGGAAGACGAGGCGCTGGCGATGATCGCGTCCGCCGCCGAAGGGTCCGCGCGCGATGGGCTTTCCATCCTCGATCAGGCGATTGCCCATGCCGATATGGACGCGGCCGAGGACACGCGCGTCACCGCCGCCAAGGTGCGCGAGATGCTGGGCCTTGCCGACAAGGGCGCGCAAAGGCGGCTGTTCGCCTGCCTGCTCGATGCCGATCCGGCGGGCCTGCTGGATGCGGTGGAAGACCAGTTCGCGCTGGGGGTGGAGCCGCTGGCGCTGATGCGCGCGCTGATGGAACTGACGCACCGCGTGGCCTTGGCGCAATTGGCCAAGGGCGAGGCGGCGGGCGTTTCGGAGGAGGAGCGGCAGGCGATTGGC
This sequence comes from Alteraurantiacibacter palmitatis, assembly GCF_037154115.1. NCBI lineage: Bacteria > Pseudomonadati > Pseudomonadota > Alphaproteobacteria > Sphingomonadales > Erythrobacteraceae > Alteraurantiacibacter > Alteraurantiacibacter palmitatis. Next base: position 89,376 of record NZ_JBANRO010000009.1, on the reverse strand, counting down.
GAATGGGCCACGCGGCTTTCCGCAGGGCAGGTGCACCGCCTGTGGCAATTGCTGCTGAAAGGGCATGACGAAGTGCGCGCGGCCCCTGATCCGCTGATGGCAGCGCAGATGGCGCTGCTGCGCGTGCTGCACGCGGTGGAACTGCCCGATCCCGGATCGCTGGAAAAGCTGCTGAAGGATGCCGCCTCGCGCGGCGTTGGCACGGCGGCTCCTGCTGCTGCTGGCGCGCCCTCAGCCGGCACTGCCGCTGCCGCGCCCGCCGCGCTCTCGGCGGACATTGCGATGGAATGGAGCATCCTGTGCGACAGGGTTGAGCAGGAAGGCCTGCTGCGCGTCACGCAGATCATGCGCGATTATGTGCAGGTGATAGACCTTGCGCAGGGCCGCCTCACCTTTACCACGCCCGCCGATTTCACCGACGATATCACGGGCGAAGTGCGCGATGCGCTGCGCCGCGCCACGGGCGAGATGTGGGAGGTGCAGCGCGGCAGCGGCGCCGCCATGCCCTCGCTACGCGAACGCGAACTTGCCGCTCGCGCTGCCGAGCAGGCACGCATCCGCAACCACCCGCTCGTCACCGCTACGCTGGCCGCCTTTCCCGGTGCGGAATTGGTCGAGGATGGCGAGGTGGCCGAAGTCAACCGCTACAGGCAAAGAAGGTAATCCCCCATGCAATCGATGGAAGAAATGCTCAAGGCCGCGCAGGCTGCTGCGGAAAACATCCAAAAGCAGATGAACGAAGCGCAGGTGAAGCTGGATTCGGTGGAAGTCGAAGGCTCCTCCGGCGGCGGGCTGGTGAAAATCCGCGCCACCGCCAAGGGCCGCATTCTGGGCGTGGCGATTGACGACAGCCTGATGGTGCCATCGGAAAAGCAGATCCTCGAAGACCTCGTCACCGCCGCCTTCAACGACGCGCGCGACAAGGCCGACCGCGCGGCGAATGCGGAAATGCAGCAGATGCAGGCCGGGCTGGGCCTGCCGCCGGGGTTCAAACTGCCGGGGATGTGAGGGGATAATGCGTCGTGATATGGATCTTGTCCGTTCCATACTCCTCAGGATTGAAGAGTCGGAATTACCATATCACGACGGCATCTTGGAGATCGAGGGATGGTCGGAAGGTGAGATAATCTACCATCTGAATCTCCTTATCCAAGCGGGTTTCGTGAATGCTTTGGAATTGGGTGATGTAAACACGCCATTTGGTTATCAATTTCAAGATGCGTCGCTGACATGGTCAGGACATGAATTTTTGGACAAAGTGCGTGATCCTGAAATTTGGAAAAAGACCAAAGAGGGTGCGGCAAAGGTCGGAACATGGAGCGTTTCGATCATCGCCGAAATCGCAAAAGGTTTGATGTTTCAGAAGGCGAGAGAATTGAGCTTGCCAATTTTGTAGGTGGTTCGAAGAGATATTTGGGTCACTTCCGGATCCCTCTGATCATGGAGAGCGCAGTCTCGCAGTTTTCCTTGCCTCCATACCCGCCCCAAGGCCCCATCCACACCCTTGCATCGCCCCTGAGTTGCACCCGCGCGAGTGCCTCCCCATATTCCCAACATGACTACACCTGCACCTGACAGCCCGCTGGCTGTTCTCCCGCTTCTTCCCCTGCGCGACATTGTCGTGTTTCCCGGCATGGTCGTGCCGCTCTTCGTCGGCCGCGAGAAGTCGGTTGCCGCGCTCGAAGCCGCGATGGAGGGGGACAAGGATATCTTCCTCCTCGCCCAGCTTGATCCCGCTTGCGATGATCCCACCAAGGATGACCTCTTCACCATGGGCGTGGTGGCGCAGGTGCTGCAAATGCTCAAACTGCCCGATGGCACGGTGCGCGTGCTGGTGGAAGGCACGGCCCGCGCCGAACTGGTCGAACTGCGCCCCAGTGAAAATCTGGTGCTGGCGCAGGTGCGTCCCGTGGCCGAAACCGCCGCCATCGGCAGCGAGGCCACCGCGCTGGTGCGCACAACGCTGGAGCAATTCGGCGATTACGCGCGCCACAACAAGAAGCTGCCCGATGATGTCGAGGCCGATCTGGCGCAGATCGAGGATGCGGGGCGGCTGGCCGATGCCATTGCCGGCAATCTTGCAGCCAAGGTTTCGACCAAGCAGGAAATCCTGAACGAGACCGATCCGGTCAAGCGGCTCGAACTGGTCTATGCCGCGATGGAAGGCGAGTTGTCTGTGCTTCAGGTGGAGCGCAAGATCCGCGGCCGCGTGAAGCGGCAGATGGAAAAGACGCAGCGCGAATATTACCTCAACGAACAGCTGAAAGCGATCCAGAGCGAACTGGGCGGCGGTGAAGGCGATGGCGACGAGATTGCCGAGCTGCAAAAGAAGATCGAAAGCCTCAAACTGCCCAAGGAAGCGCGCGCCAAGGCCGATGCCGAGCTGAAGAAGCTGCGCACCATGCAGCCGATGAGCGCCGAGGCGACAGTCGTGCGCAATTACCTCGATGTGCTGCTGGGCCTGCCATGGGGCAAGAAGAGCAAGCTCAAGAAGGATATCGCCAAGGCGCAGGCGATCCTCGATGCCGATCACTACGCGCTCGACAAGGTGAAGGACCGGATCATCGAGTATCTGGCCGTGCAGGCGCGCACCAACAAGCTGAAAGGCCCGATCCTGTGCCTTGTTGGCCCGCCGGGCGTGGGCAAGACCTCGCTGGGCAAGTCCATTGCCAAGGCTTGCGGACGCGAATTCATCCGCCAGTCGCTGGGCGGGGTGCGCGACGAGGCCGAGATCAGGGGCCACCGCCGCACCTATATCGGCTCCATGCCGGGCAAGATCGTGTCGAACCTGAAAAAGGCGGGCACGTCCAACCCGCTGTTCCTGCTGGATGAGATTGACAAGCTGGGGCAGGATTTCCGCGGCGATCCCGCCTCGGCGCTGCTCGAAGTGCTCGATCCGGAACAGAATGCCAAGTTCCAGGACCATTATCTGGAGCTGGATCTGGATCTGTCGGACATCATGTTCGTCTGCACGGCGAACAGCCTCAACCTGCCGCAGCCGCTGCTCGACCGGATGGAGATCATCCGGCTGGAAGGCTATACCGAGGACGAGAAGGTCGCGATTGCGCAGCGCCATCTGGTCGCCAAGCAGGTGGAAGCGCACGGGCTGAAGGCAGGCGAGTTCACCTTGACCGAGGAGGCACTGCGCGACCTCATCCGCTATTACACCCGCGAAGCCGGCGTGCGCACGCTGGAGCGCGAAATTGCGCGCCTGTGCCGCAAGTCCTTGCGCCGGATTCTGGAAGGCAAGGACACCGCAGTAACCGTGACAAGCGAGAACCTTGCCGATTTTGCCGGGGTGCGCAAGTTCAAGCACGGCGTATCGGAAGCCGAAGCGCAGGTGGGCGCGGTGACGGGCCTTGCCTGGACGTCCGTTGGCGGCGAATTGCTGACCATTGAAAGCGTCACCACGCCGGGCAAGGGCGAAGTGCGCACCACGGGCAAGCTGGGCGAGGTGATGAACGAAAGCGTTGCCGCCGCCTTCAGCTTCGTGAAAGCGCGCGCGCCCGCCTATGGGATCAAGCCGTCAATCTTTGCCCGCAAGAATGTGCATATCCACTTGCCCGAAGGCGCGGTGCCCAAGGATGGCCCCAGCGCGGGCATCGGCATGGTCACCTCGATCGTCTCCACGCTGACCGGCGTGCCCGTGCGCCCCGATGTGGCGATGACCGGCGAAGTGACGCTGCGCGGGCGCGTGCTGGCGATTGGGGGCCTCAAGGAAAAGCTGCTGGCGGCACTGCGCGGCGGCATCACCACGGTGCTGATCCCGGACGAGAATGTGAAGGATCTGGCCGAGATTCCGGACAATGTGAAGCAGGGGCTGGAGATCATTCCGGTTTCCCATGTCGATCAGGTGCTGGAGCACGCGCTCACCGCCATGCCGCAGCCGATCGAATGGACCGAGGCCGACGATCTGGCCAGCCAGCCTGCGCCTGTGCCTGCCCCCGGCACCACCGCGCATTGATCGCGCGGTGGCGACCGGTTTTTTGCGGCGCAGCGAATCGTCTGCCCTCTGTTAGCGCTATCGCGCACGGCAGGCTGCCGGCAAGAGCGGGCAGGGGGCAGGGCGGCTGCAAAGCATCCGCTGGCCCGCAAAATTGCAGCATTTGCCTGCCACAGGCGGTCAAGGCCCTAGACATCGGTGTGAAAACTCGCTCAATTCCCCGCCCATCGCAGCGCGAATGCACAGGCAAGGCAAACGACAACACGATTGAGGGGGATTTCCAGGGCCATGAACAAGAACGAACTGATCGGCGCCGTCGCGGAATTGAGCGGCTTGTCACGCAATGATGCCACCAAAGCGGTGGAAGGCGTGTTTGAAGCAATCACCACCACGCTTTCCAAGGGCGACGAAGTGCGTCTGGTCGGTTTCGGCACCTTTTCGGTGGCGCGGCGCAAGGCGTCCACCGGCCGCAATCCGCGCACCGGCGCGCCGATGAAGATCCCTGCCTCCAGCCAGCCCAAGTTCAAGGCGGGCAAGGGGCTGAAGGACGCGGTCAACTGATCCGCATCAGGTTTCTTCCGTAAGGTTGAGGCGAACAAAAGGGGCTGCTGCATCACGCCGCGGCCCCTTTGCCTTGCTCATTCCGGGCGCGTTGCCACCGCATAAAGCGCAATGGCTGCCGCGTTCGATACGTTGAGGCTTTCCATCGCGCTGCTGATCGGAAGCCGCGCCAGCGTATCGCAATGCGCGGCAATGTTGTGGCGCAGCCCTTCGCCTTCCGCGCCCAGCACGATCGCCACCGGGCCGGCCGGCAGGACGGATGCGAAACTGGCATCGGCTTCACCGGCAAGTCCGATGCGCCAATATCCCGCCTCGGCCATTTCTTCCAGCGCACGGGCCAGATTGACCACGCGCACCCAAGGAACGATCTCCAGCGCACCCGAAGCCGATTTGGCCAAGGCGCCGCCTTCAGCCGGGGCATGGCGGTCCTGCGTGACGAGGGCAGCCGCGTCGAACGCGGCGGCAGAACGAAGGATCGCGCCCACATTGTGCGGATCGGTAACCTGATCGAGCACCACGATGGGGCGTCCGTCATCCTCGTCCAGCACTTCGGACAGGTGCAGATCCTCCAGCGGATCGCATTCCAGAACCAGCCCCTGATGCGGCGCATCGCGCGGCACCATGCGGGCCAGATCCTCTGGCCCTGCATATTCCAGCGGGAAACCGGCAGGCAATTCGCCGTCGAGCGATTCGATGCCGTCATGCGTGGCCCACAGCTTGCGATGCTGGCGCGCCGGGTTCATCAGCGCGGCCTCCACCGCGTGGCGCCCCCACAGGCGCACCGCCCCGCCGCCCGTGCGGCCCGATCCGCGCCCGCCCTGGTTGCGGCCCGCCCGGCCGCGCAGTGCGCGCTTGTCGCCCTTGCGGCCTTCACCCTTCCTGTTCATGCCCGATATCCTTCGCTGTTGGCGCGCTCCTGCCAGCCAGACCATTGACAGGCAAGCGCAGCTTCGCCATTGGGGCGCCTCTCGGCTGGACCGGGCCCTTTACGGGGCTCATCCCTTGCGGGTTTTATCCCGTTTCCGGCACCGGTGGACAGGTGGCCGAGTGGTTAATGGCAGCAGACTGTAAATCTGCCCGCGAGAGCGTACGCTGGTTCGAATCCAGCCCTGTCCACCACCGCCGCCTCTTTCGCGAAGCCAAATCCAATCGTTTTGCGCAACGCTTGCGCGGAACCAGCCTAGAGCGGTTGCGAAGCAGACGCACGCTGGGGCGGGGCCGGAGCGAAGGGCAGGCGGCCAAAGCAAAGCGGCGGCCAATCCAGCCCTGTCCACCGCCGCCGCCGTCAAAACCTTGCGCCTTGCCGTTGCCACAGCCCGCTTTGCGGCCCTCCAGCCTTGTGCCGCGCGGCCTCAGTCCCTAGAGGAAGGGCATGGCCGGAGAACTGAAAGACAATCGCGGGCGCGGCGAAGCACAATGGCGCTGGCCCTCCATCCACCCCGAAGGCCGCAAATTCGGCCTGATTGGGGTGGCGCTGGCGCTGCTGGTGCTGCTGTGGCTCGATTGGGAGATCATCGGCTGGCCCCTGCTGGGCCTCGCCATCTTCACCTTCGCCTTTTTCCGCGATCCTGAACGCGTGGTGCCGCAAGGTTCCAACCTGATCGTGTCGCCGGCCGATGGTCTGGTGTCGCTGATCGTGCAGGTGCCGCCGCCGCCCGAATTGCAGGGCGATGACGAAGGCGGCCGCGGGCTGGGGCTGGAGCCGGTGACGCGCGTGTCGATCTTCATGTCGGTGTTCGATGTCCACATCAACCGTGCGCCGGTGGCCGGAACGGTCAAGCGCGTGGTCTATATTCCGGGCCGTTTCCTCAATGCCGATCTCGACAAGGCGAGCGAGGAGAACGAGCGCCAGCACATCCTGATCGAAAGGGCTGACGGGCGGGCGATTGGTTTCACGCAGATTGCCGGATTGGTGGCGCGGCGCATCATTCCTTTCGTCAAGCCGGGCGATCTGGTGGCCAGCGGGCAGCGCATCGGCCTGATCCGCTTTGGCAGCCGGGTGGATGTCTATTTGCCGGCAGGCACGGATTCCAAAGTGCTGCTGGGCCAGAAGGTCGTGGCAGGGGAGACTGTGCTGGCCGAAATCGGGCAACAGGCCTTGATTGAAGGTGTCAGCCTGTGACGCAAGCAGGCGGTTCAGGTCATCCGGAATCCCGGCACAGTGCCGAGGACGAAGCCTGGATCGGGCCGCGTGCCAGCGAGGAAGATCTGCCTGAACCGGTCGTGCGGAGCGGGACGCGCGGGCTTTCCGTCCGGTCTGTCATTCCCAATGCGATTACCGCGGCGGCGCTGTGTTCGGGCCTTACCGGCATCCGCTTTGCGATTGTGGACGATTGGGAAAAGGCGCTGTTCGCCATCGTGCTGGCAGGCGTGCTCGACGGGATCGACGGACGCATTGCCCGCTTGCTCAAGGCGCAATCGCGTTTCGGGGCTGAACTGGACAGCCTGGCTGATTCGCTGAGTTTCGGGATGGCGCCGGCGCTGGTGCTGTTCCTGTGGGCCTTGCAGGATCTGCCGCGCTTCGGCTGGTTCGCCGCGCTGGGCTTTGCGATCTGCTGCGCGCTGCGGCTGGCGCGCTTCAATGCCCAGATCGATACGGAGGATCAGCCGCACAAATCGGCTGGCTTTCTGACCGGGGTTCCCGCGCCGGTAGGGGCGGGGCTGGCGTTCCTGCCGATGTTCCTGTGGCTTGCCACCGGCAATGACTGGTTCCGCGAACCTGTGCTGGTTGCGGTCTGGACGGCGCTGATCGCCTTTCTGATGATTTCCAATCTTGCCACGATGAGCTGGAAATCGATCCGGCCGGGCAAGAATCTGCGGCTGGGCGTCATCGCGCTTGGCGGCCTGATTTTTGCCGCGCTGCTGACAGAGCCGTGGTGGACGCTGGTGATGATCTGCGCGGTCTATCTGGCGCTGATGCCGCTGGGTGTTGCCCGCTATGCCCGCGTCAGGCGGCTGCGCGAACAGGCCGCGAAATAGCGAAGGCGGCGCGGCTGCTGCCTGCTTCACGAAGGGTCAGGCGCGGCTGCGCCGGACGGAGCCGCATCACCACCTTTGCTGGCCGGGCTTGCCGTGCAGGCGCTGCGTCCAAGGCCGCAAGTTCGCGCAAAATGGCGCGGCCGCGCGCCACCCCCGTGATCACCGAATGGCCGACCACGCCAAGAGCGATCAGCCCCATGGCCGAGAAAAAAAGCGTGATTGCAAACGCAGAAAGCATGGGCCTTGACCTCTCGCATGACGTCCGGCGTGCGTGACCCGGACAAACGGGAAAAACGGGAAACCGGGAAACGTTCCTAAGTTCGCTATATGTTCTCTTGTTCTCATTTCGTTCCGATGCTGTCAAGTGATTCGGCAAGGCGCGGCTGCGGAGTGCGGGCCCCGACGCATTTTCGGGGTAGCTTTTGCGCCTTCTTGGCATTAAGGGCCGCGGCGTCGACGGGGGCGTGTCGCAGCGGCGCGCATCCTTCGGCGATTTCGCATGGAAGGCACACATCACCGGTGCCGTTCGCAACAGGGTTCTCCCACCTGCGTCCGGTTCCCCGTCTTCCAGAGGCATAACCGGAAAGGAATTATCTATGGCGGCACCTGTCGTCACCATGCAGCAATTGATCGAGGCCGGCGCGCATTTCGGCCACCAGACCCACCGCTGGAACCCGCGGATGAAGCCGTATATCTTCGGCGCCCGCAACGGTGTTCACATCATCGACCTGTCGCAGACCGTGCCGCTGTTCGCGCGTGCGCTGGATTTCGTGCAGGCCACTGTCCGTTCGGGCGGCAAGGTGCTGTTCGTGGGCACCAAGCGCCAGGCGCAGGAGCCGATTGCCCAGGCCGCGCGCGCCTGCGGTCAGCACTTCGTCAACCACCGCTGGCTTGGCGGTATGCTCACCAACTGGAAGACCATCAGCCAGTCGATCAAGCGCCTGAAGGCTCTGGAAGAGCAGCTGGGCAGCGGGATGTCGGGCCTGACCAAGAAGGAAGTGCTCCAGCTCACGCGTGAAAAGGACAAGCTGGAACTTTCGCTCGGCGGCATCCGCGACATGGGCGGCATTCCGGACGTGATGTTCGTGATCGACGCCAACAAGGAAGAGCTGGCGATCAAGGAAGCCAATGTTCTGGGCATTCCGGTCGTCGCCATCCTCGACACCAATGTTGACCCCAACGGCATTGCTTTCCCGGTTCCGGGCAATGACGATGCCAGCCGCGCCGTGCGCCTCTATTGCGATGCCATTGCGCAGGCGGCGATGAAGGGCCGCGGCGAAGGCGTGGTGGATTCGGGCGCCGATGTGGGCGCCATGGATGCCCCGCCGGCTGAAGCCGTGCTGGCCGAAGAAGCGCCCGTTGCCGAGGAAGCGCCCGCGCAGGCGTAAGCCGCCGGTCACAATTCCCCATTAGCGCGCCGGGCCTTGCAACAGCGGGGCCCGGCGCGGCTCACTATTTGAAGAAGGAACACAAAGATGGCTTTTACCGCCGCTGACGTGAAGAAGCTTCGCGAAATGACCGGTGCCGGCATGATGGATGCCAAGAAGGCGCTGGAAGAAACCAATGGCGATATCGAAGCCGCCGTGGACGCGCTGCGCGCCAAGGGTCTGGCCGCCGTGCAGAAGAAGTCCAGCCGCACCGCTGCCGAAGGTCTGGTGGGCATTGCTGTCACGGGCACCAAGGGCGTGGCCGTGGAAGTGAATTCGGAAACCGACTTCGTCGCCAAGAACGACCAGTTCCAGGATTTCGTGCGCAAGACCACCGAGGTCGCGCTCACCCTGTCGGCAGACGATGTCGACGCGCTGAAGGCCGCGGCCTATCCCGATGGCGGCACCGTGGCCGACAAGCTGACCAACAATGTCGCCACCATTGGTGAAAACCAGCAGGTGCGCCGCATGAAGAGCGTGTCGGTCGCAAACGGCCTCGTCGTGCCCTATATGCACAACGCTGCTGCCCCGAACCTCGGCAAGATCGGCGTGCTGGTCGCGCTCGAATCCGAAGCCGGTGCCGACGTGCTCGAACCGCTGGGCAAGCAGCTGGCCATGCATATCGCCGCCGCTTTCCCGCAGGCGCTGAATGCCGAAGGCCTTGATGCCGATGTGATCGCGCGCGAGCGCAAGATCGCCGCTGAAAAGGCTGCCGAAACCGGCAAGCCCGCCGAAGTGCAGGCCAAGATGGTGGAAGGCGCGGTCGCCAAATATGCCAAGGAAAACGCCCTGCTCAGCCAGGTTTTCGTGATGGACAACAAGACGCCCATCGCCGAAGTCGTGGCGCAGGCCGGCAAGGCCGCCGGCACGCCGATCGTGCTGAAGGACTATGTCCGCTTCCAGCTTGGCGAAGGCATCGAGAAGGAAGTGACCGATTTCGCCGCCGAAGTGGCAGCGGCAGTCAAGGGCTGATCTTTCGCCCAATTGCCGACAGGTTGCGAACCCCCGCTTTGCCTTGGCAGAGCGGGGGTTTTCCTTTGGGGTATTCCTTTGCGGGCCCTTGGCAGGAAAGGCGCGCTGACTATAAGGGCGCATCACGAAATCGCCCTGACAGGATTTGCCGTCCCCATGCTGCTCCCCAACACCAAACGTATCCTGCTCAAACTGTCGGGCGAGGTGCTGATGGGCGACCAGCAGTTCGGCATTGATCCCGCCGTGGTGGCGGCGCTGGCGGCAGAGGTTAAGGCAGCCAAGGAAACCGGCCTGCAAATCTGCCTTGTCATCGGCGGCGGCAATATCTTTCGCGGCATGGCCGGCGCGGCGCAGGGGATGGACCGGGCGCAGGCCGATTACATGGGGATGCTCGCCACCGTGATGAACGCGCTGGCGATGCAGAACGCGCTGGAACAGCTGGGCGTGCAGACGCGGGTGCAGAGCGCGATCCAGATGGACGCCGTGTGCGAACCGGTGATCCGCCGCCGGGCCGAACGGCATCTGGAAAAGGGCCGCGTGGTCATCTTTGCCGCAGGCGTGGGTGCGCCCTATTTCACGACCGATAGCGGCGCCGCCTTGCGCGCGGCGGAAATGAAGTGTGACGCGCTGTTCAAGGGCACCAGCGTGGATGGCGTGTATGACAGCGACCCCAAGAAGAACGCCTCTGCCATCCGTTTCGAAACCGTCAGTTACGACCGTGTGCTGGCAGATAATCTCAAGGTGATGGATGCAAGCGCCGTGGCGCTGTGCCGCGACAACGCCATTCCCATCGTGGTCTTTTCGATCCGCGAAAAGGGCAATCTGGCGCGCGTGCTGGCGGGCAACGGCGTGCAGACACTGGTACAGAAGGAAGGTTGAGCGATGCCGAAATATGACAAGGCCGATGTCGAGCGCCGCATGGCTGGCGCGGTGGAAGCGCTGAAAAGCGATCTGTCGGGCCTGCGCACGGGCCGCGCCAATACCGCGCTGCTCGATCCGGTGGTGGTGGAGGTCTATGGCGCGATGATGCCGCTCAACCAGGTGGCAACCGTTTCCGCGCCCGAACCGCGGATGCTGAGCGTGCAGGTCTGGGACCGCGCCAATGTGACCGCAGTGGAAAAGGGCATAGCCCACGCCAATCTGGGCCTCAACCCGATGATCGACGGCAACACGCTGCGCCTCCCGCTGCCTGATCTGACGCAGGAACGGCGCAAGGAGCTGGCCAAGCTGGCGGGCAAATATGCCGAGCAAGCGAAGATCGCGATCCGCAATGTCCGCCGCGATGCGAACGAAGCGCTGAAGGAAGACGAGAAGAAGAAGGACATCTCGGAAGACGACCGCAAGCGCCTGGAGGAGGAAGTCCAGAAGATGACCGACAAATTCGTGGCCGAGGTGGATGCCGCCGCCGCCGCGAAGGAGAAGGAAATCCTGACCCAGTGATTGCTGGGGCCTCCCAGGACGCGATGCAATCATGACGGCCTCTGCCGAAACCCCCCGCCATGTCGCCATCATCATGGATGGCAATGGCCGCTGGGCTGCCAAACGCCATCTGCCGCGCGCCATCGGCCACCGCGAGGGCGGGGAGGCGGTGCGCCGCGCGGTGAAGGCGTGCCAGGTTCTGGGGATCGAATGTCTCACACTCTACGCCTTCAGTTCCGAAAACTGGAAGCGTGACGAGGAGGAGATTGCCGACCTCATGAAGCTGATGCGCCGCTTCATCGAGGCGAACCTTGATGACATGGTGCGCCAGGGCGTTCGGCTGAAACTGATCGGGGAATGGCGCGCCTTTGCCCCCGATATCGTCGAAAGGCTGGAATATGCGCTGGCAAAGACAGCGGGCGGCACGCGCACGCTGGCGGTGGCGCTGAATTACGGCGCGCAGCAGGAGATCGCCCGCGCGGCGGCCAAGGCGGCGCAAGCGGGCGCGATCACGCAGGAAAGCATCGAGGCCAATCTCGACACGGCCGACCTGCCGCCACTCGACCTGCTGATCCGCACCAGCGGCGAGGTGCGGTTGTCGAATTTCCTGCTGTGGCAGGCGGCCTATGCCGAAATGCTGTTCATGGATGTGCTCTGGCCCGATTTTGGCGAAGAGCATTTGCGGGAGGCCTGCGCGGAGTTTGCCAAGCGGGAGCGGCGCTATGGCGGGCGGTAGTATGTTGTCGGCCCATAGCCCAAGCCCGTTCATCCTGAGCCTGTCGAAGGATGCTGCGCTGACTTTGCCGCTTCGTGGAAAAGCCGCGCGAGGCCCTTCGACAGGCTCAGGGCGAGCGGGTGTGGGTGTGCAGGTATGAACCAAGCTCCCGCCGCGAAATCGGATCTCGCCGTGCGTGCCGCCTCTGCCGTGGTCATGCTGGCCGTGGCGGGCGGGGCGCTGTGGCTGGGCGGCTGGTGGTTCGACACGCTGGTTGTGTTGGTTGCGCTCACCTGCTTTGGCGAACTGGCGCGGCTGGTGATGAAGGCGACGCCGTCGCTGGCATGGCGGGTAATCGGAATTGCAGCGGGCGCGGTCTATATCGGCATGGCCGCGCGCGCGCTGGTGATGCTGGAGCGCGAAATGATCGTGGGCATCCTTGCCCTCGTCATCGCCACCGATATCGGCGCCTATTTCAGCGGTCGCACGATCGGTGGGCCGAAGATTGCGCCCGCCATCAGCCCGTCCAAGACCTGGGCGGGCCTTGGCGGCGGAATGCTGGCCGCCGCGCTGGTAACGGTGGCCTTGTTCTATTCCAATGTCGGCGCGCGCGCCTTCGATGAATTGCGCGTGATGACGGGGGTGGCCTTCGTCCTTGGCGCACTGCTGGCCGTGGTGGCGCAGGCGGGCGATTTTCTGGAAAGCTGGCTGAAACGGCGGGCAGGGGTGAAGGATTCCTCAGCGCTGATACCGGGCCATGGCGGGGTGTTTGACCGGGTGGACGGCTTGCTTCCGGTGGCTATCGTCGCGGCCGAACTGTGGTATCGCGGGCATCCATGACACGCAGCCTTACGATATTGGGCGCAACCGGCTCCATCGGCACCTCCACGCTCGACCTCATCCGGCAGAGCCGCGACAACTGGCGAGTCAAGGCGCTTACCGCCAATTGCAGCGCGCGCGAATTGGCCGCGCTGGCGATCGAATTTGGCGCGGAAATGGCGGTCGTTGGTGACGAGGCTTGCCTGCCAGACCTGCGCGAGGCGCTTAGCGGCACCGCCATCAAGGCCAGCGGCGGCGCGCAGGCCTTGTGTGAGGCTGCCGCTTCCGGCGCGGACGTAACCGTCGCCGCCATTGTCGGCTGTGCAGGGCTTGCCCCCGTCATGGCAGCGGTGGAGCAGGGCGGGACCCTTGCGCTTGCCAACAAGGAGGCTCTTGTCAGCGCGGGCGACATCCTGATGGATGCAGTGGCGCGCCACGGGGCGACGCTGCTGCCCACCGACAGCGAGCATAATGCGATCTTCCAATGTCTTCAGGGCAACGACATCACCGAGGTGCGCTGGATCACGCTCACCGCCAGCGGCGGGCCGTTCCGCGAATGGAGCGCCGAGCAACTCGGCAAGGCCACCCGCGAACAGGCGCTGAAGCACCCCAACTGGGACATGGGCGCCAAGATCACCGTGGACAGCGCGACCATGTTCAACAAGGGGCTGGAACTGATCGAGGCCTGGCACCTGTTCCCCGTCGGGCTCGACCGGCTGCGGATCGTGGTGCACCCGCAAAGCGTGATCCATTCGATGGTGGAATACCGCGACGGATCGACACTGGCGCAGCTTGGCCCCAGCGATATGCGCGTGCCCATCGCCAGCTGCCTTGCCTGGCCCGCCCGCATGGACACGGCGTGCAAGCCGCTCGACCTGCCGACAATTGGAACACTGAGCTTCTTCGAACCGGATGAGGAGCGCTTCCCCGCGACAAGGCTGGCGCGCGCGGCGGCGCAGGCGGGCGGGGCGGCCCCGGCGGTGCTCAATGCGGCGAACGAGGTGGCGGTAGCGGCATTCCTTGCCGGTCAGATCACATTCACGCAAATTTCGGCAATTGTCGCCAGAACGCTGGATGAAGGCGTGCCGCCTGCACCCACCAGCCTTGCAGAAGTGCTTGCGGTGGACGCCGAAGCGCGCCAGCGTGCGTCGCGCCTGATGGAGATTGCCTGACACCATGCCCCACGTGTTTGAATCGGTGCCCGTGTGGATGATGATCGCGGGGTTCCTGCTGGTGCTGGGGCCGCTCGTCACCTTGCACGAATTGGGGCATTACCTCGTCGGGCGCTGGTTCGGCGTGAAGGCAAATGTGTTTTCGGTGGGTTTCGGCAAGGAACTGGCGGGCTTTACCGACAAGCGCGGCACACGCTGGCGGCTTTCTGCCCTGCCGCTGGGCGGATATGTCCAGTTTGCCGGGGACATGAGCCCCGCCAGCCAGCCAAGTCCCGAATATCTGGCGCTGCCCAGGCACGAGCAGGAGCAGTGTTTTCAGGCCAAGCCGCTGTGGCAGAAATCGCTGATTGTGGCGGCCGGGCCGGTCACCAATCTGCTGATCGCGGTCATCATCTTTGCCGGCTTCGCCATGGTCTATGGCCGCCCCGTGGTGCCGCCGGTGATCGCGGATTTTGCCGACAATTCGCCTGCATACGCCGCCGGGCTTGAGGCGGGCGACCGAATCGTTGCGGTAAATGGCGAGCGCGTGACCGATTTCGAACAGGTGCGCGCCTTCGTGCTGCCCTATCCGGGCCGCACGATCACGCTGACTTACGAACGCGAAGGCGTGCAGGCGACCGTTCCGGTGAAGGTGGACAGCGTGGAGATGACCGACCGGTTCGGCAATACTTCGCGTCTGGGCATAATCGGCGTCTATTCCAATCCGGGCGAATTCCAGGCCGCAGGGCCGCTGTCCGCGCTTGGCTTTGCGATGGATCGCAGCTGGAACGCGCTGAAAATGATGGTCACGGGCATCGGCCAGATCATCATGGGCGAACGGTCGGTTGAGGAACTGGGCGGGCCGATCAAGATCGCCAAGTTTTCGGGCGAGCAATTGAGCCTGGGGCCGCTGGCCTTTGTCGAATTTGTCGCCTTCATCTCGCTTAATTTGGCATTCATCAACCTGCTGCCAATTCCGGTTCTCGACGGTGGGCACCTGGCATTCTACGCGGCTGAGGCGATCCGCCGAAAGCCTGCCAGCCCGCGCAGTCAGGAATGGGCGTTCCGCACCGGGATGGCACTTGTGCTTGGCCTGATGCTGTTCGTCACGATTGTGGACATTGCCTCCCTGCCGATATTCGGCAGCTAGGCGGGGAAAAGGATGGCTCTGGCGACACGAAACCCTGCCTGATCGCTTGATGAAGCGGGCCGTATCGGGCAAGGGGCGCCTCTCACCCATGTGGTTGCAGCTTTTCGGCCGGAATGTTCCGGCACGGGCGGATGGTTTCGGGATGGAACCGCACAGTCACACTCACGGGTAAAGGCGCAAAGGCCGCAGGGAATGAACGCATGAAGATTTCAAGCGCACACAGCACGACAGCCTCGCACTTTGCCGCGGCCCTGATGGGGTGCACCATCCTGGCTGGTCTGCCCGCTGTGGCCATGGCGCAGGATGCCGCCCCGCCGGCCGAAGCGGCGCCTGCCGCGCCCGCGGCCGCACCCGCCGAACAGGGCGACGTGATCCGCACCATCGCGGTGTCGGGTGCGCAGCGGCTGGAGCCGGAAACGATCCTTTCCTACATTCAGCTGCGCCCCGGCCAGGTCTATACCGCCGCCCGCGCGGACCAGGCGCTGATCGACCTTGCGGCAACCGAACTGTTCTCGGACTTCTCGGTCACCAACAATGCCGGCAATGTGGTGATCACGGTGGTCGAAAACCCGATCATCAATCGCGTGCTGCTCGAAGGCAACCGCCGCATCAAGGACGACAAGCTGCGCGAGGAAATCCAGCTTTCCCCGCGCCAGATCTTCACCCGCAGCCGCGTGCGCGCCGATGTGGCCCGCATTATCGAGCTGTACAAGCGGCAGGGCCGCTATGCCGCGGTGGTCGAACCGCAGATGGTCATGCTCGACCAGAACCGCGTGGACGTGATCTTCGAAATCAACGAAGGCCCCAAGTCCAAGGTGCGCCAGATCAACATCATCGGCAATTCGGCCTTTTCCGATGGCGATCTGAAAAGCGAAATGGTCACCAAGGAATCGGGGCTGCTGAAGATCTTCAGTTCCAACACCAGCTACGATCCCGACCGCCTGCAATATGACCAGCAGAAGCTGCGCCAGTTCTACCTGACGCAGGGCTATGCCGATTTCCGCGTTGTTTCGGCCGTGGCGGAACTCACGCCCGACAAGCGCGATTTCATCATCACCTATGTGCTGGAGGAAGGCGAACGCTACCGTTTCGGCACAGTGGACGTGGTCAGCCAGCTGCGCGATTTCGACAGCGACCGCCTGACCCAGTCGCTGCGGATCCGGGAAGGCGATTGGTATAACGCCGAACTGGTCGACAACACGATCGAACTGCTGACCGAAACCGCGGGCGCGTTCGGTTATGCCTTTGCGCAGGTGCGGCCGACCTTCACCCCCAACCGCGAAAACCGCACCATGGATGTGCGTTTCACGCTGACCGATGCGCCGCGCGTCTACATCGAATCGATCGACATCAACGGCAACACCATCACCCAGGACAAGGTGATCCGCCGCGAATTCCGCCTGGTGGAAGGCGATGCGTTCAGCTCGCTCCAGGTCTCCCGATCGACCGCGCGCATCAATTCGCTGGGCTATTTCCAGCAAAATTTCGAAGTCGAGCAGGTCGAAGGCAGCACCCCCGACCGTGTGGTGCTGCAGGCCAATCTGCAGGAAACCCCCACCGGGGAACTGACGCTGTCGGCAGGCTTTTCCAGCCTGGAAAGCTTCATCTTCCAGGGATCGATCCGGCAGAACAATTTCCGCGGGCGCGGACAATCGGTGGGCCTGTCGCTCAACTATTCGCGCTATTCGCGTTCGGGCTCGATCAGCTTTGCCGAACCTTACCTGTTCGACCGCAATATCTCGGCCGGGATCGACCTTTACCGGCAGGACTATAACAACGGCTATTTCAACCGCCGCAATGCAACCTATGAGCAAAGCACCACGGGCATCGCGCTGCGGGCAGGTATTCCGCTTACCGAATACACCTCGCTGATCGGTCGCTACACGCTCAACTTCGAAAATGTCACGATCGACGAAAACCAGTTCTTTGCGGATTTCGACGGCGACGGCACGCGCCAGTGCGAGCCCTTGCTGGCCGGGCGCTATCTGTGCGACGCCATCGGCAACCGGGTCAATTCGATCCTCGGCATCTCGCTGGTGCGCGATACGCTCAATTCGCGTCAGCGCCCCACCAATGGCAATCTGCTCAGCTTTACGGTCGATTTCGCAGGGCTTGGCGGGGATACCCGTTACATCCGTGGCCGCCTGAACGCGGCGCAGTTCTTCGACCTGGGCAGCAATTTCATCTTCTCGCTGCGGGGAGAGGCCGGTGCGATTACCGGGCTGGGCGATCAGGTGCGCCTGACCGACCGCTTTTTCCTGGGCGAACCGGATATCCGCGGTTTCGACATTCGCGGTATCGGCCCGCGCGTCGTGCGCCGCTTCTACATCTTCGATGACGACGGTAACCGCGTGCTGCGTCCGCTGGGTGATCGCAACAACCAGGACGATTCGCTGGGCGGCCGCTATTACTATTTCGGCCGGGCCGAACTGGAGATCCCGCTGGGCACCGGCGCGCGCGAAATGGGTATTCGCCCCTCGCTGTTTGCCGATATCGGCTCGGTCTTCGGCATTCGCAGCCCGCAGCTTACCATCAGCCCGCCGCCCGACGGCCTGTTTGTGCCGCAGCGCAATTCTTCCGGCTTGCCGCTGTACACGCAGATCGACGCTGCGACTGTCAACACGGCAGGCAGTTGCGTGCCCACCGCCGTTTCGCAGGTCACCAATCCGATCAACCCCAATCCGCCGGCCTGCCTGACCAGCGCCAACAATTCGCCCATCGGGTTGCAGCTGCCGCCCTTCGTGGAAGAATTCTACGGCAACAGCCCCCGCCCGCGCCTTTCGGTGGGCGCCGGCATCAACTGGAATTCGCCCTTCGGCCCGTTCCGCATCGACCTTGCCTACGCCCTCCTCAAGCAGGAAGGCGATGAAACCAAGACCCTGTCCTTCAACGTAGGAACTGCATTCTGATGTCCAAGATGTCCTTCAAGGCGGCGCTGGTCGCTGCCGTTCTTCCCGCTGCCGCTCTTGCCAGCCCGGCCGCTGCCCAGGTCAACGGCATGGCCGTGACCGAGCCTGCCGTGGCCGTTGCCAGCTCCACCGCGCTGCAGACCGGCTTCCAGCAGGTCGGCACCACCTATGCCGCGCAGATCCAGCAGATCGACCAGCTGAGCCAGCAGCGGATGCAATTGCTCCAGACGCTGGACACCAACCGGAATGGCCAGATTGACGAGGCCGAACAGGCCGCGCTCACCGAAACCAACCCCACCGTGGTGCAGATCAACACGATCGATCAGCAGATCAGCACCGCGCAGGCGCCGATCCAGCTTGCCCGCCTGTATGTGGTCAGCCAGGTGGCCCAGCAATATGCCGCCGCCGTGCAGCAGGTGATCGCGGATCGCGGCATTCAGGTCATGCTGTCGCCCGAAGCCATCGTCTACGCCGCCGATGGCATGGATGTGACCTCGCTTGTCGCCACCGCGCTGAACGCCCGCGTGCCTTCGGTCACCATCACGCCGCCCGCCGGTTTCCAGCCGAACGAAGCGGTGGTGAACCTGTATCAGCAGGTGCAGCAGGTCTTTGCCATGGCCCGCGCGCAGCAGCAGGCGGCTGCCGCCAATGGCGCTGCCCAGCCGGCTGTTGAAGGCCGCTGATCCTTCGCAGGATCGCTGGTTGATCGGGCCATATGGTGATGAGCGAAGCTGACGCACCTTTCGACATTCCGCGCATCCTGAAGGCCTTGCCGCATCGCTATCCGATGCTGCTGGTCGACAGGGTGGCGGAACTGAAGAAGGGCGAGGAGATTACCGCGATCAAGGCGGTGACGTTCAACGAGGGCTTTTTTCAGGGCCATTTCCCCGGCCGCCCGATCATGCCCGGTGTCTTGCAGATCGAGGCGCTGGCGCAGGCGGCGGGGATCCTGGCGGTGGAAACGCTCGACCTCGCCGGATCGGGCAAGCTCGTCTATTTCATGGCGATCGAGGAGGCCAAGTTCCGCGCTCCTGTTGAACCGGGCGTGCTGCTGGAGCTGAAGGCCGGCTTCCTTCAGCAGCGCAGCCGCGTGTGCAAGTTCTGGGGCAAGGCAAGCGTAGAGGGCAAGCTCACCTGCGAGGTGCAGTTCACCGCCATGATCGCGGACGCGCCGCAGAGCTGAACGGCGCGCACGCTCTGGCGTTTGCTCTTGATCTTGAAGGGGGTGGCCGTTATGGGCCGCCGCTTACCGATTTACCCCAATGCAAGCCGGTCGGAACCGGCAGCGCGCAAAGGATATATGCCATGAAGGCCGATACGCACCCCGATTACCACTTCATCACCGTCAAGATGACCGACGGCACCGAATTCCAGACTCGCTCCACCTGGGGCAAGGAAGGCGATGTGATGACGCTGGATATTGATCCCACCAGCCACCCGGCGTGGACAGGCGGTCAGCGTCAGGTCGATCAGGGCGGCCGCGTGGCGCAGTTCAACAAGCGTTTCGGCGGGCTCAGCCTCAAGAAGAAGTAAGCTTCGCACTGCTTCGGCACGGAAGCGAAAGGGCGGCTCCGCTGGGGTCGCCCTTTTCCATGGCGTTTCAGTCGTCGGCCGCCGGCTCGAACCGCAGCGTTCCGGCAAGGCGCGCTTTGCCGCCGTGGTCCTTCATGTGGTGCACCCCGTCATTGACGCGGATTTCGGGAAAATCCTCGTACACGCGCACCCCATCCAGCGTGGCCGCGTTCAAGGTGTAAATCGTGGGGTTTGATCGCGGGCGGTGATAAATGTGGATGCCGCAATTCGTGCAGAACCAGTGTTCGGCCACGCGCGTGTTGAACTGGTAACAGGCAAGGGCATCTGCGCCTTGCTCAATGGTCAGATCAGCCTGCGCGATATGCACCATCGCCACGCCCTTCATCGCGCAGATCGAACAATTGCAGCGCCCCGCGCGCAAGGGTTCGGGCACGTGGGCGTGGTAGCGCACCGCGCCGCAATGGCATCCGCCGTGGCGTGTCGTCATCTGCCTACTCCCAGCCCCAGGGGCGCTCGCGGTACCATTTGGTGATGACATATTTCACGCCGCTGCGCACCTTCATCCCGTGGTGCAGCGTGTTGGGGTTGAGCCGCCCGTCGGCGCGCTTGTTGTTCCAGCAGACCAGCTTGCCCGTTTCGGGCTGGAAGGTCTTGCCGATCACCTTGAAGCGGGTGGCGCCGCCCGCCTCCACCTGGTTGAGATAGATCATGAAGGTCCAGGTGCGGTTGCCCGCGACCGAGCAGAAGCGCGCGTAATCGGGAAAATCCGGCTCGAAATAGTCGGTATGCGCCTTGAATTCCTGCCCCACGGCATAGCGCTGCCCCTGCACGGGCTCGCCATGCGCGGGATCGATTCCGTTCAGGGCAAACAGCAATGCCTCCAACTCCTTCACCGCCGGCTCCTCTGCCGAAAGATCGCAGGTTTCGCTGGTGCGGAAGGCGTAATCCCCGTTGCTGTCAGCCAGCGTGGAGGGGCGGCGTTCCCGTTCGATCAGCGCAACCAGATCGGCGCACAGGGCAGGCGGGAGGAAGCCGGGGCAATCGAACAGCTCCAGCCGGTCGGTCGGCACGCGCCGCACGCCCGGCCGGGAGAGCAACTGGGCGGCGGATGTCTCGCCCGGATTCGGCAGCACGGATTGCATGGCCCGATTGATACGCCGCGCCGCTGTGCTGGCAAGCGGGAAAGAATCCGGCAATGCGGGCGTGTTTGCGCGCATTTTTCGCTTTGCAAGAGGGCAGGCTTGTGCAAGAGGCAGCCGCCCGCACGGCAGGGGCTTGACCTTGTGCCAAAGCGGCCTATCAGCCGCGCATCCTGGTATGCGTGCTGGGATATGGCGATCGTAGCTCAGTTGGTTAGAGCGCCGGTTTGTGGTACCGGAGGTCGCGGGTTCGGATCCCGTCGATCGCCCCATTTCCCCTGATTTACCGCGCATGACAGGCGCAAACGGGCAGATACTCCTGACATGACAGCTTTCTGGGCCAGCGCCGATTGGGATGAGCATGAGCGCGTGGAGCTGGTGCACGACCGTGCATCGGGCCTCACCGCAATCTTCGCCGTGCATTCCACCCATCTTGGCCCCGGCGCAGGCGGGGTGCGCTTCTGGCATTACGCCGATCCCGCCGACGCGATGACCGATGCGCTGCGCCTGTCGCGCGGCATGAGTTACAAGAACGCGATGGCGGGCCTGCCCATGGGTGGGGGCAAGGGCGTGGTGCTGCTCGATGCCGAACGCAGCCGCACCCCTTCCATGCTGGCGGCGCTGGGAGACGCGATCGAGGCGCTGGGTGGCCGCTATGTCACGGCCGAGGATGTGGGGGCGAGCGAGGCGGATATGGTCGCCATCGCCCAGCGCACCGGCCATGTCAGCGGCCTGCCTGTCGGGCCAGGCGTTGCGGGCGGCGATCCCGGCCCGTTTACCGCGCGCGGCATTTTCCTGGGGCTGAAGGCGGCGGTGGAGCACCGGCTGGGGCGTGACAGCATGGCGGGAGTTCATGTGGCGATTCAGGGCTGCGGCAGCGTGGGCGGTGGCCTTGCGCGGTTGCTGGCAGCAGAGGGCGCGCGGCTGACGCTGGCGGATATCGACCCCTTGCGCGCCAACCGGCTGGCGGCTGAACTTGGCGCGCAAGTGGTGGATGCGGGGCAGATCATGGCGGTGCCTTGCGATGTGTTCAGCCCCAATGCGCTGGGCGCGGTGCTCGATGCGCGCGGGGTGGAGCAGCTCGATTGCGCGATTGTCGCGGGCGGGGCGAACAACCAGCTGGCGCGGCCGGAGGATGGTGCGGCGCTGGCGCGGCGGGGCATCCTCTATGCGCCCGATTACGTCATCAATGCCGGCGGCATCATCAATGTCAGCGTCGAATATCTGGCGCGGCAAAAGGGCGAGGCGGGCGATCTGGCCGAAGTGGAGCGGATGATCGCCGCCATTCCCGATCGCCTGCGCGCCATCTGGCAGGAAAGCGAGGCGACCGGCCTTGGCGCTGATCTGGTGGCCGACCGGATGGCGCAAATCCTGATCGGGCGCGCCTGAAACAGAAAGCAACCTAGAGCGACACAGCGCCCCCGATTGGCCCAGAACCGCGAAAACACGCGGCCTAGGCCGCTGCGTTGCTCCGGTTATGCTTGAGGTTGGGCCACGCACCTGCCAAAGGGACAAACGCAATTTCGCGAGCAGACTTTCGGCACCAGGCCACCCTTTGTAACCATGCATGGCTTTGCCAATCCCGCCCGTTTCTTGAGGCTTGCCCGCTGGCTCACCCCGCTCTTGCTGGCGGGGGGGCTGGTGCTTGTCGCCGGTTCGCTGATCCATTCCTATTTCAATATGCCGCCCGACCGGCTGATGGGCGATTCGGTAAAGATCCTGCCGCTCCATGTCGCCACCGCGTGGCTGGGCATGGGCGGGTGGACCACCATTGCGATTGCCAGCCTTGTGGAACTGGTGTGGCGGCATCCGCTGGCTGCGATTGCGGCGCGCGCGGCCGCCGTGCCGGGCGCGGTGTTCACCTTTGTCTGCCTTGCCACCGGATCGATCTGGGGGCGGCCCACCTGGGGCACATGGTGGGTGTGGGACGGGCGGCTGACATCGATGCTGGTGCTGCTGTTCCTCTATTTCGGCTATATCGCGCTGTCGGGCGCGCTGGCGCGCGAAGGGGCCAGCAGCCGCATTGCCGCTATTTTCGGGCTGGTGGGCGCGATCAATATCCCCATCATCAACCGCAGCGTGGTGTGGTGGAATTCGCTGCACCAGCCGCCCAGCATCACCATGGGCAATTCCGCGATTGATCCTGTGTATCTGTGGCCGCTGTTGGTGGCGGTGGCCGGATTCTCGCTGCTGTTTGGCGGGGTGGTGCTGGCACGGATGCGCACCATATTGGCCGATATGCAGGCCGAGGCGCGGCTGCGGCGCAAGGCGATGCAAGTGGCAGAAGGGCTGGAGTGACCATGCGCGAAGCACCCGACATGATGGCTTTTGTCGATGCCGCCTTTGCGGTGGGCATTGCGGCCACGCTGATCATGGTGGTGTGGAGCTGGATCGCGATGCGCCGCGCGGAAGCGCGGCGAGAGGAGACGCGCGGGAAATGAGCCTTTCGGTGAAGCCCAAACATCAGCGGCTGGTGCTGCTGGTCATCGCGCTGGTCGCGCTGGTGGGTGCGGGCCTGCTGGCGGCATGGGCGCTGCGCAGTCAGGCAAGCTATTTCTATCTGCCCAGCGAAATCGTGGCCGAGGCGCCCGATCCTGATCGCGGCGTGCGCCTGGGCGGCATGGTGGAAAGCGGTTCGATCAAGACCGCGCCCGATGGCGTCACGATCACTTTCGTGGTGGGCGATGGCACAGCCCGCGTGCCGGTCACCTTTGCCGGAATTGCGCCCGCGCTGTTTGTCGAAGGGTCGGGCGTGGTGGCCGAAGGGCGCATGGGCGCGGACGGCACCTTCGTGGCCGACAATCTGCTCGCCAAGCATGACGAGAATTATATGCCGCGCGAACTGGAAGGCATGACCACCGACGACGTCCGCGCGCAGATCGAGGCGACGCTGCAATGATGGCGGAACTCGGCCTTGCCGCCCTGTGGCTGGCCGCCGCGCTTGCGGGGCTGCAATTGCTGGCCGGGTTTATGGCGCTGCGTCCGGGGCACGAAGCGGTGGGCGTGCTGGCGCGCCCGGCAGCATTGGTGCAGGCGCTGCTGTGCGGCCTGTCCTTCCTCGTCCTGCTCTATCTGTTTGCCGTCACTGACCTTTCGGTGAAGCTGGTGGCCACCAATTCGCATTCCGACAAGCCGATGATTTTCAAGCTGTCGGGCGCTTTCGGCAATCACGAAGGCTCGATGCTGCTGTGGGTGACCGTGATGGCGCTGGCGGGCGGGCTGATCGCGGCGGTGGAGCGCCGGCTGCCCGAACGCACCATGCTGGCAACTTTGGGCGCGCAAGCCTTCGTCGCGCTGGGCTTTTACGCCTTCCTGCTGTTGTCCTCCAACCCGTTTGAACGCCTCAGCCCCGTGCCCGCGCAGGGCAGCGGTCTCAACCCGCTGTTGCAGGATATCGGCCTCGCCTTTCACCCGCCTACGCTCTATTTCGGCTATGTCGGCCTGTCGGTCGCGTTCAGCTTTGTCGTCGGCGCGCTGATGACGCGGCAGGTGACGCCTGAATTCGCGCGCGTGATGCGGCCGTGGATTCTGGGCGCGTGGGTGCTGCTCACCATTGGTATCACCGCAGGCTCCTATTGGGCCTATTACGAGCTGGGCTGGGGCGGCTGGTGGTTCTGGGACCCGGTGGAAAATGCCGCGCTGATGCCGTGGCTGGCGGCCACCGCGCTGCTCCATTCGGCCAGCGTGCTGGCCGCGCGCGATGCGCTGCGCGCCTGGACGGTGCTGCTGGGCGTGGTGGCTTTTTCGATGAGTATGCTGGGCACCTTTCTGGTGCGATCGGGCATTCTCACCAGCGTGCACGCCTTTGCCGTCGATCCGGAGCGGGGCACGTTCATCCTCGCGCTGCTCACCCTATACATCGGTGGGGCGCTGGTGCTGTTCGCGCTGCGGGCGGGCACGGTGGCGGAGGGGGAACGCTTTGCCCTGACCAGCCGTGAGGGTGCGCTGGTGGTGAACAATGTCGCGCTCTCCGCCATTCTGGGCATCGTCCTGCTGGGCACGCTTTATCCGCTGCTGACCGAGGCGTTCGATGTGCGCGTTTCTGTCGGTCCGCCCTATTTCAACCCGGTATCCGCGATCTTCTTCCTGCCCATGCTGCTGGTGCTGGCGGTGGGGCCGCTGCTCAACTGGCGGCGCGACAGCTTCGCGCGCATTCGTGTGCCGGTGCTGATCCTGTCGGGCCTCGGCGTGGGTGTGCTGGCGGGCGTGTGGCTGGCCACCGATATCGGCATTCTCCCGCTGCTCGGCCTTGCACTCGCGGCGGTGGTCGCGGTGGCGAGCGTGCTGCCGCTGAAAGGGCGCCGGCTGGCGCGCGTGCCGATTGCGATGTGGGGCATGGTGGTGGCGCATCTGGGTGTGGCGGTGGCACTGTTCGGCATGGCCGCCGACACCGCGTTTCAGCAGGAGCGGCTGGTGGCCGCCAATGTGGGCGATGTGATCGAGGTCGGCCCGTGGACGGCGCGGCTGGAAAGCGTGCTGCCCGTATCCGGCCCCAACTGGCAGGCGATCGAGGCTTCGCTGACGGTCCAGCAGGGGCAGGGCCGCGTCACCATGACGCATCCGCAGGCGCGCGTATTCTGGTCGCCGCCCACCGAAACGAGCGAGGTGGCGCTCGTCACGCGCTGGAACGGGCAGCTTTACGCCGCGCTGGGCAATCAGGCAGAGGATGGCCGCTGGCAGGTGCGCCTGTGGTGGAAGCCGTTTGTCACCTGGATCTGGTATGGGGGCCTGCTGATCGCGCTGGGCGGCGCGCTGGCGCTGCTGGGGCGGCTGTCGGTCGATATCCGCCGCCGCGTGGCGATGCGCAAGATCGCGGTGCGCCGCGCCGATCAGGCCGAACGCGGCACGCCGCCGCCGCCGGAGCCGGCGGAATGAAGCGGCTGCGCATATTCCTCTGGGTGCTGGTAGGCGTCGCCGCGCTGGCTTTTGGTCTGTTCGCCTATCAATTGCGCCAGCCCAAGGATGAGTTTGTAGCCAGCGCCATGGTGGGCAAGCCCATTCCGCCGTTTCAACTGCGTCCTGCCGTGGAGGGGCAGCCGGGCCTTTCCAGCGCCGATCTGGCCGATGGGAAGCCGCGCCTTGTCAACATCTTCGCCAGCTGGTGCCTGCCCTGCCGCGCCGAGGCGCCGCATCTGGAAACCCTGCGCGAACAGGGCGCAGAGATCGTCGGCATCGCGATCCGCGACCGGCCGGAGGATGTGGCCGCGTTTCTGGCGGTCTATGGCAATCCGTTCACCCGCATTGGGGCGGACGACATCAGCGAAGTGCAATTGTCGCTCGGCTCCTCCGGCGTGCCCGAAACCTTTGTGGTCGATGGCAAGGGCGTGATCGTGCACCAGCATATCGGTGATATTCGGGCCGAACACGTGCCGAATATCCTCGCCAAACTGCGCGAGGCCGGGGCATGAGGGGCGCAGCGCTCATCCTGGCACTTGCCATGCTGGTGGCATCGCCCACGCTGGCGCAGGACAGCCTGCCGCCCGCGCCCTATGCCTATCAACAGCTCGACGACCCGGAGCAGGAAGCGCAAGCGACCGCGCTGATGCACACGCTGCGCTGTCTCAAATGCCAGAGCCAGTCCATCGCCGACAGCGATGCGCCAATGGCCGGCGATATGCGCCACCAGGTGCGCACGCGCATTGCGGCGGGCGAAAGCCCCGAACAGATCCGCGCGTGGATGGTCGAGCGCTATGGCGACTATGTCAGCTACGAGCCGAAGCTGGGGGCGAACACCTGGCCGCTTTTCGCGCTGCCCTTGCTGATGCTGGCGCTGGTCGCTTTCGTGCTGCGCGGGCGGTTGGGCCGGGCGAAGGGCGAAGGTGAGACGGGGAGCAAGCCGCAATGATCTGGATCATGGTGGCAGCGCTGGCGCTGGCCGCTTTTGCCGTGGCGGTTCTCGCGTTCCGCCTGCCGCGCGTCACATGGACAAGCCTCGCGGCGGCACTGGTGTTCGGCCTTGCCGGTTACACCTTGCAGGCCAGCCCGCAATTGCCCGGTGCGCCCCGCGCGAACATGGCGGCCAGCTACACCGACGAATGGCAGATGCGCGATGCGCGCGTGCTCTTGGTGGGGGAAAGTCTGAAATCGCGCAGCAATGCCATGGTCACCTCCGATGCCTTTGCGCAGCGGGGCCAATTCACCAATGCGGTGGGATTTGCCGACATTGCGATCCGTGAAAATCCGCAGGATTTCGAAGCGTGGCTGGCGCTGGGCAATGCGCTGGTGGAACAGGCCGACGGCGCGCTGACGCAGCCCTCGCTCTATGCCTACCGCCAGGCCAGCGCGATTGCGCCCGACAATCCGGCGCCGTCCTATTTCCTCGGCCTGTCGCTGATCAGGCAGGGGCGGATGCTGGAGGCCTATCAGATCTGGCGCGGCGCGCTGGAACGGATGGGTGAGGGGGGGCCACCTGCGCAAGCCTTCATGGCGGAACGCGTGGCGCGGCTGGAATCGATGCTGGCCCAGGCGGGGGCGCTGCCGCCTGCCCGTGAAGCGGCTGCGGATCAGGGCGAATAGGCACGCCGAGTCGGCGGCTTGCCGCGCCTCCGGCACACTGCTAGAGGCCGCGCTTTCCGCCCGGCTATAGCGCCGCTGGCGGGCCAAAGGCGGGACAAGGGGCGTAAATCCCGATGAGTGCACCAGCAACCGGCCACAAGCCGCTTTCCGCCAAGGCAAAACTGGCATTTGGTGCCATTGGCATCGTGTTTGGCGATATCGGCACCAGCCCGCTCTATGCTTTCCGCGAGACGTTTCGCGGCGCGCATCACCTGCCGATCGACGATCTGCACATCCTGGGCGTTGTCAGCCTGATCTTCTGGTCGATGACGCTGGTCGTCTCGATCCAGTATGTCTCGATCCTGATGCAGGCGGATAACAAGGGGCAGGGCGGCAGCCTGGCGCTGGTGGCGCTGCTTTCGCGCCATGTCGGCAAATCGCGCCATGGCTGGCTGATCGTGCTGCTTGGCGTGTTTGCTACCGCGCTGTTCTATGGCGACAGCATGATCACGCCCGCCATTTCGGTTCTGTCGGCGGTGGAAGGGCTGACCGTGGTGAATGAGGGGCTGCGTCCGCTGGTCATCCCCATTGCTTTGGGATTGCTGGTGGGCCTGTTCGTGATCCAGAAACGCGGCACGACCAAGGTGGGCAATCTGTTCGCGCCGGTGATGCTGGTCTATTTCTGCACGCTGGCGGTGCTGGGTTCGATCCAGATTTTCCACACGCCGCAAATCTTCTACGCGCTCAATCCGTGGTATGCGGTGAATTTCTTCATCACCGACAAGTGGTTTGCCTTTCTTGCGCTGGGCAGCGTGGTGCTGGCGGTGACGGGCTCGGAAGCGCTGTATTCCGACATGGGCCATTTCGGGCGCGGGCCGATGCGGTTTTCGTGGTTCGGCTTTGTCATGCCGTGCCTGCTGCTCAACTATTTCGGTCAGGGCGCGATGATCATGGGCCTGCCCGATGCCGATGCCGAAGTGGCGATTCACAACCCGTTCTTCTTCCTGGCGCCGGAAAGCCTGCGTCTGGCGCTGGTGTTCCTCGCCACGGCGGCCACCTTCATCGCCAGCCAGGCGGTGATTTCGGGCGCGTTTTCGATCACCCATCAGGCGATCCAGCTGGGCTTCATCCCGCGCCTGTCGATCCGGCATACCAGCGGCGAACATTCGGGCCAGATCTATATCCCCTTCATCAACTGGGCGCTGATGATCTCGGTCATCGTGCTGGTGCTGACTTTTCAGAACTCGTCCAACCTTGCTGCGGCCTATGGCATCGCGGTGACCGGCGCGGTCACGCTCGACACGCTGCTGATGGGCGTATTGTTCATCAGCGTGTGGAAGTGGAAGACGTGGATCGCGCTGCCGGTGGTGGCGCTGTTCCTGATTGTCGATGGCGCCTATTTCGCCGCCAACCTCACCAAGGTGGCCGATGGCGGCTGGTTCCCGCTGCTGGTTGGCGCGGTGGCATTCACCCTGCTCACCACCTGGTCAAAGGGGCGCAAGCTGATGCGCGAGCGGATGACCGAGATCGGCCTGCCGCTCGATATCTTTGCCAAAAGCGCGCACAATTCATCCAAGCGCGTGCCCGGCACTGCGATCTTCATGAATTCCGGCTCCTCCGGCACGCCTTCGGCGCTGCTCCACAATATCAAGCACAACAAGGTGCTGCACGAACGCGTTGTGGTGCTGACCGTGCAGATTGCCGATGTGCCCTATGTCGATGAAGCGAACCGGATCGAAACGCACGATCTGGGCGAAGGCTTCTACCGCGTGATCCTGCATTACGGCTTCATGCAGGAAACCGATGTGCCCGCCGCGTTGAAGAAGGTGGAAATCTGCGGCGGCAAGTTCGACATGATGCAGACCAGCTTCTTCCTGTCGCGCCAGACGCTGCTGTCTGCCGCCCGGCCCGGCATGGCGATCTGGCGCGAACGCCTGTTCGCCTGGATGATGCGCAACGCGGCAACGCCGATGGAATTCTTCCGCCTGCCCACCAACCGCGTGGTGGAACTGGGCAGCCAGGTCGAGATTTAGCGAACACAATGCAAAAGGGCGCCCCGGCCATTGCCAGGGCGCCCCTTTCCTTTTGGCCCGAACGGTCAGCCCAGATTGGCGCTGACCATTGCATAAAGCATCGGCAGCGAGAGCAGCGCGTTGGTGCGGCTGGCGATCAGCGCGCGCGGTGCGGCCTTGGCCTTTTCCTCGTCGCTCGCCTCGACAATGCCCAGAATCTTCTTCTGCGCGGGCCAGATGATGAACCAGACATTGAACGCCATGATCAGCGCCAGCCACATCCCGATGCCGATCAGCAGCACTCCGCCCGTGCCCGACAGCGACAGCGCGGCGGCGAGATAGCCGTTATGCCCCGCCACGGCGAGGCCGGTCAGCACGGTCAGCAGCGCGGCCCAGCGGAAGAAGAAGAACACTTTGGGCGCGATATGCCCGGTGATCGCCTTTTTCATCTCCGCCGGGATGGCGGGCATGGTGGGCACCTGCACGAAGTTCAGGTAATACAGCAGGCCGATCCACAATATGCCGAAGAAGGTGTGCAGCCAGCGCATCACATCATTGGCGATTTCCTTGGCCCCTTCGCCTGTCCAGCCGGTGAAGGCCACGATCAGCGCGATTGACGCCACCAGGCCAACCGCCAGCACGGCGTGCAGATTTCCGAAAAATTTTGTCATTGCTTGCCCCCTCGTCCATTTGAACGGGGCCGAGTGTAAGCCCAAGGCGGTGCAGGGGGCAAGGGGGCCGGATGGCCGGGCCATTTCCGGGGTTGGGAAGCGCGTCTGATCAGGCACCCTATTCGTGCGGGGGGTTCTGCGCCACCTTCTCCTCCTCGCCCAGTTTCAGCCCGTGCTTAAGCAGCATGGGAATCTGGGTGAAGGTGAACAGGAAGGACAGCGGCATGAACAGCCACAGCTTGGCCGCCAGCCACGCCTCGAAACTGATCGTGTAGATCATCACGGTGTTGATCACCGCCAGCACCAGGAAGAACACGCCCCAGTTGAACGACAGCTTCAGCCAGCCTTCGTCCGAAAGCCCTTCAAACGCGGCCTCCAGCAGGTATTTGAGCAGCGCGCGGCGCTTGAACCACCCGCCGATCAGCATCACCGCAAAGCCGACATAGATGATCGTCGGCTTCCACTGGATGAAACGCTCGTCATGGAAATAGATCGTCAGCCCGCCAAAGCCCACGATCAGCACGGTGGATAGCCACAGCATGGGCGACACTTTGCCAAGCCGGATGCGCGACACCGCCAGCGCCACCAGCGCGGCAACGATAAACGCGCCGGTGCCGTTGATCACGGCGAGAATCTCCCCCGCCGTATCGCCTGCCTCGTCGGGCGAGAAATATTTGTAGGTCAGGAAGAACACCAGCAGCGGGCCGTAATCGACCGCCACATTGATCCAGCCCGATGCCGGTTTCGATTTGCCCGTCTCGGCCATCACGCCACTCCTGCAATCACGCGGGCCACCAGATCGGGGTCGAAGGGCCGCAAATCGTCGATCTTCTCGCCCACGCCGATCGCGTGGATGGGCAGGCCATATTGCTCGGCCGCTGCCACCAGCACGCCGCCGCGCGCCGTGCCATCCAGCTTGGTCATGATAAGGCCGGTTACGCCCGCCACTTCCCTGAACACATCGATCTGCGCCAGCGCGTTCTGCCCGTTGGTGGCATCGAGCACCAGCACCACATCATGCGGCGCCTCGGGGTTCAGGCGGCCCAGCACGCGGCGGATCTTGGCGAGTTCGTCCATCAATTCGCGCTTGTTTTGCAGGCGTCCGGCGGTGTCCACCACCAGCGCATCGATCCCGGTATCGGTCGCCAGCTTGACCGCATCGAACACGATGCTGGCCGGATCGCCGCCTTCCGGGCCAGTCACGATAGGCACGCCGATGCGGTCGGCCCAGACCTTCAGCTGGCCGATGGCGGCGGCGCGGAAGGTGTCGCCGGCGGCCAGCATCACGCCGTAGTCATCCTCCTGAAACAGATGCGCCAGCTTGGCGATGGTCGTGGTCTTGCCGCTGCCGTTGACGCCAATGACGAGAATGACCTGCGGGCGGGGAAAGGCAGTGATTTCCAGCGGCTTTGCCACCGGGCGCAGAATCTCCGCGATCTCCTCGGCCACGGCTTCCTTCAGTTCGCGTTCGGTCAGCGTCAGGCCAAAGCGCTTTTCGGCCAGCTTGTCGCGGATGCGGCGCGCGGCGCGCGGCCCAAGGTCGGACATGATCAGCGCGTCCTCGACCTCGTCCAGCGTGGCATCGTCCAGCCTGGCCGTGCCGACTACGGCGGTGAGGTTTTCGGCCAGGCGTTCCGAGGTCTTGCGAAAACCGCCGAACAGCCGCTCGGTCCAGCTCGGCCCGCTCATTGCAAGCTTCCTTGGGTGACGCGGGTGGGGGTGATGGTCATGATCGTTCCGGCAGGGGTGGAGGCGGGCAGGGCCACCCGCGCGAATTCGGGAGAATAGCCGCTGCCATCCCGCTCTGTAAGCACGGCAAGCGGCCTTCCCACAAGCGATTGCAGAAATGCGGCGTGTTCGCGCGCCACATCGGCCCGCAATTCGGCGGCGCGTGCACGGATCGTGGCCTTGTCCAGCTGCGGCATTCGTGCCGCGGGCGTGCCGGGGCGGGGCGAATAGGGAAAAATGTGGCCATGCGCGATGGCAAGATCGGCAATGATCGCGCGGTTGTCCGCATGGTGCGCCGGCGTTTCGGTGGGGAAGCCCGCAATCAGATCCGCGCCGATGGCCAAGCCGGGCCGCCGGGCTTTCAGCCGCGCCACCAGATCCACCGCATCGGTGCGCAGATGGCGGCGCTTCATCCGCTTCAGGATCAGATCGGCCCCGTGCTGAAGCGAGAGGTGCAGATGCGGCATCACCCGCTCCTCCCCGGCCAGCAGGTCGAACAGCAGCGGATCAATCTCCACCCCATCGACCGAGGAGAGGCGCAGCCTGCGGAGCGCCGGGAAGGCATCCAGCACTGCCTGCACCAGCACGCCCAGACGCGGGGCGCCGGGCAGATCGTGCCCCCAACTGGTGAGATCCACACCGGTCAGCACCACTTCGGCCGCGCCCTGATCCAGATGCCGTTCCACCTCGGCCAGCACGGCGGCGACGGGCAGCGAACGGCTGGCCCCGCGCCCCTGCGGGATCACGCAGAAGGTGCAGGCATGGTCGCAGCCGTTCTGCACCGCGATGAAGGCGCGGGTGCGCGCCGAAGGCAGGGGAGCAGGTTTTTCGGGCACATTCCATGCGCGCGCGTCCAGCTTGGCCGCATTGGGGATTAGCCCGTCCACCTCGGCCATGGCGGCAAGTGCGGCGCGTTCCACTTCGGCGGCGCAGCCGGTCACCAGCAGGCGTGCGGCAGGCCGTTCGCGGCGGGCGCGGCGGATCGCCTGCCGCGTCTGGCGCACCGCTTCCGCCGTGACGGCGCAAGAGTTGATGACGACCACATCGCCGCTTTCGCCCAGCAGGCCGCGGATGCGCTCGCTCTCGGCAATGTTGAGGCGGCAGCCGAGGGAAATCACCTTGGGGGAGGCAAGCACCTGAACGCTCACGCAAAATCCGCCCATTCGAAACTGCCGCGAAAGCTTTCCGTGGCCGGCCCGGTCATGGCAATGCGGTTGTCCGCGCCCCAGCCAATGGTCAGCGCGCCGCCGGGCAGCTGCACCTCCACCTCGCGCTCGACCAGCTTGCGGCGCATGGCGGCAATCGCGGTGGCGCAGGCGCCCGTGCCGCAGGCCAGCGTCAGGCCCACGCCGCGTTCCCACACGCGCAGGCGGATATGACGCGCATCGATCACGGTCGCGACATTCACATTCACGCGGGCAGGGAACAGCGGATCATGCTCGATCAGCGGGCCGAGCCGTTCCAGATCGACTGCGTCGCAATCGGGCACGAAGAACACCGCATGGGGGTTGCCCACATTGACCGCTGCGGGGGTTTCGAGCGTTTCCCAGCCGACAGGCAGGGACAGCGTATCCAGCGCATAGGCAAGCGGAATGGCGTCCCACTCAAAACGCGGCTCGCCCATATCGACCGAGATGCCGCCGGGGCTGGCCTGTGTTTCGAGGATTCCCGCAACCGTGGCGATGCGGGCCGGGCCGCCGGCCAGCAGGCCCACCGCGCGCGTGGCGTTGCCGCAGGCCTCCACCTCGCCCCCGTCGGCGTTGAAGATGCGCATGGCGAAATCGGCTGTGGCGCTCGGCTCCAGCAGGATCAACTGGTCGCAGCCGATGCCGGTGTGCCGGTGCGCCAGCGCTGCTGCCACGCGCGGCGTGATCGGGCCGGGGAGCGGCTTTGAACGGGCATCGAGCACGACGAAATCGTTGCCCAGACCGTGCATCTTGGTGAAATCGACGCGCATCAGCGCCAGTTAGAGGCTCCCGCCCCCTTCCGCAATGGGCGCGGGCGCGGTGCAGCGCCCAATGTGGAAGGGGCGGGCTAGCTGGCCTGTCGGCCAGGCAACGCGACAATCTCCGCTGCTGGTTCGTCCATTTCCTGCCTGCTGCCAGAGCCCGCCAGCAGCTTCATCGCGGCCAGCCTGGCGCGGGTGGTGCTGGCATCTTCGGGCATACCGAACAGATAGCCCTGACCTTTCATCCCGCCCAGATCGCGCAGCGCGTCGCGCACCTGCGAGCTTTCGATCCCTTCCGCCGTCACCGGCAGATCAAGCCCGCGCCCCAGCGAGACGATGGCAGCGACCAGATCGCCGCACTTGGAATCCTGCCCGATTTCCGACACGAAGCTGCGGTCGATCTTGATCCGGTCGAACGGCAGCGAACGCAGCTGGCTCAGGCTGGAATAGCCGGTGCCGAAATCGTCGAGGCAGACGCGCACGCCCTGATTTTTGAGGCTGGTGACAGCATTGCGCACCGCGCCGACATTTTCGTGCAGCGTGCTTTCGGTAATCTCGATTTCCAGCCGGCTGGGTGGAAAGCCGGCCTCCACCAGCAATTGCAGCAGCTTTTGCGCAAACCACGCGTCACGAAACTGCACCGGCGAGATATTGACCGAAAGCGTCAGCGACGGATCCCATTCACGCGCATCGGCCAGCGCCTGCCGGATGAGATTTTCGGAAAGCTCCGAAATCAGGTCCATTTCCTCGGCAATGGGGATGAACACTTCGGGGCTGACGAGGCCATAATGCGGCGAATGCCAGCGCGCCAGCATCTCGAAACCGACAAGCTTGCCCGTTTGCAGATCGACCTGCTGCTCGTAAAATGGCGCGAATTCGCCCTTGGCAATGCCGTCGCGGATAGCGGCTTCCAGGTTCCGTTTCAGCCGCAGATCATCTTCCAGCAGGGGCTGGAAGGCCACATGGCGGTTCCGGCCGCTTTTCTTGGCGTGATACATCGCAATATCGGCGCGATGCACCAGCGTGGCGGCATCGGTGGGCGCGCTGTCCGCCGTGTGCGGCTCGCTCAGCGCATAGCCGGCGGAAATCCGCGGCAGGATCATCACCCTCCCATCGGCCACGGGCTGGCCGACCTGTTCGATCAGCAGCGCGGCAAAATGGTCAAGATCGCCGTGCAGGGCCGGGTCCACGATCATCGCGCACACGAATTCATCGCCGCCCACGCGGGCGATCACGCTGCCAGCGGGGAAATGCAGGCGCAACCGGTCAGCCACCACGGTCAGCACCAGATCACCCGTCTGATGGCTGTTCAGATCGTTGATCTGCTTGAAATTGTCGAGGTCGATCAAGAACACTGCGACATTGCGCTTCACCTGCTGCCCCGTTTCGAGCAGGGCCTGGATTGCGGCGGTGCTGCTCAGGCGGTTGAGGCATTTGGTCAGCGGGTCGGTGCTGGCCAGCAGGCGCGCCTCTTCCTCGGTCTGGCGCCGGATCGCCACTTCGCGCTGCATTTCGGAATAGCGGCGCCAGCCCAGCAGCACGAGCGCGATATTGAGCAGCAACGCGTTGACCAGCAGCGGATCGGGCGGAGCGCTGCCCGTCAGCCATGAGCGCAGAACCTGCGGCATCAACGTGCCGGCGATGCCCACGAACTGGATAATGGCGGCCGCGGCAATACCAAAGGCGACGATGTCGTGCCGCCTGCTGCGGTTGCCGGCAGTCTTGGCCGAATCCTGGCCCGGATTCTGGCCCGGATTTTGACCCGCATTATGGCTCGTATTCTGGCCCATGATTTTCGCCAAGACGGCTTGCCCCCCAAAAGTGCAAACGACATATGCGAAAGCATGATCAATTTTCGGTTAATGCCGTTGCGCCATCGGCCACAAGGGCGCAACCGCACGCGCATTCGGGGCAAAGGGATATGGTTATGCATCGCTACTGGCTGATGAAGTCGGAGCCGGAAAAGTATGGCTGGGACGCGCTGTTGCGCGACGGCGAAACCGTGTGGGATGGCGTGCGCAACCACCGCGCCAGCAACAATATGCGCGCGATGCAGGTGGGCGATCAGGCCTTCTTCTACCATTCGGTGACGGGGAAGGAGATTGTCGGCATTGTCGAGATCAGCCGCACGGGCCTCACTGATCCGACCGATCCCGAAGGCAAGTGGGCGACCGTGATGGTGAAACCCGTGCGCGCGCTGGAACGCCCCGTCACGCTGGCCGAGATCAAAGGCGATGCCGCACTGGAGGGGATCGAACTGGTGCGCCTCTCGCGCCTGTCCGTGGCCGAGATCACTCCGTCCGAGTGGGAGCACATCCTGGCGCTGGCCGCGCGGTAAACCGGAACCTTTCCGCCCCCTAAGTCATTGGGTGATCAAGGATGGCGAACAGGTCGCCCTCCGCGAAGTCAACCAAGGAGACAACCAATGGGCGAGCTGATCGACAAGGCCAAGGGCAATATCAACGAAGCCATCGGCAAGGCCAAGCAGAATTCGAACAACCCGGAAACCCGTGCGGACGGTGCCGCGCAGGAATTGAAGGGCAAGGCCCAGCAGATGAAGGGCGAGGTCAAGGGCAAGCTTGGCGACAACATCTGAAACCTGCCGGTTTCGGACTGAAGGAAGGGGCCATCTGCACAAGGTGGCCCCTTTTGCTAGTCAGGCACGTGCGCGCAGCCCGCTGATTGTTGCGCCGCCTGCGCTCAATTGCTCAATATCAGTCAGGCAGTGAATCAGGCGCACGCCGCTTCGCGTCAGGGCATCCCTCAGCGCCTCGGAAAAGGCGTCATGCGTCTCTACCCGTGCGCCCCAGCCGCCAAACGCGGTGGCCATGGCCGCGAAATCCGGATTGGCCAGATCGGTGGAGG
Source organism: Alteraurantiacibacter palmitatis (assembly GCF_037154115.1). Classification (NCBI taxonomy): domain Bacteria; kingdom Pseudomonadati; phylum Pseudomonadota; class Alphaproteobacteria; order Sphingomonadales; family Erythrobacteraceae; genus Alteraurantiacibacter; species Alteraurantiacibacter palmitatis. The sequence goes on along the minus strand of NZ_JBANRO010000009.1, from coordinate 52,940 downwards.
AAACCCGGCCGGGATATTCGCGCTCCTGATGCATCCGGATCGTGCCATAGGCTGTGTTGTCGAACACGATCACCAGCATATCCGCGCCATATTGCACGGCGGTCGCCAGTTCCTGCGCGTTCATCAGGAAGTCGCCGTCACCTGCCGCGGCAATCACCGTCCGGTCGGGATAACGCAGCGCGGCGGCCACTGCGGCGGGGATGCCATAACCCATCGCGCCGCAGGTGGGGGCAAGCTGGCCGGGCGCGCCGTGATAATGCCAGAAGCGGTGCCACCAGCCGGCGAAATTGCCCGCACCGTTGCAGATGATGGCATCGGCGGGAACCTGCGCACGGATCGCGGCCATCACGCGGTTCAGATCGAGCGCGAAATCGGCTTCCCCCGGCGTGGACCACTTCAACCATTCGCGGTGCGCGTCCTCGCCTGCATCGAAGGAGATGATCGCGTGATCGTCCCACAGGGCGGTGCTTTCGGCAAATTCATCGGGATCGGCGCAGATGGCGAGATCGGCGCGGTAAACGCGGTTCAGCTCCGCCGGGTCGGGGTGGATATGGATCAGCACTTGGCCGGGATGATCGGGGGTGACAAGGGTATAGCCATCGGTTGTCGCCTCGCCCAGCCGCGCGCCCACCACCAGCAGCAGATCGGCTGCTTTCACACGTTCCACCAAGGCTGGCGAGGGGCCGTAACCCAGATTGCCCGCGTAAACGGGTGAGGCGGGGGATATCGCATCCTGCCGCCGGAACGCAGTGGCGACCGGCAGGCCCAGCCGTTCGGCAAAGGCGGTGAAATGGTCGCGCGCCTTGGTGTGCCAGCCGGCGCCGCCAATGATGGCCAGCGGGGCGGCAGCGTCCGCGATAAGGGCCATCATCGCTTCCAGCGCATCGGGGCAGGGCGGCTGCGCGGGCTTGTGGACAAAAGGGCGCACCGACGCCTGCACGCCGCTTTCGTGCAGCATATCTTCCGGCAGGGCCAGCACCACCGGGCCGGGCCTGCCGCCAATCGCGGTGGCATAGGCGCGGGCGATAAATTCCGGGATGCGATCCGCCCGGTCGATCCGCGCGGCCCATTTGCAGATGGGGCCGAAGAAAGCGGGAAAATCCACTTCCTGAAAGCCCTCGCGGTCGCGCATTTCGCGGCCCACATCGCCCACGAACAGGATCATTGGCTGCGAATCCTGCATCGCCACATGAACACCAATGCTGGCATTGGTGGCACCGGGGCCGCGCGTGACGAAGGCCACGCCGGGGCGGCCCGTCATGGTTCCGTCCGCGCAGGCCATGAAAGTGACCCCGCCTTCCTGCCGGCAGGTAATTGTCTGAATTTCCGGCCGATCGCGCAGCGCGTCCAGCACGGGGAGAAAGCTCTCCCCCGGCACGGTGAACACGCGGTCGCACCCTTGCGCGGCAAGGCATTCGACCAGCAAGGCGGCAGCTTGGTTGCTCATGAAATCATCCTCTACCTGCTCGCCGTGCGCCCCGCAATTGCCGTTGTCGGCATCACGATCTTCTCCACTGTCCGGATTGTGGACAGGGGGAACCTCGCGGCTGGAAGATGGTTAGCAAAGAGTTAACAAGAGGCCCCCATGAGACGCGCACTTGTCCTCACCGATGAATCGGCCCGCCACCCGTTCCGGGCTTCGCTGCCCCCTTTGTGGCGTATGCTGGACGAGGTGGAGAACAAGCGCAGCTGGCGGCTCAATTTCTTCGGGCTGGACGGCGAGGATGCGCGCCAGTTCCTCGCCACCTATGTCGCCTGCTTCCTGGCGGTGACGGTGTTTTTGGCCTGAACTATTCGGCGGGAAGGGCCGCCAGTTTTTCCGCCGCATAGAGCCGGTAGCCCAGCCACGCAGACACAAGGCACATCGCCGCGCTCAGCAGCACCTGCTCCACCAGCGGAACCCCCGCCGCGCTGAGGCCCAGCGCCAGCACCGAACCGCCCACCATCGCGCCTGAATTGACGATATTGTTCGCCGCCACGGTGCGGCTGGCCTGGGAAGGGTCGACCTTGGTGGTGAGGAAAGCATAGAGCGGCACCACGAACATCCCCCCCGCAATCGCGATCAGCAGCAGGGTGAACAGCACCAGCGGGGCCAGCGGCTGGGCAATGAAGGTGGCGACATCCATCAATTCGCTGCCATGCGGCACGCCGTCCCACAGATGGCATACCCAGTAGAAGGCAGCGACGAACAATCCCATGAAGATCACCGAAACCGGCGAATAGCGGGCCGACACCGCGCCTTTCAGCAGCGCGTTGATCGCCACCGAACCGATGGCGACTCCGATCGAGAAGATCACCAGGAACAGGCTGGCGACCTCCTTGCTGGCCATCAGCACATTCTTGGCCAGCGGCGGGAACTGGATGAACAGCACCGCGCCGATCGTCCAGAAGAAGCTGATGGCGAGGATGGCATAGAACACCTCGCGGTTGTGCATCGTGTTGCGCACCAGCGCGATGGAGGCGCGGATGATGTGGCGATCAATTGCCTGCCCTTCCACGAAAGGCGGGGCAGGGGGCACCTGGCGGCTGGTGATATAGCCGATAATGGCAATTCCGATCACCAGCATTGCGGCCACCTGCACCGAGACGAATCCCGCCACGATCGTGCCGCCCATGATGGCGATATAGGTGCCCGCTTCGACAAGGCCCGTGCCCGCCAGCACTTCCTCGCGCTTCAGATGCTGGGGAAGGATCGCATATTTGATCGGCCCGAAAAAGGTGGAGTGGATGCCCATTGCCAGCAGTGCCAGCATCATCAGCGGGATGGCCATCACTTCGGTCAGCATCCCCTGCCATGCCATCAGCAGGCCTGCCGCGCCCACGGTCATGATGCCGATTTCCGCCGCCTTCACCAGGCGGATGATCCGCGCCTTGTCGCGCATATCGGCCAATTGTCCTGACATGGCCGACAGCAGGAAGAAGGGCAGGATGAACACCGCCGAGGCAACCCCGCTGAACACCGTTTCCGCCGCGGCCGAATTATAGACCGAGTACACGACGAACAGCACCATCGCGTTCTTGTAGAGGTTGTCGTTGAAGGCGTTGAGCAGCTGGGTCACGAACAGCGGGGCAAAGCGCCGCTGCTTCAGCAGATGGGTGGAAGTGAACATGGTGGCCGCGCGATACCCTGTGCCGTTGCCTGAACCCAAGCGTTTAGCCGCATTGGCCTGACAAACAAGAAACAGCTGCAAAATTGGTTGCGGGCTTTTTTGCCGGCGCAATGTGCCCTAAGGCTGCGTGCGATGCTGAGCCTGCCCAACATCCTCACCCTGTCGCGCATCGCCATGATCCCGCTGCTGGCGGCGCTGCTGTGGTGGCCGGGATGGGAAGTGGGCTATCTGCTCGCCTTCATGCTCTACTGCCTGATGGGCTTTACCGATTACCTCGACGGGATGCTGGCGCGCAGCAGCGGCGCGGTATCCAAGCTGGGCATTTTCCTCGATCCGATTGCCGACAAGATCATGGTGGTCACCGTGATCCTGGTGCTGGCGGCGATGGGCGTGCTGCGTGGCCCCTATGTGGGCGATATGCACGTGATCGCGGGCATGATCATCGTGATGCGCGAGATTGCGGTATCGGGCCTGCGCGAATTTCTGGGGCCGCTGCAAATCTCCATTCCCGTCAGCAAGCTGGCGAAGTGGAAAACCACCTTTCAGCTCGTATCGCTGGGCGCGCTGATTCTGGGGCAGGGGCTGCCGCGCTGGAATGTCGATTTGTGGGGCGAGGTCATCAATCTGCCGCACACGGTGGGTCTGACCACGCTGTGGCTGGCGGCTATCCTGACGGTGATTACCGGCTGGGATTACCTGCGGGTGGGTCTGAAGCACATGGATTGAGACGCGCGGTTGACCGTATTGGCGGCAATCAGGGGAGAGAGAAAAATATGTCTGGCACGGATATCGCCCTGCTGTCGGCGGGCGAACAACTGGCGCTGCTGCAATCGGGCGCAATCAGCGCGGAAGGTCTGCTCCACCTGATGCTGGGACGGGTTGATCGCCTCAATCCCCGGTTCAATGCGGTGATTGCCTTCGATCTGGAACGGGCGCGGAGCGAGGCACGGGCAGTGGACGCCGCGCGTGCACGGGGAGAGGCGCTTCCCCCGCTGGCCGGGCTGCCGATCACGATCAAGGAATGTTACGAAGCGGCAGGAATGCCCGCCTGCTGCGGCTTTCCCTTTCTGGCCGATCACCGACCTGCCGAAGATGCCGATGCGGTGGCGGCGCTGCGCCGTGCGGGCGCAATCATCTATGGCAAGACCAATCTGCCGCAGGGCGCGAGCGACTGGCAGAGCTTCAACCCCGTCTACGGCCTCACCCGCAATCCATGGGACGAGGGGCGTTCCCCCGGCGGTTCCTCCGGCGGATCGGCGGTGAGCGTGGCGCTGGGCCTGACCGCGTTCGAACTGGGCAGCGATATCGGCGGGTCGATCCGCATCCCGGCGCATTTCTGCGGGGTTTACGGGCACAAGCCGAGCTATGGCCTGGTGCCGATGCGCGGCCATATCCCGCCCATGCCCGGCGCGCTGTATCAGCCCGAACTGGGCGTGGGCGGGCCGCTGGCACGCAGCGCGGGCGATCTGGCGCTGGTGCTGCCTTTGCTTGCAGGGCGCGACCTTGCCCCTCCGCGCGGCGAGGAACTGGCGGATTTCCGCGTGGGCCTGTGGCTGGGCGAGGGATCGGATTTCGTGCTCGACGACGGGGTGCGCGCGGCGCTGGAAGCCCATGCCGAAGCATTGGCAAAGGCGGGTGCGCGCATTGAACGGGTGGCGATGCCAGTGGATGCCGCCAGTTCTCACGAGACCTATATGCGCACGCTGTTCGCCATTGTCGGCGCCGCCGCTCCGGGTGAGGCGGACGAGTTTGCCAAATGCATTCCGGACGATCCCACCGGCATTGCCGAACAGATGTCGCGCTATATGCGCTGCACCCTGCCCGAATGGTTCGAGTTGCAGGACAGGCGCGCGCATCTTTACCGCGGCTGGGCGCGCTACTTTGCCACATACGATGTGCTGCTGACCGCGCCCGTGCCCGTGGTCGCCTTCCCGCATATGGCCCAAGGGCAGGGGGTTCATTCCGAACAGCTTGCCCGCCGCATCACGGTGAACGGCAAGCCGGTGCCCTATCTCGATTTCACCTGGCAGGGACTGGCAACGGTGGCGAATCTGCCCGCCACGGTGATGCCGACCGGGCGTATGCACGATGGCCTGCCCGTGGGGATGCAGGTGATCGGGCCGTGGATGGAGGATCTGACCGCGATCCGCTTTGCCGAACTGGCGGCGCAGGCCGTTGGCGGTTTTGTTCCACCGCCCGTGGCGCAGGGGTAGATCAGCCCGCCTTCAATTCCTGCGCCAGCAGCCGGAACTCCTCCGCGCGCGGCGAATTGGTGCGCCAGATCAGCGCGATCTGGCGGCTGGTGTGGCGGCCTTTCAGCGGACGGGCGACCACGTTCGTTTCGTGCAATATGCCCGCCTCGATCGCCATTTGCGGCAGCATGGTGAGGCCAAGGCCGTTATCCACCATCTGCACCAGCGTATGCAGGCTCGTGCCGATCATCGTGGCGCTGGCGCGCATTTCGGGGCGGTTGCAGGCGGCGAGCGCGTGCTCTTTCAGGCAGTGCCCATCCTCCAGCAGCATCAGCCGGCCTTCGTCGATCATGCTGGGCGATATTTCGGCGGGCGGATCGCGCGGGTCGTCCTTGGGGAAGGCGACGTAGAGCGGATCGTCCCCGATAATCTCCTTCTCCACCTCGCCCGTGGCAAAGGGCAGCGCCAGCAGCACGCAATCCGCGCGGCCATGGTGGAGCGATTCGACCGCGTGCTCGCTCGTCTCCTCACGCAGGAACAGCTTGAGTTGCGGGCGCTCGCGGCGCAGGCGCGGGAGGATGCGCGGCAGCAGGAAGGGCGCAATTGTGGGGATCACGCTCATGCGCAATTCGCCCGAAAGCGGTTTTCCGGCGGCCTGCACCAGATCGGCCAGCTCCTCCGCCTCGCGCAGCAGGCGGTGCGCCTTGGCCACCACCTGATTGCCCAGCGGGGTAAAGCGCACCACGCGCCGGCTGCGTTCCACCAGCACCACGCCCAGCAGCGATTCCAGCTCGCGTATGCCGGCCGACAGCGTGGATTGCGAGACAAAGCAACTGTCCGCCGCGCGGCCGAAATGTTCATGCTCGTGCAAGGCGACGAGATATTGCAGCTGCTTGATGGTGGGCAGATAGGTGGACACGGCAGAACCCCGATTTCGTCATTGCGAGGAGCCGGAGGCGACGCGGCAATCCAGCTCCTGCACGGTGTTATGTAGCGATTTCCTGATAGAGGTCACGCCAGTCCGGATTGATGGCATCAATCAGGGCAATCTTCTTGCGTCGCGAACCCGCCTTGATCTGTTTTTCGCGGCTGATGGCGTGTTCCATTGTGGAATGGAATTCGAACCAGACCAGTTTCTTGCACTGATATTGCTGCGTGAAGCCGGCCACGACCCCCTGTGCGTGCTGCCAGACCCTTTGCGCAAGGGAGGATGTAACGCCTGTGTAGATCGCTCCGTTCTTGCGGTTGGCCATCATATACACGGCGGGCTGAAAATCGCGTGGCATGGGCGATGGATTGCTTCGCTATGCTCGCAATGACGAGGCTGGCGTTGCGCCGCTCACTCGGCGGCGTCCGCTTCCGTTTCGGTATCCACTTCAACTTCGGGCTGGTAGTCCTCCTCGCCCGCCTCGTCGGCCCAGTCCTCGACCGGGTCATCCTCCTGCCCGGCCACGGCGTGCACGCTGGCGCTGCCATTGGCGACATCGTCAATATGCGTCATCTTCAGCCGCCCGCGCTCCACCGCGAAGGCCAATTTGCCTTCAACCAGTTCCAGCGCATCGCGGCCGAACACCTCGTAGCGCCAGCCTTCGAGAAGCGGCAGTTTGCGCATTCCGGCGGCAAGGTTTTCCAGTTCCTCCGACCGGGCGAGCAGGCGGGCGGCCACGTCAATCTCGCGGCTGCGGATTTTCAGCAGCAGCTTGAGCAGGTCCGCCACCAGCGCGCCTTCCTTGCCCAGCGGCGCGCCGCGCTTGGGCTTGTCGGGCATTTCGTCTTCGGAAAGCGGCTGCGCATTGGCGAGAACGCGCATCAGCCTTTTGCCGATGTCGTTGTCCTTCCACGCTTGGCTGAGGCCGCGCACCTTGGCGAGATCGGCCTGCGTCTTGGGCGGGTGGCTGGCAATATCGGCCAGCGTTTCGTCGCGGATGATGCGTCCGCGCGGAATGTCCTTGGCTTGCGCCTCGCTCTCGCGCCAGGCGGCCAGCGCCTTCATCCGGCCCAGCACCGCCGGATTGCGGCCCGGCGCGCGCAGGCGGTGCCAGGCTTCCTCTGCCTCGTTGGCGTAATTGGCGGGATCGGCCAGCTTCTCCATCTCGGCATCGAGCCACGCGCCGCGCCCGGTCTTGATCAGCTTTTTCAGGATGCGCGGGAAAATCTTGGCGAGATAGGTCACATCGCCAATCGCATATTCGATCTGCCGTTCGGTCAGCGGGCGGCGGCTCCAGTCGGTAAAGCGCGCGCCCTTGTCGATCGTCTTGCCCAGCCAGCTTTCGACGAGATTGGCATAGCCGATCTGCTCGCTCTGGCTGATCGCCATCATCGCCACCTGCGTGTCGAAAATGGGCTGCGGCGTCTTGCCGGTGAGGTTGTAGATGATTTCCACATCCTGCCCGCCTGCATGAAAGACCTTCAGCACGCCCTCATTTTCGCACATCAGGTCGAGCAGGGGCTTGAGATCCAGACCGTCGGCCAGCGGGTCGATCGCGGCAGCTTCCTCCTCATTCCCGATCTGGATCAGGCACAGCAGGGGGTAATAGGTGTTCTCCCGCATGAATTCGGTGTCGACGCACACGAAATCGCTTTTCGCCAGCCGGTCGCACAGCGCGGCCAGATCGGCGGTCTTGGTAATGAGGGGATGTATCTTCATCGGGTCTTTTCGTTCGCTGGGTGGGCGGTTCACCGCCCGGCGCCCGCAGGGGCAAGGACAGGGCAGCAGCCATCCGGCGCGCCCTGGCGCTGGCTGTTAGCGCGCCCGTGCCCCCGCGCCAACCGGCGATGCCTGCATTTTGCGCAAGGCAGCGCAGTTTGTGCACAAGGTGTTGCAAGCCCGCTTCGCAAGCACTCGCGATTGGCGCTGGGGAAAGGGGGTGACGCAGGCGCGCCAAGGCGCTAATGCGCGCCGCTTGCCGGGGCTGTATCCCCGCACCTGTTCACTCGCAATTGCAAAGCCTGATCCATGACCATGCCAGAGTCGCTGCACCTCTACCGCACCCACACCTGCGCTGCTCTTGGCGCTGCCAATGTCGGCGAGACTGTCCGCCTGTCGGGCTGGGTTCACCGCAAGCGTGACCATGGCGGCGTGCTGTTCGTCGATCTGCGCGACCATTACGGCATCACGCAGATCGTGGCCGACAGCGACAGCGCGGCGCTGCCGGTGCTGGAAGGGCTGCGGCTGGAAAGCGTTGTTACCATCGATGGCGAAGTGAAGGCGCGCGATGCGGCCACGGTCAATCCCACCCTCTCCACTGGACAGATCGAAGTGTTTGCGCGCGGCGTGAAGGTGCTGAGCCGGGCGGAGGAACTGCCGCTGCCCGTGGCGGGCGAGCAGGAATATCCCGAAGACATCCGCCTGCGTTACCGCTTCCTCGATTTGCGCCGCGAAACGCTGCACGCCAATATCGTGACGCGCACCAAGATCATTTCCGAAATGCGCCGCCGGATGGAAGCGGCAGGCTTCACCGAATATTCGACGCCGATCCTGACCGCGAGCAGCCCCGAAGGCGCGCGCGACTTTCTGGTGCCCAGCCGCATCCATGCGGGCAAGTTCTACGCGCTGCCGCAGGCGCCGCAGCAATACAAGCAATTGCTGATGGTAGCGGGGTTCGACCGCTATTTTCAGATTGCGCCCTGTTTCCGCGATGAAGACCCGCGCGCCGACCGGCTGCCGGGCGAATTCTACCAGCTTGATCTGGAAATGAGCTTCGTCACGCAGGAAGAAGTGTGGGAAACGATGGAGCCGGTGATCGGCGGCGTGTTCGAGGCTTTTGCAAAGGGCAAGCCGGTGACGCCATCGGGCAGCTTCCCGCGCATCCCCTATGCCAAGGCGATGCTCGATTACGGCAGCGACAAGCCGGACTTGCGCAACCCGATCATCATCAAGGATGTGACCGAGCATTTCACCGATAGCGGTTTCGGCATCTTTGCCGGGATCGTGGCGGGCGGCGGCACCATCCGCGCCATACCGGCACCGGGTGCCGGCGCGGGCAGCCGCAAGTTCTTTGACGACATGAACAACTGGGCGCGGGGCGAAGGCTATTCCGGCCTTGGCTATATCAACATCAAGGACGGCGTGCCCGGCGGCCCGATCGCCAAGAACCACGGCGAGGAGCGCACCGCCGCGCTGATCGCGGCACTGGGCCTTGGGCCGGATGACGGCGTGTTCTTTGCAGCCGGCAAGGAAGAGCAGGCCGCCAAGCTGGCCGGTCTTGCCCGCACCCGCGTGGCCGAACAGCTCGACCTGATCGACAAGGACCGGTTCGAACTGTGCTGGATCGTCGATTTCCCGTTCTACGAATGGGACGAGGAGAACAAGAAGGTCGAATTCAGCCACAACCCCTTCTCCATGCCGCAGGGCGGGATGGAGGCGCTGACCACGCAGGACCCGCTCACCATCAAGGCGTTCCAGTATGACCTCGTCTGCAACGGCTACGAAATCGCCAGCGGATCGATCCGCAACGAGAATCCCGAAACGATGGTCAAGGCGTTCGAGATCACCGGCCTGACGCAGGCTGATGTGGAGGAGCGTTTCGGTGGCCTCTATCGCGCCTTCCAGTATGGCGCGCCGCCGCATGGCGGGATGGCGGCGGGTGTGGACCGCATCGTGATGCTGCTGTGCGGGGCGCAGAACCTGCGCGAAATCACGCTGTTCCCGATGAACCAGCGCGCCGAAGATCTGCTGATGGGCGCCCCCTCCTTGGCTGAACCCAAGCAACTGCGCGAACTGCATATCCGCGTGGTGGAGCCGTCCAAGAGCTGATTTGCAGCACACGCCACAGCCGGGCGGTGCAAAACTGGCGATTGCAGGGGCTGGCGCATACAGCGCCCCCTTGCAAGCCGCCCCGCCACTCTCTAGGGCGAAATTCAAATCAACCCTGCAAGCGTTTTGAAAAGGGATTTCACATGAGCGATACCGCCGACCGCGTGAAGAAGATCGTTGTCGAGAATCTGGGTGTTGAGGACGAGAAGGTCACTCCCGATGCCAGCTTCATCGACGATCTGGGCGCCGACAGCCTCGACATTGTCGAACTGGTGATGGCGTTCGAAGAAGAATTCGGCGTTGAAATCCCGGACGAAGCGGCCGAGAAGATCAACACCGTGGGTGACGCGATCAGCTTCATCGAAGCCAACGCGGGCTGATTGCCCGCCACCCTGTTCGCAACACGGCCCGCGCCAGACCAACGGGGATGGGCGGACGGGGATGGAAGGCTCAGCCATGCGTGGCTGGGCCTTTCGCAATTTTGGCCCGTGATGCGCAGGCAGACAATGCGCGGACGATCGGCCCGACACGCGACTGGCCAGAAGGCGATTGGAGAGAGTAGAGCTTATGCGGCGAGTGGTTGTAACCGGACTTGGCCTTGTCACCCCCCTGGGTGGCAATGTGGAAACGACCTGGGCAAACCTGATTGCCGGGAAGAGCGGCATCGGCCAGATCACCCGCTTCGACGCGTCCAACCAGAAATGCACCATTGCCGGCGAGGTAAAGCCCAAGGACCACGAATGGGGCTTTGATCCCGATGCCCGCGTGGATCACAAGGTGCAGCGGCAGGTCGATCCCTTCATCGTGTTCGGCATCGATGCCGCAGGCCAGGCGCTGGAAGATGCGGGCCTGGTGGATATGCCCGAGGAGATGCGGATGCGCGCGGGCTGCTCCATTGGCTCCGGCATTGGCGGCCTGCCGGGTATTGAGCTGGAATCGGTCAATCTGCACGAACGCGGGCCCAGCCGGGTTTCGCCGCACTTCGTTCACGGGCGCCTCATCAACCTTATCAGCGGGCAGGTCAGCATCAAATATGGCCTGATGGGGCCGAACCACGCGGTCGTCACCGCCTGCTCCACCGGCGCGCATTCGATTGGCGATGCGGCGCGCATGATCCGCGACGATGATGCCGACATCATGCTGGCGGGCGGGGCGGAAGCCACGATCTGCCCCATCGGCATTGCCGGCTTCGCGCAGGCGCGCGCGCTCAATTCCAGCTTCAACGACCGGCCCACCGAAGCCAGCCGCCCCTATGACAAGGACCGCGATGGCTTCGTGATGGGTGAAGGCGCGGGCGTTGTCGTGCTGGAGGAATACGAACACGCCAAGGCGCGCGGCGCGAAAATCTACGCCGAAGTGGTCGGCTATGGCCTGTCGGGCGATGCCTATCACGTCACCGCGCCGCACCCCGAAGGCAAGGGCGCGGAAATGGCGATGCGCATGGCCCTGAAGAAGGCCGGGCTGGGCGCGGGCGATATTGACTATGTCAACGCCCACGGCACCAGCACGATGGCCGACACGATCGAGCTTGCCTCGGTCAAGCGCGTGCTGGGCGATGATCTGTCGGGTGCGTCGATGAGTTCGACCAAGAGCGCCATCGGCCACCTTTTGGGCGGCGCGGGCGCGGTGGAAACGATCTTCTGCATCCTTGCCATCCGCGACCAGGTGGTGCCGCCGACATTGAACCTCACCAATCCCGATGAAGGCACCGAAGGCGTCGATCTGGTGCCGCTGGTGGCCAAGAAGCGCACCGTGCGCGCCGCGCTCAACAACAGCTTCGGCTTTGGCGGCACCAATGCCTCGCTGGTGGTGAAGAAGGTCGATTAAGCCGTGCTGCGGGCCGTTGCCGCCCTTTTCGGCTTCGCTCTGGCGGCGGTTCTGCTGGCGGGCGCGTGGTTCGCCTGGGGCTGGTATGGCTCCAGCCAGATCGCCGAAGATACGCCTTTCATCGTGTCCGACGGGTCCACGCTGACATCGGCGGCGCGCAAGCTGGAAGAGGAGGGGCTGATCGCCTCTGCCGACGGCTTCCTGCTGCGGGCAAAGGTGCTGGGCGGTTCCGATCCGATCAAGGCGGGCGAATTCCTGCTGCCTGCCGGCGCATCCCCGGCGCGGATTCTCGACATTTTCCAGCATGGCGAAGTGATCCGGCGTTTCATCACCATTCCCGAAGGGATGCCGTCGGTTCTGGTGCACGAAAAGCTGATGGCCGAACCGCTGCTGACGGGCGAGATCGACGTGCCTGCCGAGGGCAGCGTGTTGCCCAATTCCTATGATTTCGAACGCGGGGAAAGCCGGCAGGCGGTGCTCGACCGGATGCAGGCGGCGATGACGCGCACGATCGAGGAACTCTGGCCCACCAAGGGGCCGCGCAGCGTGGTGAACACCCCGCAAGAGGCGGTGATCCTCGCCAGCATTGTGGAAAAGGAAACCGGCGTTCCGGGCGAACGCGGCATGGTGGCGGGGCTGTATTCGAACCGTCTGCGCATCGGGATGCGGTTGCAGGCCGATCCGACAATCATCTACCCCATCACGCAGGGGCGCCCGCTGGGCCGCCGCATCCGCCGCTCGGAAATCGCGGCGGTGAACGGCTACAACACCTATTCGATGAGCGGCCTGCCTGTGGGGCCGATCACCAATCCGGGCCGCGAATCCATCGCCGCCGTGCTCAATCCGGACGCAACCGATGCGCTGTATATGGTGGCCGACGGCAGCGGCGGCCATGCCTTTGGCCGCACGCTGGAAGAGCATCAGGCCAATGTCGAAAAGTGGTATGCGCTGCGCCGCGCGCGCGGAGAGATGTGACGCATCCGCTTGTCGTGACGGCAATGCTGCCGCCCGATCTCTACAGCTGGGCCACGCAATTGCGCGCCGAGAATTACCCGGCGGAGCGCAATGTCCTCAAAGCCCATGTCACGCTGTTCCACGCCCTGCCGCCCTTTGTGGAAGGCGAGGCGAGGGAGGTGCTGGCGCGGCTGGCGGCACGCACCGCGCCCGTGCCTGCGCGGCTGGAGGGGGTGATGAACCTCGGCGGCGGCACCGCGCTGCGCCTGTCCAGCCCACTGCTGCTGACCTTGCGCGAGGAGATTGCCGATCGCTTCACCGGCCTGCTGACCGGGCAGGACAGCCACGCCGTGCGGCTGCACATCACCGTGCAGAACAAGGTTGTGAATGCCGAGGCCAAGGGGTTGCAGCAATGGCTGGCTGCGCGGGTGGAACCGCAGGACTTCACCTTTCGCGGACTGGAACTCCATCGCTACCTGGGCGGGCCATGGGAACCCCTGGGCAAGTGGCCGTTTCGCGGGCGCCCCGCAGGCCGATAAAGATCGCATATTGGGCATTGACCGGCGGCAGGCACCGCCCTAAATGCCGCGCCTTGCCGGGGGTTTCGCACCCCCTGCCATCGTGGATGGCGGAGTAGCTCAGCCGGTTAGAGCAGCGGAATCATAATCCGCGTGTCGGGGGTTCGAGTCCCTCCTCCGCTACCACAGGCCTTTCCGGAAGCTTCCGAATGCTTCCGCATTTTTCCAAAAATCCAAGAGAAAGCAGAGGGTTGCGGGTGATTCGCGTCCGCATGCGCCCGTGTCCATCCACATGCAGCCAGATTTGGTGTGGGGGTATTTTGGGGGTATTTTCGCGGAGTATCGGAAAGGAGCGATACCCCCATGCCTCTCACAGAGAACCAAGCGAAGAACGCCAAGCCGCTGGAGCGCGCTTACAAGCTAGCCGACAGCGAAGGCCTGTTTCTGCTCGTCCAGCCGAATGGCGCGAAGCTCTGGCGGATGAAGTACCGCTTTGCAGGCAAGGAGAAGCTGCTCTCCTTCGGAGCCTACCCGGCATTGGGGATCGCAGCTGCCAGAGAAAAGCGTCGGGCGGCTAAAGCCGTCCTCGCGGAAGGCAAGGACCCGATGTTGGCCAAGGGCCAAGTAACATCGGAGGGCGGGGACACCTTCTTCGCCGTCGCGAACCGCTGGCATGAGAACCGAAAGACTGCACTGGATCCGGCGCATGCCGATCGTGTCTGGTCCCGGATGGAGCGGGATGTGTTCCCCTACATTGGCCAAAGACCGATTCAGGAGATCACCGCGCCAGAGGTTCTGGAGATGATACGCCGGATAGAGTCACGCGGCGCGCTCGATATCAGCCGGCGTGCTAAGCAGGGGGTGGGTCAGGTCTTTCAGTTTGCCATTGCTTGCGGGTTGGCCTCCAGTGATCCGACAGCAAATCTTCGCGGCGCCCTAAAGCCACGGCCAAGGGTAAAGCACATGAGTCGCTTGCCACTTGTTGAGTTGCCCGCGTTTATTGAGAAGGTCCGAGACTACCAGGAAGAAGGTGACCGGCGCTCGGCAATCACGAGGGACGCCGTCATGTTCGCCTTGCTGACTTGGGTCCGGACCAAGGAGCTTCGCCTCGCTGTCAAATCAGAGTTCGAGGACCTCCACGGCAAAAATCCTCTGTGGCGCATCCCGGCTGCGCGGATGAAGATGGGGCGAGAGCACCTTGTCCCTCTTTCCGCTCAGGCTGCCCAGATAGCTAGGACGATGATATCGCGCGCGACAGGCGAATTCTTGTTCCCTGGGGTGAGCGCAGATAAGCCGCTGTCTGAAAACACTATGATCTACGCCCTATATCGGCTTGGTTATCATAGTCGGCAGACGGTCCATGGGTTCCGGGGGCTCGCCAGCACCTGGGCGAACGAGCAACTGGTCGAGCTTGGCAAACCTGCGATTTGGATTCGGAAGTACCATGAGGATTGGGTCGAGATGCAGCTTGCCCATTCCGAAAAGAACGACGTCCGAGGTGCTTACAACGCTGCCGAGTATCTCGTCCCTCGGCGACGCATGATGCAGGATTGGGCCGACTTCCTCGATGGGAACAAGGTGGTCCAGCTCAAAAAAAGAGGGAAGAGTGCCGCCTAATTTCCTGCTTTCTGCGCTGTTGGAGGTGGTTCTGGGGGGGGTGTGCCCTGAACCGTGCCATCAAAGATTGATCGATTTCGCGGTGGCTAGATCTGGCCGATCCAGTCAGCTTGAATTCGGTCGGCGGCCGTCGGAATGCCATCAACAATGACGTTTTTGCCGACAAGTGACTGATGAACATCCAGCGTCTCTACGATCCAGATATGCTCGTCAGAGGTCGTGAGAAGGAGGCTTCGAGCCCCCTTCGTCAATCGACCTGATAAGCGTTTCCGCTGGCTACTCACTCCAGATCATCCCCTGTTATAGCTTCCACCGGCGAAGCACATTCCGCACATAGGCCGGCGTTTCGCCATTCTGCGGAATGCCGCCAGCCTTCCTAACAGCCCCAGGCCCGGCGTTGTAGGCTGCCAAAGCGAGGTGCACCACTCCGAAACGATCCAGCATCTGCCGAAGATAGCGGGCGGCACCGTCGATGTTTGCCACAGGGTCAAAGCGATTGGCCACGCCGAGCTCTCTGGCGGTGGCCGGCATCAGTTGCCCGAGACCCGCCGCTCCGACTCCGCTGACAGCCAACGGGTTGTATCTGGATTCTGTCCAGACAAGGGCATCGAGTAAACCCGGGGGCAAGGCGTACTTTGCCTCGGCAGCATATACGTGAGGCAAATAGCTCGCTCTCCGAAAGCTCGATGTGCCCGTTCCAGCGGCATGCTGATCGCGGCGCGAAAAGTCGTCGCGTGCTGCGGCGCCGACATCGAAATTGGCGGGCGTGGGCTCGTTAGCCGGCCGCCAAAGCCCGTGCTCGACCAGCTGAAACCCGTTGGAAGCCACCGCGATGCGGACGCCGCTGATGGAACTTCCGGATACTTCCTGATCAGGTGCTCGCTTCCCTTCTTGCGCGCTGAGTGGGAAGGCAAGCGAAGCTGTGATGCAGGCGCTGGCGAACAACCGGATTTTTGGGGTCATTACTCGATCCTCAATGGCCGACTCACTTAAGAACATATATAGAACATAGAGCGGAGGGAAATCCGTTGGCGCGCATGCAGAGCGGAGGCTGCGCGGGAGGGGCACATCAAACGGAGTGGGTCGATGCCCCAACAAACGAATGCTCATCACCTCGATCGCCGCGCTCGCACGATCGTCGAAAGCCTCAACGGAACATGGCGGCAGAACAAGGGCATGTGCTGCTGCCCAGCGCATGACGACCGAACTCCCTCGCTCAGCGTGACACTGGGTCGCAAAGCGATCCTGTTCCATTGCTTTGCGGGATGCTCGAATGACGAGGTGATTGCCGCACTCGACCGCCAGGGTGTTCGCAGCCGTGACCTGTTCGATAGCTTTGGCGCCGTGGCCGCTGATCGACCGGAAAAAAGAGCCTTCAATTCCAACGCACGACGGTTGTGGCACTCTGCGACGGCGATCACCGGCAGCCATGCCGAAGTTTACCTCGCGCAGCGCGGGATTCTGCGTGCCTTGGATCAGCTCCGGTATCTCGAGCGCACGCCGCTCGGACCGCACGGGGCGGTCCAATTCCTCCCGGCCATGTTGGCAGCTGTCACGACTGACATGGGCATAATCGCGATACACAGGACGTTTCTCGATCTCGGAAGCGCCAAGCTGGCAGGTTTCGATCGGCCGAAGCGTGCGCTGGGAAGCCTCGGCTGTGGTGCTGTCAGACTTGCCCCGCCAGCCTCGGGCCGGTTGGGCCTTGCTGAAGGTATCGAAAGCGCCCTGTCAGCCATGCAGATGTTCGGGATCCCTTGTTGGGCAACGCTCGGGAACGAGCGGTTCGGCCTCGTCACGATTCCCGAGAGTGTGCGCGAGCTCCACTTGTTCGTCGACAATGATGCGGGAGGCGAGCTCGCAGAGCAGCGCGGGCTGAAGGCATATTCTGCGCCGGGCCGTATGATCCAGACGCGAGCCCCAGCGTCGACCGGTTTCGACTGGAACGATGAACTCACGGCAAGGCTCGCTCGGGAAAACCTGATCACCAAGCCAGAGGGGAGGGGGCCTTCGGCTGATTGAGGCCTGCGAGGCGCAGGACCTCATCAGGAGGTTCCCAATGTCCAATTCTTCTCTCGCCTTTGCATTCGATGAACCATCACCGCCGCTTGTCGTGACAGCAGCCAAAGCAATGGCGTCGCAGTTTGCAGCAGGCCGCGCGCTTTCACGCAGCGACGTGACGCGGATCATGACCGAGCACTTCGGGGGCAGCGATGCTATGGGGCGTTGGTCCGTTCGTGACGCTCACGCTGCGCTTGAGCTGGCGCAGGTTCAACACCTGCAAGCATCAGATCAGATCCAGCTCACGAGCCCGATCGACGAGGCGGAACAGTTCTTCTGCGGCCTCAATGCCCGAGTTCCGACCCAGACCAATCGCAGCGACGAGCAGATCGAATGGCAGCAGTTTGCAACGCCGCCGCGGCTTGCTTGGCTTGCCGCACGGGCCTGTGGACTGATGCCCAACGAGCTCGTGCTCGAACCCTCGGCCGGAACGGGGATGCTTGCGGTCTGGGCCGCCAAGGCCGGCACCCGCCTTGTCCTGAACGAAATTTCGCCGCTGCGCCGCGACTGCCTGACTGTGGCGTTCCCGGCTGCCCGCGTGACCGGACATGATGCCGAGCTGATCGACGAATTGCTCGATCCGGCCTTCGTCCCAAGCGTCGTGCTCATGAACCCGCCCTATTCTCACGGCGTCGAGCGGGGCCACGATGGCCGCACCGGGGCGAGGCATCTGCGCTCCGCGTGGACTCGGCTTGCCCCCGGTGGTCGACTTGTCGCGATCATGCCTGAATGGTTCGACTGCGGCAGGTTCCTTGCAGGGCTGAAGGGACCGATCTCGCTGCGGCTCAATGCTGCGGTCGAACGTGCGTTCGTCAAGCATGGCACCGGTATCAACACGCGACTGCTGGTTCTCGACAAGGTGGAAGGTTCCAACGAGCCCATCGCTATTCGCACGAACGAGTTCCGCCAGCTGGCCGATCTTGTCGATGCTTTGCCGCCTCGCGCCAGCCTGGACGTTGTTCGAGAGCAAACGCGCCTCCCGCTTCGTGCGCCGTTCCGCCTGGTGGCCGAGTCGCGCAGGCCGCTGCCGACACCAGCCAGGATCACTCCTTCAGCCTCCGCCATTGGGTCGCTCACCTACCAGTCGCTCGAAACCCCTGCGCCACTCGCCCCTCAGGTCGGCCATTATCTGCCCTATCGTCCGAGCAGGATCGTGATCGATGGCGCGGCCGGGCATCCGACGCCGCTTGTTGAGTCCGTCGCCATGGGGTCTATCGCTGCACCGAGGCCGGACGCGGTTCCGCAGCTGCCTGACGGGCTTATCGCCAAAGGGTTGCTTTCTGCTGCCCAGGCAGAGACCCTGATCTACGCCGCTAGCGCTCACGCCCGCGATCTTCCCGGTCGGTTCGAGCCTGAGGACAAGGGCTGTTCGCTCAAGGCATCTGCGGAAGGCCAGACCTACCGGCAAGGCTATTTCCTTGGCGACGGAACAGGCGCTGGCAAAGGCCGCCAGGTTGCGAGCGTCATTCTTGATCGATGGGTGCGCGGGGAACGCCGCCATATCTGGATTTCGAAGAACGAGGCGCTGTTGGAAGATGCCCGCCGCGACTGGGCTGCGCTTGGCGGCCTCCCGATCGACATCCAGCCTCTGGCATCCTGGAAACTGGGCACCCCCATCGCGATGCGCGACGGGGTCCTCTTCGTGACCTATCCGACCCTGCGTTCGGGCCGAAACGATGCAACGCGCCTTGACCAGATACTCGCCTGGGCCGGCGAAGATTTCGAAGGCGTGATCGTGTTCGACGAAGCGCACGCCATGGCCAACGCTGCTGGTGGCGAAGGCTCTCGCGGCAAGGTCAAAGGATCGGAGCAAGGCATTGCCGGGGTGCGCCTGCAGAACCTCCTCCCCCGGGCAAGGGTGCTCTACGCTTCGGCAACTGGTGCGTCCGACGTCAACAACCTCGCCTATGCGACGCGCCTCGGGCTCTGGGGGCCGGAGACTGCCTTCGCCAATCGCGAGGCTTTCGATGCTGACATTCGCGACGGCGGCATCGCCGCGATGGAACTGGTGGCGCGGGACCTCAAGTCGCTCGGCCTCTACACCGCGCGTGCGCTCTCCTTTGCAGGCGTCGAATATGAAATCCTCGAGCATTGCCTGACCGAGGATCAGATCGCGGTCTACGATGCCTATGCCGAGGCTTGGGCGATCATTCACGCTAACCTGCGCGAAGCGCTGGAGGCCACGCGGATCGTCGATAGCGAAACCGGCGGGACGCTCAACTCGGGTGCCAAGTCTGCAGCGCTGTCGATCTTCGAGGGAACGAAGCAGCGCTTCTTCGCGCAGCTCCTTCTGTCGATGAAGCTCCCTAGCCTACTGCCTGCGATCGATACGGCTATTGCCGAAGGGCATGCTGTTGTGGTTCAGCTGGTGTCGACCGCAGAAGCCATGCTCAACCGCCGGCTTGCCGACCTGTCTGACGAGGAGCGCGAAGCGCTGGAGATCGACCTGTCCCCGCGGGAATATGTGATCGACTATCTCACCAAGAGCTTTCCTGTCCGGCTGATGGCGGTGTTCACCGATGAAAACAGCAATCCGCGCTCTGAGCCGATGAGCGACGAGCATGGCGCACCGGTGCTGTGCCGCTCAGCGATCGCCGCGCGTGACCGGATGATCGAGCAGCTCTGTGCCTTGCCGCCCATCGCGACCGCGCTCGATGCCATCATCGAACGCTTCGGCCTCGAACAGGTTGCGGAAGTGACCGGCCGGACGAGGCGCCTTATCGTCGACCGCGATGGCCGCCAGAAGCTCCAGTCCCGTTCGCCGCGGGCCAACGTCGCTGAAACCCAAGCCTTCATGGACGGCATCAAGCGCATCCTGGTGTTCTCCGATGCCGGTGGAACCGGGCGCAGCTACCATGCCGATCTGGCCGCGAAGAACCAGGCCCGCCGCGTCCACTTCTTGCTTGAGCCGGGCTGGCGGGCTGACGCCGCAATCCAAGGGCTTGGCCGCACCAATCGCACCAATCAGGCCTCGGCTCCGCTCTTCAGACCGGTGACCACCGATGTGCGCGGCGAGCGCCGCTTCATCTCGACGATCGCCCGGCGCCTTGACAGCCTCGGCGCCCTGACCCGCGGGCAGCGCCAGACCGGCGGGCAGAACCTGTTTGATCCGGCCGACAATCTCGAAAGCATATACGCCAAGGAAGCGCTCCATCGCTGGTTCGGCCTGTTGTTCACCGGCAAGCTTGAGGCGGTCAGCCTCAAGCGCTTTCAGGAGCTGACAGGTCTCCGGATCGAAGCGCCTGATGGTTCGATAGTTGATGACCTGCCTTCGATCCAGCGGTGGCTCAACCGCATTCTTGCGCTTCCCATAGCCCTGCAGAACGCGATCTTCGACGAGTTCATGGGGCTGGTTGAAGCGCGCGTCGATGCCGCCCGTCAGGCTGGGACACTCGATCTTGGCCTCGAGACCATTGCCGTCCAAGACTTCACTGTCCTGTCGGACACGCTGCTGCGCGCGGATCCGGCCTCGGGCGCGACGACCCATCTGCTCGAACTGGAAATCGCCAGAGCCCTGAAGCCGCTCACGCTGAGGCGGCTCGAGGAGGTTCACGGCCTCACGGGGCAACGGCAGCGGCCCGTTCGGAACGCCCGCTCGGGACGGGTCGCGCTGATTGTGCCCGCCCGCAGTATTCTTGCCGATGATGGTACCCGCGTTTTCCGCTTCGAATTGCTGCGTCCGCTGGGGCGCAGTCACATCACCGAGGATCAGTTGGCGGAAAGCAGCTGGGAGGACATTGCCATGAGCGCTTTCCGCGAGGCGTGGGCCGCCGAAGTGGAAGAGGCGAGGACGAGCCACAAGCGCGAGCGCCTCTATCTTGCGACGGGTCTCCTGCTCCCGGTCTGGGACAAGCTGCCATCGGATTTCGTGAGGGTCAGTCGCATCTCGGCGGCGGATGGTCGCTCGCTCCTCGGCCGTGAGGTTCCCGTCCATTGCGTGCCCGAACTGTGCCGGGCGCTGGGTCTCGAACGGGAACAAACGCTGTCCGCCAATGACATTGTCCAAACCGTTCTCGCGACGGGCCGGGCCATGGAAATCGCGGGCCGCGAAAAGCTCATGGTCAAACGCAGCCTGGTCAACGGCTCACAGCGAATTGAACTGACCGGTTGGAGCGTAGCCCGCCTCGACTGGTACAAGGCGCAAGGCTGCTTTACCGAGATCATCCGCTACCAGACCCGGCTCTTCGTGCCGATCGAGGGTGCGGCGGGCGTGATGGCCAGATTGGCATCATGTGCCTAAATCTTGCCAAATGGCATTATTCAGCATATATGGTGCCATATGGAGAACTGCCATGTTAGCTCTGCAACCCGTTGATACTGCCGTTACCGCTTTCCGTCCCGATCCGATTACCCAGGATGAGGCCGCTGCCATGTTCCGGGCAGTCCTCAATCTATTCGGCAAGTGGGATCTGACCGACGAGCAGGCGGCAACGCTGCTCGACATGCCGCTGCGCTCCTATCGGCGATGGAAGGCGGAAGGCCCTGGGCGCGTATCGCGCGATGGGCGTGCGCGTCTGTCCAACCTCATGGGCATTCACAAGGCGCTTCGGATCATCTTCTCGGAGGCCACCCGCGGGTATTCTTGGATCAGAGCAGCGAATGAAGCGTTCGGCGGAGCCAGTGCGCTCGACGTGATGCTGGGAGGCGAGCTTACCGACATCATGCGGGTGCGCCGCTGCCTGGACGCCGAGCGCGGTGGCTGGTGAGCGGAACGGCGGATATCCCCGTTTCTCGAGTTGAGTGGAAAGGCGCTGTCAGGATCATCCGCAGTGCCTTTCCGCCAATCGATCTGTTCGAAGATATCGCTGATCCAGCTGACTGGCCGCTGCTGATTTCGGCAGAGCAGAAGACTAATCCTCGCATCATGGCGACGATTGGCAATCTTGACCTCGTTCCAGAAGGGCGGCGCGTGGGCGGCAACGGGGCTTCCTACCTCATGGCGCCCTTCACGCACGTCAGCACCGACCGGCCAAGCCGCTTTACCGACGGCAATTACGGCGTTCTCTACGTCGGGGATCGGTTCGAAACTGCGCTGTTCGAGACGATCCATCACCATGCCCGCTTCATGGCGCGCACCAAGGAAGCACCTGGCTGGACCTCGCAATTCCGGGAAATCGTCATGTCGGTCGATGCAGGCCTGCATGACCTCCGACAGTTGGCGGGTGAGCTAGTTCCGGCGCTCAATGCCGACAGCTATGCTGCGTCCCAAGCGCTCGCGCAACAACTCAGGGGCGCGGGATCGGACGGGATCGCCTACCCGAGCGTCCGGCATCCGGATGGGGAATGCGTTGCGCTCTTCTATCCGGACTGCGCGTCAAACCCCTTGCAGGGGCGGCACCTCGATTATCACTGGGATGGCCAGCGCGTTGACCTTGTCCGCGATGCCGGATCCGGGTCTGTTTTCCGAGTTGTAAATTTGCCGAGCATTGGCTGAGTGCCGAATACGTGCTGATGATTGGCAGATCTCGACCGAGGCTGTGTAAAAACGCCCAGTTGGATTGGGTCAGCCGGTTCTCCGTGGTGAGGGAAGAGCTGACGATAATGTTGTTTTCAGGTCCGGATCGCCTCAAGCAGCGCTGGGACGCCCATCATCCTGATCATCCGCTTCATGTTGTAGGCAAGAACGCTGAGGCTCATCTCGGTTCTGACGTTTTTCAGTGTTCTGGTGAGGAAGTGCGTACTGCCCATCCATGATTTGAGCGTGCCGAAGACATGTTCGACGGTTCGGCGACGGATGGCCATGGCTTCGGGCAGCAGATCGAGCCGTTTCTGCATGGCCTCGAGCACAGCTTCATTCGCCCACCGCCTTATGCGCTTCGCCTTTTCGGGTGTGCAGCGCGGTCTCAGCTCGCACGTATGACAGGCGGTGAGATTGCGATATTTGTATTCCTCGCCGCGATGGTCAGAGCGTATCGAGGTTCTCGTGAGCTGCGCGCCTGCCGGGCAGGTATAATGATCTTTATCCGCATCATAGACATACTCGGCTTTCGTGAAGAGGCCACGCTGCGCTTTGCCCGAGGTGTCGGTCTTGGGCACGCTCGGCAGGATGCCAATGGCATCGCATTCCAGTACCTGCTCCGCATTGTAATAGCCGCGATCTGCCAGGACGGTGATCTCGTCGGCGCCGATGGCGTCCTTCGCCTGGCGGCTCATCGGCGCGAGCTGCGTTCGGTCATGTCCTTCATTGACGACTTCGTGCGCGACGATGAGGTGGTGTTCGGCATCGACCACCGCCTGGACGTTATAGCCGACGATCCCGGTCCCACGGCCGCTCGTGCTCATGGAACGCGCATCAGGGTCGGTCAGCGATACCTGACGGTCAGGAGCGTTGTCGACCTGTTCGGCCATCCCCTTCAGGAACTGCATTTGACGACGCAAGCCAGCGATCTTCTCGCGGATCTGGTCGACCCGAACTTCGGGAACATCGCTGCCTTCACGGTCGGCGCGATCAAGGGTGGCAAGATAGCGATCGATACTCGCCTCGACCTGTTCGATCCGTTTCGCAGCCTTGTGCACCGTGTAGTTGCGGTCCCGGTTGTTTACCGCTTTGAACTTGCTGCCATCAACAGCGACAACGGCCTGGGTGAGCAAGCCAAGCCTGCGGCACAGCATGACGAACTGGCGGCACGTCGCCCGGATTGCCGGGCCGTTCTCACGCCGGAAGTTGGCGATCGTCTTGAAGTCGGGCGCCAGCCTGCCGGTCAGCCACATCAGTTCGATATTGCGCTGCGTCTCGCGCTCGAGACGCCGGCTCGACTGAACCCGGTTCAAGTAGCCGTAAAGGTAGATCTTGAGCATCGTCGAGGGATGGTAGGAAGGTCGTCCCGTGCGGGCAGGCGTTGCACCGGCAAACCCCAACACATGCAGGTCCAGTTCGTCGATGAAAGCCGCTATAACCCGAACAGGGTTGTCCTCAGACACATAGTCATCGAGCGATGCTAGCAACAGAAAGCCTTGCCGGCAGTCCTGACCTTCAACGAAACGGCCCATCTCAAAAGCCTCCTGAAACTCAGGAGATCATAGCATTTTCTCGCGTTTTTACACAGCCTCGACCCAGACACGGTCGTTCAGCACGGCCAATAGGAATGTCCGCTCCTGACACAAGCTGCCGATAGAACGCCCAGACGCTTATAGTCAGCAAAAGGCCGCAATTTGGAACGTTTGACGCAGCCTTTGGCAGGCGTAGTTCCGGATCATCGTTGATTGAAAGAATGGTAGGAGTTGACCAAGTCCTTGTGATATTGGGCAATGATGCACGCCCTTCAGGCTCAGTTCTCTGACGTCGATGATCTCTTGCGAGAGGCAGCGCATGGGAGGTTGCGGGATCACGGTTCGATCGTGATTGAGAACTCGGGCCGCATCGGCCCAGTCATTGAGTTGCTGGCAGGTGCTCAGCAATTCCCGAGTGAGTACGAATCTATTTCATTCGCGGGGGCGTTCGCTTCTCAAGTTCGTGAGGCATGGGCGACGGGTCAACCGTTCGGCGGTGGCTTTAGCGATCAGGCAGGAGTCTTCCCACTTCCTCTTAAAAACCCTGTAGAGACCGGTGATCCGGTCTGGCAGCAATGGCTGCTCCATGCGGAAAATGCGGCGAAGAACCGGGGTTTTCCCGCCGGGCTCGTTGCGTCGCTCATCGGAGCGATGGGTGAGATGCAGGACAATGTCTACGAGCATAGCGGCGCGGCTCATACGGGACTGGTCGCCTATGCCGTCACGGATCGCTCCTTCGAGTTTGTAGTGGCGGATCGTGGCATGGGTGTGCTGGAAACGCTACGGCAAAATCCCGACTACGCGCATCTGCCGGATGCAGGGGCGGCGCTGGCCGAGGCGATCAAAACCGGTGTGTCGCGCTTCCCTTCGGCAAGTGGTCGTGGGCAGGGATTCGTACAGCTTTGCCGGTCCATGGTGACTGACAGAGCGGAGCTTCGCTTCCGCTCTGGCGATCACGCGCTCATGCTTTGCCCGACGCATGATCCCCTCAATGGCGATCAGCGACTAAGTCATACGTCAGCACTCGAGGGCCTGACGATCAGCGCGATTTGGCGCGCGGAAGCCCTCTGACCAAGGGCCGCGCCGTTTTTCGGCGTGCGTGCGCGCCAGAATGATGTGGTGACTGTGGAGCGCCGCGACGTTCTGCTGCAACAAAGCATCGATCGGCGCGCCAGGCGGGGTCGGATGCTTGTGCCACACCAACTTTCCATCGTGCCGGAATTGCGCCTCCTGGCGGCAGCGGGTCTTGGTGAAGGCGTCGCTATCGATCATCGTCACCGCCGCAAAGGCTGCCCGCAGCGGTTCGAGCGCGCGCATGCCACCACGAACCACCAAACCCAGTGGTTGCGGCACGCGCGCGGCAAGGGCTGTTAGCTGCGCCACATGCCAATCCAGTCGTTCGCCACGGCCTGCGCCGGTCGCAAACTCGAACGCGAGGTATTGGATCTCCGGGCGCTCGGCGATCAGCTCGCCCCAGCGCTCATAATCCCGTTCCGTGCGCGCGTTGGGATGCAAAGCGGTCGGCAGCCCCGCCTGCATCATCTCCACCGTCGCCATGAGGATGCGCTTCATGGCATGCAGGTTATCAGTGCGGGGCACATCGGTCAGCACGCTGAAATTGGGAGGCGTGATCAGCGCGATGTCGAGGGCAGCCAACTGTTCAAGCATGACAGGCCTGTCATTTGAAGCCCAGTAACGCTCGATCTTCCTGTCCCGAGCCACCCCGGAAACCACCAGCCGGGCATTCGGGTCGATGCCGAATTTCTGGCTTAGCGCTGCACGGTCGGGATAACGTAGCGTGCCCGCGTCGATGTTTAAAAGGGCATAGAGCGGCAGCGCCACAATCGGGGAGTTGAGCGTGCCGACACGCGCGGTGGCATGATCGATCAACGGGACCATCGGCGGCAGTGCCTCGATGGGCACGACTTGAGCGCGGGGCACGTTGGCGAACTCCAGCCCACCGACTTCCCTCAAGCGTTCCACAAACTGCTTCGGCTTGCCTCGGCAGACGAGGTCACAGGTCGCCTTGTCCTTGCAGCGGCAGTAATCGCCGCAGTCGAAGAAGCTGGCACCATTATGGACACCACCGCAGATGGGGCGGTCAATACAGGTCACACAGCCCAGCGAAGAAGGCATGGTCGCGGCATCGTCCCACAGACTCTGCGCATTGCGCACGAGGCGGGGCAGCGAATGGTTGTTGGCATTCTTCATTGCAAACGAAGCTCCGCGCTGTTGCCGAACCGACTGACCCGTTCGACGATTCCGAGGGCGACACCGCCGCATTCAGTAATGGATGCGTGCATGTCGGATGGCAGGCCATTCACCGCGCCAATGCGGCTTTGTCCACGGCACACCATGGCGTTGCCAGACCCGCATTGCACCACCAGCTCGTCGCCAGGCTGCACGCTCAACCCGGGATCGATGTCCGCCGTAATGGTGCGCTGCTGCGCTCCAAACTGAACATCAAACAGCCCCGGTTCCTTGAGCCGGTCCACGCCCTTATTCCAGCGCTTGCGCCAGGGCTGACCGGACTGTTCGCGGATAAAATCGGCACCCATCAGATCGCCTCCATCACAGGGCTAAACAGCTTGGTTTTGCCGTGGCGCACTTCCTTCAGCATGCCCTTGGCGGAAAGCGTCGCCAGCCGGTTGTTCCATGCGGTCGTGCCGATCTTGTCGTCGGGGCGGAGCTTGGCCAGGTCCGGCGCGGAAATCGGATGATGCGCGGCGATAAGTTGGATGGTGCTCATCTGCCCGGCGTCCAGCTCGCCGAGGATGTGCGGGTCGGCGGTTGTACCGTCCGTGTCGAGGGTGCATGCCCAAATGGCATCGTTGCGACCACGAAGGTAGGTCGCAAGCTCTTCCTCGATGGTCGCATTGGCATTGGCGACCACGGGGTAGATCATGCCCGCCGCGTTGCGGCAGAAGTCGCGGAAGCCCATGACGGCCTCACGAAGAAACGACCCCGTCGCGATGTCCACCGCGGCGAAATCGAGGAAGGCGAGGGTGGGCTCGGCCACCGGCGTCGTTTTCTCGATTAGCTGGGCAAGCATCTGCCGTCCCATGGCGCTACCAGCCAGCGTTGTGCTTCCAGCGGGGTGGGCCAGCATCGGGTATCGAATCATTTCATATCCTCACTCATAAAAGTGAGATAGGTGAGGGACGGCGATCCGTCAAGGGTTTCTCCGAGACCATGCGTGTGCTGTGGACGGGTCGGGCCAGCCACTGAGCCACCGTCCAAGCCCTTCGGGCGGCCATACGACCGCCCAAATGATCGCTTTTTCGGTGAATACGAGCATCACGACGTCGTCTTGCAAAGGGATCTCCCGAAGCAAGGAGAATGAAAGCTGGGACCATATGTGTTACAAATTAGGAGGTCCGGCTGCTCCCCAGCGCGCCCACAAGCGGATAGTCAGCAATCGGCCCAGGTGCTGTCGGAATGCCGTTAGGGTTGGATAAACGCTCGTTGTCGGCTCGTGGCGGATCCCGCCGTACGGCAGCTTGCGGTTTGCTGGCAGCAAAGTACCAGCAATCGTCATCCCTCGCTGCCGACCGGGCTGTGAAACTCGGAGCAATCGTCCAAGAGAGGAGGGGGCTTGCCCTGATTGAGCCATTTGGGCGTCGATGGTCGATGCGCCGGGCTCACAATCAGGAGTGTGTCCCATGATCAAGTCGATCCCGCTGAACAAGCTCGTTCAGTCGCCTCGCAATGTCCGCCGCCACGGTGATCCGGCAGCAGATGCTGAACTCAAGGCCAGCATCGCAGCCCGCGGGCTGCTGCAGAACCTTATTGTTCGGCCAGCCGCCAAGGGTAAGTTCGAAGTCGAAGCCGGGGAGCGTCGTCGCCGCGCTATGCTCGCGCTGGCTGAAGAGAAGCTTCTCGCCCGCGACCATGAAGTTACATGCCTTGTGCTCGAGGACAGCGCCGAAGCAGCCGTCGAGACCAGCCTCGCCGAGAACTTCCACCGCCTCGCCATGAACCCCGCCGACGAAGCCGAGGCCTTTGCCGCGCTCGTGTCTGGGGGTGCAACTGTTGAAGATGTTGCCCGCCGCTTCGGTCTGACTTTCCGCTTCGTCGAGGGCCGGCTGCGTCTCGCAACGCTTGCGCCCGTCGTGTTCGAGGCGCTCGCCGCCGGAGAGATCACCCTCGACATTGCCAAGGCCTTCGGTGCGACGTCCGACCAGGAGATCCAGACCCGCGTCTTCGAGCAGGTGTCCTCGGCCTACTATGCGCCCAACCCCGATAGTGTCCGGCGTATGGTCCTGTCCGGGACAGTACGGGGCAGCGATCCGCGCGCCCGGCTCATCGGCCGCGATGCCTACATTGCCGCCGGCGGGCGGATCGAGCGTGAGCTGTTCGACGACGACGACAGCGAATCCTGGGTCGATGTCGCGCTGCTCGAAAGCCTCGCGGCGGCAAAGATGGAAGAGCAGGCCAAAGCCCTCGCCGCCGAGCAGGGTCTTGCCTGGGTCAAGCCGACGCTCGATCCCTATGCCAGCCACGATCTGGTCGATGGGCTTGTCCGGCTTCCCGCCGAACCGGCGCCTTTGTCCGAAACCGAGGTGGCTAGGCTCGACGAACTCGATGCGTCCTATGACGAGCATGCGGCGATCCTCGAGGATGAGGACAGTAACGAGGAGGCCGTGGCAGCAGCCGAAGCCGCCATCGAGGCCATCGAACGCGAGTGCCAGGAAATCCGCGCCCGACCGCCCGTCATCGCGCCCAAGCTCAAGGCCGAGGCAGGAATGGTGCTGGTGCTTTCCCGCGATGGTACGCCGGTTCTCCAGCCGGTGTTCTACGGCGAGCGTCAGACTGATCCCGCCGAAGCCAACAGCGAGATCGCGGTCGTCTCGGGCGGGGAAGGTTCAGAGAAGCGCCGGACCACTTTGTCCAAGCGCCTGGTCGACGAGCTTGCCATGCAGCGCCGCGATGTTCTGGCATTGCACATAGCATCCGACCCCGGGCTCGCGCTCGACATCATGGTCTTCACGCTTGCCGATGCCGATACCCACGACTGGCGGGCGCGCCCTTCGACCACGCTGCGCGCGCCTGTTTCGGCAGGCCCGATCATCGGATTCGAAGCCAAAGATGCACCTGCAAGCAGCGCGCTTGCCGAGCTCAGGTCCGGTCTCGACGAACGCTGGCGCGGCGGTGAGGATGCAATGTCCCGCTTCGACCTGTTTCGGGCGCTGCCCGATGACAGCCGCGCGGCTTGGCTGGGTTACGTCGTGGCCCGGTCGCTCGAGGCGAGCCTCAACATGTCCGGTGAGCGCCAGCTGCCGTTCCAAGATCACCTTGGCAGCCTGATCGGTATCGACATGGCGCAGTGGTGGCGCCCGACGGCGGCCAACTACTTTGACCGGGTGTCGAAGCAGGTGATCCTCGATGCGCTGACCGATGTCGGCGGTCTCGAGCTCTCCTCGCGCTTCGCCTCGGTCAAGAAGGGTGACCTCGCAATGAGCGCCGAGCGCGTCTTCGCTGGTACCTACATCACCGAGGTCGACGTTCGCGAGAAGGCCCTGGCCTGGGTGCCTGAGGTCATGTGCTTCGCTTGCCCTGCGCCGGATGCTGGCGAAGCCGAGATCGGCCCCGCTGGCGCGGAGCAGGGCAGTGACGACGAACATCAGTCTCCCCGCGAGCTGGCCGCCTGACCTCCTCCTGACAGGCTAGGCCACTCGCACCTCGTGAAGCGGTCCTTCGGCTTATGCCGGAGGGCCGCTTCCTTTTTGCAAGGGAGAGCAGAGGGGGCTCGGGAACCTGTGGCACTGACCGGCGAAGCCGTCGCCGACTGTCAGATGCCTCATTCAGGAGAACAGTCATGGCCTATCGCAAGGGGCAGGGCGGCGGCTTGTCGCCCGCCACCCGCATTACCCAGGAAATCATCGCCCGTCTGGAAGCGGGCACCAAGCCGTGGATCAAGCCATGGCGCGGTGTCCCGGTCTCCCGGCCCTTGCGGGCCTGCGGGATTCCGTACCGGGGTATGAACGTATTTTGGTTGTGGATGGTCGCCGACATGTGCGGCTACGCCTCGCCATTCTGGATGACCTACAATCAGGCAAAATCGCTCGGCGCCCAGGTCCGCAAGGGCGAGAAGTCGACCATCGCGATCTTCTACAAGAGCTACACCAAGGAGGTTGAAACCCCCGATACCGGCGAAAAGACCGACGAAGCTCGCCGGGTGCTGAAAGCCTATCCGGTCTTCAACGCCGATCAGGTGGAAGGTCTGCCGGAACGCTTTCATCCGGCCGCAACGCTTGAACTGGTCGAGCCTGAAGGGCGGGAAGCGGAGCTCGACGCCTTCTTCGCCGCTATCCCCGTCAATCTGCGTCATCAGGGCTGTGAGGCCTACTATGAACCGACTGCGGATCGCGTGACGATGCCGCCGGCCAGCCTGTTCAATGGTTTCGATCACTATTACGCCACTCTTGCCCACGAGCTATCGCACTGGACAGGCCATGCCAGCCGTCTGGGACGTGATCTCAAGAACCGTTTCGGTACGGCTGCCTATGCCGCCGAGGAACTCATCGCCGAGCTCTCGAGTGCCATGCTGGGTGCTGAGCTGGGGCTACCAGTCACCCATCTCGACAGCCACGCGAGCTATATCGAGCATTGGCTCAGGCTGCTGAAGGACGACGACCGCGCCATTCTGACTGCTGCGTCCAAGGCCGAAGAAGCTTCGAGCCTGCTGCTGAGGCTCGGCGGGAGGGTCACGCCTGAGCAGTTCGATGACGCATCAGACGACGCTGCACTCGCGGCCTGAGGGAGGGTGTCATGGGCAGATCTGTCAGCTATCCCAGCGGCGCTATCGTCGCGTTCACCGTGCTCGAGGTCGAAGCCGAAGACGATTGGGAATTCGAGTACGAATGGCTGCGCGAGGACTTGCGCGAGCGCGCAGCCCGAGCTTTCCCGTCGCTGATCCCCCATGACGGCTGGCGCGGCCGGGAAGACCGGATCCTTATGCGCAATGCCTACGCCGATTTCGGCGTATCGATCTACGGAGGGCTGGTGGCTGTCTGGATCGTCGAACGCGAAGACGGGGCCTATTGGGACGCCGATTGGCGCACGGCCCGGTCACCGCGGGCACAGCGCTGGCTGTCCCAGATCGCATCCCGCTTCGATGCCATGTTTGGCGACTATGACTGCCTCGGGCATATGTCGAACGGCGAGGGGGTCTACACAAAGCGCGCAGCTTGAGGTTTGCGAGTTGGTGAGGCGCAGCGCTGGGTTGCCATCCCTCACTGAACTTTGCCGTCCACTCATGGTCTGTCGCCATGCGAGAGAGGCCCTGGGCCAGCCGCCAGTCTTGCGCAACCCGGCTTGGACGGGCCCGTGTTGGCCTTGGCCCTTCGGGCTGAAGGCCTGCCCGCACCAGCCCGCCAAGCCGGGTTCCCCCTGACGGGTGCGCAATCCTGCCTGAATGCTGGCCCTGACGGGCTCTCGCTGGCGCAGCCATGAACGCGTGCGTCGGCCTCACGCCAGTCAGGAGGAAATTCCCATGCACACGTCATTTGCCGATCAACTCGCCGGGCTTGATCTTGCCGGCTTCTCCATCGGTCCCGCTCCCCTATCGACCAGCGATTTCCCGGTCCGGGAGGCGGTCGTCCAAACCCTCGAAGCGGTCTGGTCCGATCTTTTTGCCATGGTGTCCGGCACCGCGCTCGAAGCCGATGCCGAGGATCTTGGCTGGGCCTTCGTCAACATCTTTCACCGCTCTGCGACCCGCAAATCGACATCCCTTGACCGGGCGACCGACGAGGTCCGCGCGCTGATTGCGACGGCCGATGGATCCGAGGTTCATACCCATGATCTTGAGACCCATGTCGAGCGGGCGCAATGCGCCGAAAGCGCGATGCTGGCGCTCGAAGAGATGCGCGAAATTGCAGCCGCCCTCTACCTCAACGAGTTCGGTTCCTCCTGGAAGCCGGTCTCCAGTTCGCGCTTCAATCACAGCGCCATGATGACTTCTGCGCTCGTCGAAGGGCGCGATTTCCTGCGTGCCCGTGCCGAGGCCAAACGCCGTGCGGCGGTGCCCGAAGGAACGCCAGTCGTCTTCGCTGGCGGGCGCACCCGGCATGCTACCGAAGATGATGCCCTGATCTTCGGCAACAATGTCTGGGCCACGCTGGACAGGGTCCGCGACCGCGTGCCTGACATGGTCCTCATCCATGGCGGCGACACCAAGGGCGTCGATCGCTTGGCATCGAGCTGGGCGGAACGCCGCGGCATCCCGCAGGTGACGTTCTCACTCGATATGCGGCTGGGCGCCCGTGCTGGCTTCAAGCGCAACGAGCGGATGCTCTCGCTCGATCCGCGCTATGTCGTCGCTTTTCCCGGCAATGGCGTGCTCGAACGTCTGGTCATCGAAGCCAAGGCTCGGCGGATCACCGTTGTCGATCGCCGTGGCCCGCTGG
Organism: Alteraurantiacibacter palmitatis; assembly: GCF_037154115.1. NCBI lineage: Bacteria > Pseudomonadati > Pseudomonadota > Alphaproteobacteria > Sphingomonadales > Erythrobacteraceae > Alteraurantiacibacter > Alteraurantiacibacter palmitatis. The sequence continues at coordinate 20,504 of NZ_JBANRO010000009.1, read as the reverse complement.
GGACATCCCCGAAAGCACCGCCGGGGTGAGCGGCTGCCCTGATTAGCCTTTGTTGAGGAAATCGGAAAGGCCGCGCCGATTGCGATGTGTTGCGTTTATTTCGAATATTCCCTAGATAGCAATCCACCAAGCCGGAGAGACCAATGACATTGCCAGCAAGCGCCTTGCCGTTCGGCAACAGGCTGCCATCTGCCGATGACCGCCAGATCGCCAATCAGCTTCGTCAGATCCTGGCGGCACACAAGGCCGGCGAAGCGCATCTGCAGGTGTCCGATCCGGCGACCAAAAAGCCGGTCGATATCACCCTGACACCGGCAATGTCGGACCTGTTCCTCGAGCTGCTGCGTTACATCGGCAGCGGTGACGCCGTCACCTTGCTCCCGATCCAGCAGATGCTGACCACGCAGCAGGCGGCTGATTTGCTGAATGTGTCGCGCCCGTACCTCATCAAGCTGATCGAGAAGGGCGATATTCCTCACTCGATGGTGGGGCGTCATCGTCGGCTCAAGGCCGAGGATGTTTTTGCCTACAAGTCCGCGCGAGACAATGCCCGGGCCGAAGCGCTGGATGAGCTCATCGCGGATAGCGCGGATCTTTATTGACCGACGCGATCCATGTTCGCCAATCGCTATACTGCGCTCATCGATGCCTGCGTGCTCGTCAGTGCGCCCCGCCGCGACCTTCTGCTGACGCTTGCCGAAGCCGAATTCTTTCGCGTCCGCTGGTCCCGGAGCATCATTTCGGAAACGCAATCGGCACTGCGCAACATCTTCGAAGAGCGAGGTTTCGAAGATCATTATGCCCGAGCGGCCCGGGCAGTGAGGGCGATGCAGACAGCTTTTCCTGAAGCTCTTGTCGACGATCAGGAAGCGCAGCAACCGATGACGTTTGGCCTGCCGGACCCCAATGATGAGCATGTCCTTGCGGCTGCCGTCCAGACCCAGGCGCAAGCGGTTGTCACTGACAACCTTGCTGACTTTCCGGCGTCCATTCTGTCCCCAATGAACATTGAGGCGCGCACGGCGGACGACTTTATTGCGGACACCATCGCTCTTGATGAGGGCAAGGCCGTCGCCGCGATCAGAGATATGCGGATGCGATTGCGGCGGCCCGACATGTCGCCACAGGAATTCCTGAAATCGCTCGAGACGCACCGCCTGTTTGTGACCGCATCGATCCTCAACAATCACGCAGATTCGATCTGATCTGTCGGTCGAGCTGACGGCGCGCGTAGGCAAGCTGTTGAAGATGCGATCAAGGCTACGAGCCGTGCTGGGACTTCGTCCTGCTGCCGATAATGGTTGAACGACGTTCCGACGCCAAGCTTGCCAAGTGACATTTCTGGCTCGTTGACAAGGCCGTAAGGTTTCATGGTGGGCATCGCTCCTGCCGTGCTGCCGTCAGCCTCAAAGATGCCTACGTTAGGCAGGCCGGTTGCAAAGTCAGCGAGGAGAGGCCTCCGTCGTCAGGGGGTGGGTTAGGGTCCCATCGGCCAAAGGTTGCGAGAGTGAATGGCACGCCTGCCCAACGCATCCAGCTCCACCCGGCTTCGATGCAAACCTGTCCCTGAATCACCCCCCGTCGAGACGCGCAACCCCGATCAGGTCCGGCCGAGTTGCCGGGCTTTGCCCGGCTGCCCGCACCACCCGAACCAGATCGGGGTTTCCCTTCGGTGCGCTTCGCCGCGGGGCGCTTCTGCTCGGGTTTTGCAGCCGGGATGGACCCGGAATGCTCGATCAGGAGAGTACCCATGACCAATCTCGTTATCCTCGTTGGCCGCATCGCTCGCGACCCCGAAACCCGCACCACTCAAGGTGGAACCAGCATCACCTCGGTCTCGGTTGTGACCGATCGTCCCGCCCGCAAGGAAGGCAAGACCTACAAGGACGAGAACGGCTACACCGCCAAGGACAGCGAATTCCACCGCGTGACCTGCTTCAACGGCCTCGGCGAAAACGTCGCCAAGTACTGCACCAAGGGCCAGATGGTCTCGGTCGAAGGTCGTATCCACTACACCCAGTGGGAAGACGAAAGCGGCACCAAGCGTTACGGCTGCGAGATCATCGCCGACAAGGTCGATTTCCTCACCAAGGGGCGCTCTGGCAGCAACGAGGATGCTCCCGATATCGACGAGGACTGAGTGTCCTTGCCTCACGAAAAGGCCCCGGTGGCACACGCCATCGGGGCCATTTCTTTTGTTGCCTTGCGATGCGGCGGCACGGGGCATCGAACCCCGTGCCGCCGCCCTGGTGACACTTACGCGGGAGCAATCCGCTTCAGCGTTTCCTCGATGCCGAGCGCCATCGATGCGCTGACGATCTGGCGCAGCTGCGCCGGATCGATGGTCTCTGCGCCGCACTCGATCAGCACTCTGCCGAGCTCGATCGCCACCTCCTGCCGAAGACGAACCTCCTCGCCGTCGAGCTGGGCACGCTGTTCACGCAGTTTCTTCAGCGCATCGCGCGCGCTGATTTTGGACCTGGCCATAGGGTGTTCCTCCTTGTTGGCCGTTGGTCCCCTCCGTCGACGAGAGTGGCACTGCGCGGGCAAGTAGGGAAGTGGTTTGTGGGGCTGACCGACGCGCTCCCACACAACTGTTGGTGGGGGGCTCTCTCGCAGATAGGCCAAGTGTGATGCGGGCTTTGGGGCTGCGTCAAGGACGACGGGGCCCCACCATTTTTGCCGTGCAAGCCCGACAAAAATCGTTGCCCCCATCGCCGCTTCGCGGCCGCTGACGCGGTCCCTGACCCAGCCCGTCACCCACATCCTCGCAGCTCCTGATGCGACGCATCGAACATCAGGAGGAAAGATCATGTACGCTTCACATTGCACGGCCGATAACGGGTACCACGCAGATCAGGCAGCCTTCGTTGCGGCTCTCGATCAGGCCCATGCCCGGTCCTATCACAGCTACTTCACCCAATACGTGTTGACCGATGGCGAGGCCGGTTACATCGCGGTCGATGAAGGCGATTACGGGGCATTGCCAAAGGCCTTGCAGAACCGCGTCATCGATACGGTGCCCGGCCGCCTCAGCGATGAATTCTGACCCGGAGGATCAAGGGGGGAAGTCCGTCAGGGCTTCCTCCCTTTGTTTTTTGCTCGGATCCCGCAGCTTCGCGTTCGGGTTAATACGGCCGCTGATTGAGGGTCAGCCGGCGAGTTCCGATCTGTCGATTTCCTCGAGGCGTTCGGGCATCTCAAGCATCTTTATCGCCGCTGCCGAAATAGCCTCCGCAATCGTCGGGTATGTCTCAGCCGAGCTTATCGAGACGCCATAGGGATAGGTGATCGTCCCCTGAAAGCCGTTGCCTTTCGGTGTTGCACTCAAGCTGATCTGGGCCATTGCCTGCCTCTCTTTCCGTTCGTTCGATTGCGGTAACGTACGCTTCGGGGGATATCCTGGATACGTGAATTGCAGGGTCGGCAATGCGCGGCGAATCCGGCAGGAAGGACATGACAAACCGCATCATCGGTTACAGGTTCAAGGCCTGGTTTCTCATCTGGCAGTAGGGGAACAGTGAGCACACCCTACGCGACGGGTCGCAGCATCTATTAGTGCAAATCGTTATTATAAAACAGAGGCTGGACGAGCATCCCCTGGAAATGGCAGCTTCCCATTCAAATTTGGACAGGTCCGAAACTGGCAATCAATTCTGATTGAAGCCTGGTCGTAATGGCGGAATTCCGCCAATGCCAACGTTCTTGACATGTTCTCATTTCTGAATTAGTTCTTCTCTCGCCTTTCGCAGTGCGTTCCGGGCTCCTCATCACAAGGAGTCCGTGCATGACACGGCCAAAATCTCTCCAAGTCCATGTCTCGTTCGAGCTTGCCGAGCGGGTTCGCAGTGCGGCCGAGCGCCGCGATATCAGCGTGAGCGAATGGATCCGCTCGCTGTTGCAGCAAGCCTGCGACGAGGACGATCTCAAGGTCGGCCTGAGTGCCTGGATGCAGCGGATGCACCGTCAGGCCCTCTTCACGGTGGTGGGCATCGACGCGCTGCTTTCGGGCCATTCAGACCCTGACCTGCGCGATCGTGCACGCGGGGCTTACGCCCGCAGGTGCGCAGAATTCGGCCTTGTGCAGACTCCCATCGAGGGAGGGTTCGATGAAGCGTAACCTCGCCAATTTCACGCGCGGCAGCCAGCTCCTCGGGCACTTCGGTTTCATGTTCGCTGCAGGCCTCAAGGGCCCGCTGATCATTGCCGCCGCGGTGATTTCATCGACCTCATGGTGGACCCTTTCATCGGCGCTCACCGACTATGAGATCTACCTCATCTGGATGCGCATCTATGCCGCGGCCTACGGCTTCATGGAGTTCAGCCCCGACAAGCTGGTGACCGTCAAGACAGTCTTCGGCGGCACGATGGAACTGCCGATCGGAATGCTCGGTTCCTTCCCTCCGGTGGTCCGGGCGTGGGACCACATGACCGACCTCGTCGCCAGCGCCGCGTGGCGTTCGGCCCTGTTTCTCATCCCCGCCTTTGTGCTGTTCTACGGGTTCGCCGCCCGCTTCGGCGGCAAGGCCAAAGATCGCAAGTTCGTCCGCGGCGCGCAGCTCGTTGACCTTTCCGAACTGGTTCGGCGGCTGCGCAAGAATAACCGCGAAAAGCGCAATCGCGAACGCACTGCCGCGATGGGCTGGAAGTGGCGGCTTTGCCTGCCTTGGGAACTCGCGAAAGTCTTTCCCTATCGTCCGGCCCATATCGCCGGGGTCGTCTATCCATGGCGCCTTGAACAAAGCCACGCCATGCTGATCGGCACCACCGGCACCGGCAAGACGGTCGCCATTTCAGCCATGATCGAAGAGGCCCGCGCCAAGGGCCAGAACTGCGTGGTCTTCGATCTGACCGGTGCCTTTATCGAGCAATTCTACGATCCCCGGCGGGACACCATTCTGAACCCGCTCGATGCGCGCTGCCCGCAGTGGAGCCTCTTCGACGAGTGCCGCACCGAAGCGGATTTCTGGACTGCGGCCGATGCCCTGGTCCCGCATGATGGTGGCGGCGACGCGCAGTTCTGGGTGCTCGGTGCGCGCGCGCTGTTCGTCAAGTTTTGCGTCGAACTTGCCGCCCAGGGCAGGGGATCGAATGCGGCGCTCGCGCAGGAATTGATGTCCGCAGACCTCTCCGATGTCCACGAACTGGTAAAGGATACGATGGCGGGTCCGATCACCGCACCCGAGGCTGCGCGGATGGCGGAATCGGTGCGTGCGGTGTTCAATGTCAACGCCAAGGCGCTCGAACTGCTGCCGACCGAAGGTCCGCGTTTCTCGGTGCGCGAATGGATCGAACAGGCGGCCGAGAACTCTGCGGGACGAGGCTCGATCCTGTTCATTTCCTCGCGCTATGTCGACATGAGCGTGACCTCGCAGCTCCTCACCTTGTGGCTCGATACGGCCATGAATACGCTCATGACCTCCGCGCGCACCAATAAGGTCACGTGCTGGTTCTTCATCGACGAGCTTGGCGCGCTGCATCGTCTCCCCGCTCTCGAAAAGGGGCTTCAGACCGCCCGCAATTTCGGCGGGGCGATCGTTCTGGGCCTCCACGCCTATGCCAAGCTGAAGGAGGTCTATGGTGAGAACATGGCGGCCACTCTGGCGTCGCTTGCCCGCACGAAACTGATCCTCTCAGTTGCCGACCGGGATACCGCAACCTGGTGCAGCGACGTCATCGGACACGAGGAGGTTGTCGATGTCGATGAGGGGTTCTCTTTCGGGTTTAACAATGCCCGCGACGCGGTCAGCCTCACCCGGCGCACGACGATCAAGCCGCTGCGAATGCCCGACGAGCTGATGAACATGAAGAGCCTTGAGGGCTATATCAAGTTCCCGGAAGACTTCCCCGCAGCGCCCGTCAGGCTTCGTCCGGTAAACCGCCCGAAGGTGGCCGACGCCTTTATTGTGCGGGGGCTCAATCGGCCTCTACCGCCCGCGCAGCTCCACGCTCCGATGCCCTCGCGACCGAAACCGGGAGGGCAATCCGGGGAGGGTGCCAGGACGCATACTTCGACCAGTGATGACGGGGGCGGGAAGTCGACGTTACGCCACCATTCTGTCTCCAGGCAGGGCGAGCTCGCCTTCGATAAGGCGGCTGGCCAAGCACCGCAGCCCGATCGCGCAGTTGCATCGGAGGCGGCGCGGCATCTGGGTACAGATGCGTCGGGCAGGCTTGCTGCCGGCACCGATCCGGAACGCGCAAACGGTAACCAGGCGCCTGTTGAGAAGGGCCGGTATGGCCATCCTGCTAACCACTCCAAGGCCCTCGACAACCCTGACGGCAATGATCGCCCGGCACTCAAACCGGGGCCCAAGTCGGGCGCCAGGTTGAGTGATCGTGCGATCAGGCAAAACGCGTCACCTGGTCGGCAAAAGGCGAAGGACGGGGCCGAGCGTAGTGCTAATCCCCCAGCCAAATCTGCCGGCTCAAAGGTCACTGACCCACCCTCCCGAAAAGGAGGCGCACCGGCAAGTCCGCCAAGATCTTCGGACGTTCGGAGGCTGCTGGACGAGGACGGAATCCCTGAGCGAAGCGAGCCTCCCAAGGACACGCGCGACTTAGGCGATCTGGAGATTTGACGATGGCAGTACTTGCTGTCTTGCGAGGGACCTATCTGTGCTCTCGGTAGCCAATGTCCGAACCGCAGGCGGAGCCGCCAGCTACTTTGCAGCCGACAATTACTACACCCGGGCCGATGCCGATCGGTCCGGGGCGTGGCTCGGCAAGGGAGCCGAAGAACTGGGTTTGTCGGGCGCAGTCGATGCCAAGACTTTCGAAGCCGTCCTCAAGGGTTTCCTGCCCGAGGGGAGCCGCGTGGGCCGCGACCACCGGGCACACCGCGCAGGTACCGATCTTACCTTCTCCATGCCGAAAAGCTGGTCGGTGCTCGCGCTCGTCGGCGGCGACAAGCGGATCCTCGATGCCTATGGCGCGGCGGTCCGCGAGACCCTTTCCTGGGCCGAGAAGAACCTCGCCGAAACCCGCATGGAGGTGCGCGGCAGCGAGCGGGTCGTCAGGACCGGCAACCTTGTGGCTGCGGTCTTCCAGCATGACACCAACCGCAACCAGGAGCCCAATGCGCATTTCCATGCCGTCATCGCCAACGTCACCCAGGGGCCGGACGGCAAATGGCGGGCGCTGCGCAATGACAAGCTCTGGGACCACAATACCCTCCTCAACGCCATGACCATGGCGCGCTTCCGGCTCAGCGTGGAGAAGCTCGGCTACGAGGTGGGCGAGTTCGGCAAGCACGGCAATTTCGAGGCGGTTGGCGTGCCCAAAGAGGTGCGCGACGCCTTCAGTTCCCGCCGCGCCGAGGTTCTCACAGCTGCCGCGCAGATGAACTCACAGGGACCAAAAGCCCTCGATGCTGCCACCCTGATGACGCGGGCCCGCAAGGAAGCCATCGAGGACCGCGCTGCCCTGACGCAGCAATGGAAGGACACCGCTGAAAAGCTCGGGTTCGACCCGGCAATGGTTATCGCGCGAGCGAACGCACGCAGCGCCAAGGACCTCGGCAATATTCCCGGATTGGGGTCATCGGTCCGCAAGGTGGTCGAGCAGGGCAAGCAGATCGCCCACGACTTCGCCGAGCGCCTCGGCATCGCGAAAGGCGACCCGCTGATACCCTCGCGGCTCGGCAATCGTAGCCCCGAGGAGGTCGCAGCCATCCATGGCGTCGCCTCGGCTATCCGCCATCTTGGCGAGCGCGAGGCGGCCTTCAGCAAGGTCGAGATCTACCGCACCGCACTCGGCTTCGCCCTGCCCACAGCCTTTGCCGATATCGAGCGCCGGGTCGATCAGCTGGTCCGGCAGGGATATCTTCAGACCGGCAAGGGCGCGGATCGCGACATGCTCACCACCCACGATGCGGTCAGTCTCGAACAGCGCATCCTGGCGGGCGTCGAGGCCGGACGCGGCGCTGCGCCCGCCATCGTTTCTGCCTTCGATGCCGGAACGTACCTGCAAGCCGTCTCGCACAAAAGATATGGGATCATACTGAACAAGGGGCAGGAGGGGGCGGGCCGCCTGCTGCTGAGCTCGAACAATCGCATCGTCGCAATACAGGGCGTAGCCGGCGCAGGCAAAAGCACGGTTCTGAAGCCGGTCGCCGATATCCTGCGCACGGAAGGCAAGACCGTGTTGGGCCTCGCGGTGCAGAACACGCTGGTACAGATGCTGGAGCGCGAAACCGGCATTCCTTCCATGACCGTAGCGCGCTTTCTCGGGCAGCATCAGGACCTCCTCAAGGGTGAGGGCGGCCTGCGCCTTGAAGCAGCGCGCATGGCGATGAGCGGGACCGTGGTGGTGCTCGACGAGGCATCGATGGTCGGCAATGCCGATATGGAAAAGCTGGTGCGTCTGGCCAATCTCCTGAGGCTGGATCGGTTCGCCAGTATCGGTGACACCAAGCAGCTGGGAGCGGTCGATGCTGGCAAGCCCTTCGATGTCATGCAGCAGGGCGGTGTTGAAGCCGCGCAGATGGACACCAATTTGCGCGCGCGCGATGAGGCGCTGCGCAGTGCCCAACGCGCGGCCCAGAGTGGCCGGATCGGCGAAGCGCTCGCCCATTTGGGAGACAACGTTGTCGCTGCTGGCGAGAATGCGGCCGTTGATGCAGCTGCCGCGTGGCTCTCGCTCGCACCCAAAGAACGAGAGGTGACGGCAATCTATGCATCCGGACGAGCCTTGCGCGGCGAGGTCAACGAAGCGGTCCAGACGGGCCTAAAGGCCAACGGCGAACTGGGTCCCGGTGCGGTGAAACTTGAGGTGCTCTCGCGGATCAATCTGACGCGCGAGGAGCTGCGCTATGCGAGGAGCTATGCCCCCGGAACGGTGCTCGAGGTTGATCGCCGGCAGAGGGGGCAGGGGCTCCAGAAGGGAAGCTATGCAGTGGTGGCAACCGATCTCTCCCGCGAGCGAGTGACCCTGCAGAACGAGCGCGGGCGGCAATTCGAGTTTCGTCCTGGCCAGCTTCGACCTCAGGGTGAGAAGGATCCGGTGAAGCTCTATGAACGCCGCGAGATCGAGATCCATGACGGCGACCGCATCCGCTGGACGGCGACCGATCACAGGCGCGGCCTGCTCAATGCCGACCAGGCGCGGATCATCGCGGTCGACGCCAAAGGCGTGTCGCTGGCGACCTCGGTTGGCGTGTTGCACCGCCTTGCTCCCACCGATCCGATGCTGAAGCGGCTTGATCTTGCCTATGCGCTCAATGCGCACATGGCGCAGGGCCTGACCTCTGATCGCGGCATCGCAGTGATGGATAGCCGCGAGAAGAACCTGGCCAACCAGCAGACCTTCCTTGTGACCATCACCCGGCTGCGGGACCGTCTGACCCTGTTTGTCGACAACGCTGGCAAGCTCGAGGCGGCAGTGGAGAACAATCCCGGCATGAAGCGCTCGGCGCTAGAGACAGCCGACCTTCTGCGGAATGCAGCTGCCACTGGCGCGGAGAAGGGGAGGGCGTCCGAGGCTGAACGAAAGGCGCCCGAACTCGACCGCTCGATCTCCAAAAAGTTCGACATGGGCCTGTAGCGTGTTCTTGCCCTGTCACGCTTGCCCTCAGCGGCAGGCCGGACCCTTCCAGTAGCGGTCCCAGCGCAGCACCGTGCGGGTGCGGATCATCGCGCAGGACAGGTCTGTGCCGCTCGGCAGTCGGCACCACGCGGCGGTGCGATTGCCTTCGGCAGGACCTTCAGAGCGGCATGTCAATCTAGGCCCCCTTACCAGAACATGTCCGGTCGATGCAGTTCCGCGCGAACCGCCCAATATCTGCACCAGCGCATCGCGTGCCTGGATGCCGGAACTGCGTGGACACGGATGATGGGCGCGGCAGGTGCCGTTCATCTCGCGCGCGGCAATACCGGCAATGCGCAAGCGAGGCCCTTCCGCACACCAGACTGGCCCATCACCGTCCCACACACGGACCGGGGTGCAGGTGAAGGTTTGCCCCGCGGCAATCACGGATGCGGCCATCAGGCTAAGCACGTCGATGCATCTTCAGCGCAGCGTCCGGCCGAACCAGAGCACCCGGCCGACGATATTGAGCATTCGCTTCTCGAGACCCCGCCAGCTCGGATAGGTCGGGTTGTCGCTCAGGACCGATACCCGCTTGCCCTGCGGCTCGATCGCGATCCGTTTGACGCTCAGCATGTCGTCCATGCGCAGCACATAGATCCCGTCGCGCAGTCGCGCCTGACCGTCACCCAGGTCGACCATGACCTCATCGCCATCGTGCAAGGTCGGCTCCATCGAATCCCCGAGGACCCCGATGATCGAGAGGTTTGAAGCTTTGCTTGCTGTAAGGCGGCGCAGCCACTTCTCGTCGAACCCGAATTGCGCAGAGTTGCCTTCCAACCCGGCGAGCGCACCATATCCCGCTGATGCTTCCACATCGAGGATGGGAATGTGTACTAGGTCGGCATCAGGACTTGAGCGGCGCGCCGGGCCGCCGAGCACCTTTTCGTCCACCCCGAAGAAGCGGGCGAGGACCGAGCGATCCTGGTCATCGAGCTGTTTCGGGCTGCCACGCCGGATGTACTGCTGGATGTAGGCAGCATTGCGCCCCAGTAGCCGCGAGATTTCGGAATAGTTGCAGCCGCGCTTCTGGATCAAATCGTCCAGCGCTCTACGCGCATCATCCATGCCGCTGCTCCTCTCGCGTCCATCTAGGAAGCGCAATCCCACAATCTAGGAAGGTCTCCTATTGAGAACATAGAAAGAACGCAAGTGAATTACTAAGTGCAGGCGAAGCGCGGAGCGGGTTATCGAAGGTGCAATTGTCCCAATGCCGGTCGGAAAAGCATCCTGTCAAAACGTCCTCCAAGCGGAGGGTTCTGAGACGAGAGACGTGTTGCCCGTCTTCTCATTCAATCAGGCACGTAAGAGAACAAACATTCGAGATGGCGGCCCCAATGCGAAGAGGCCTGAATTGAATTTTAATCGAGCATTGCCGCAGACTTAATCACTACCAGAGTGAGGGCGTCACCAGTCGACATACGAACGGTCTGCTCATAGACTTCGTAGCGCTCCGCGTCCCAGCGATCGAACCAAGCTTCGGCGCCAATCAGACTTCTGGTCGTCCGTTCTTTGGTGCCGTGAAGCACTTCAAGAGCGTCGGAATCTGCATCAATTTCGTTGCGCGGAAACCAGCGGTCAGGAACGGCGGGGCCGCGTTTGAACCAGCGTCTTCCATTGGGGCCATGACAAACGAGCAATACAGGTTCCGGTCCATAGTCCACCATCCTGAGTGCCGTTGCGGTCCGGCTAGTTTGAAATTCGGCTCTGACCTGATCCACTGCCTCGAAGGTCGCTCTGCCGCAGAGCTTCGCCATTGGTGCAAAGAGGAAACCGGGCAACAGAAGGTCGGCGGCATAAGCGTCTGCTACGCGCTCTGGATCGGTGGCGCTGCGCTTCTGATTACCGATATCGTCAGAGCGACAAACGAAAGAGCGTCCTCGATGATATTTCCAATGTCCGAGCTCATGCGCTACCGAGAAACGCTGCCGTTGCCAAATGCCGCTTGAGTCGACAGTTATGATCGCTCGATCACCAAAGCCGATTATGCGAGCCTCGCAGCTATCGAGCTTAGCGAACCGCACCTCTGCACCCGCGTCCCAGGCGATCGCCTCGACATCAATGTCCTTGGCGGCGTCAATGCCTAGTTCCCGCAATAGCTTCTCGGCGGCGGTCATCGACCTCAACGTGGATTGCCCTGATCGTCGATTGCACCCAAGTCGCGTAGATCCATCAGCATATCATCGATCTCACGCTCGGACGCTCCCTCGCCCTTACGAGCGGCCATTGTTATTCGATCCCGGAGGCGGCCGTCATTTGCTGCAAACTGGGTAAGAATCTCCTGCTTGCGCGAGATTGGCAGGAGGAACATGCTTGACGAAGCGCGATCCGCACGCGCGCCGGCCAGTCCAGCGCGAGCGCGCGCAAGACGCGACTTCCCGCTTTCAGCAACCAAACTCTCAATATGAGCGCGAAGTTGTGCAGCAACATCTTCCGGTTCGAGACCATCGTCTCGAAATTCGGCGAAAATTTCTTCGTCGGACCGGGTCATCCAATCCTCGATCAAAGCGTCTGCCAATGGCAACAGCGTCTGCTTGGGGGTCAGCTTACGCGTCATTGTGCCCAGCCTTTCGGAAAGGCCGCATTGATGCGCCGACGCATCCGGCGCCGTATCGTTGCGAAGGCCCCTTCATCCCAACCACCGAGCGCACGGATTTCCGCTGCATCCATTCCCTCGAGATCGCCTAATAGAACGAGCTGCGCGTCTTCATCGTCCTGGAACAAAGCCTCAAGCGCCTTCAGCCGTTTCTGAGAGTCCTCGCATGCAAGCAGCGCCTCCTCTGCATTTCGATCGGTGGACCGCAGTTCCGTAAGAAGCTCGCTATCGTCCAAAGTGGAACTCATACTTTCGATCACGGGTGCCTCCTTCCCGCTCTCGCGCGCGGCCCAGGCCATGCTGCGCATTGCGCCGACAAGAAAGATCAAGAACGGCAGGTCCTTTGGGCATTTCCGTGTGCCATCGAGCGCCCTTCGGATGGCTTCGTTGACGACATCTCGAGCCTCAACCCCAATCCCAACTGCATAAGTGACGGACGCACGTTCCAAGCGCAACAGGTCGGCCACCGTTAGGGCGGCAAGAGCGTCTTGTATCTCCTGTGCCGTGAGGACCGGCGTGCTCACATCATTGCCTCTGTTCCTGCATTCACAACCCCATAGGCTGTGTGGGCGCTGAACTCGGACGTTAGGAGAAAAAAATATTTGGGCAATGTCTGAGGCTCAGCTCCCGCCAGCCTACGTCTTCAGAAGATCAACTGGTGGCGAAGCCATGCGGATTGTTGATCGGCGAATTGATGAGGCAACTATCGTGGCAAGAAAAAACCAGCATGTTGTTCCGCACACGAATGGATGGGCGGTTCGGGGGGCGGGCAATAGCCGTGTGACCTCGGTGCATGAGACCCAGCGCGAGGCGACCGAGCGAGCGCGTGACATCGCGAACAATCAGTCCAGCGAAGTGCTGATTCACGGTCGCAATGGTCGCATTCGTGAACGCAATAGTTACGGCAACGACCCGTCCCCGCCGGAAGGATAAACGAATAATGGCAACTGCTCCCGCCCCCAAGCTTGATACCTCTACGCTCGATGAGATTCTTCTCGACTTGGCTGTTCTCATCGAACTCAGCCCCTACGATCGTGAGATCGCGGAAAACCGTTATCGACGACTCAAGGAATATGTCGAGCGCTCGAGTAGCCCGTTGCGGCCCTATCTCGTCGATGGCGAGAGCCTGATCTATGCGCAAGGGTCCGTCGCCACCAGCACGACGATCCTGAGCGGCGACAACGACGACCGTTTCGACGTCGACGCCATTGTGGAAATCGATGTGCCGTCACACTGGTCCGAGAACGAACCCCTCGACCAGCTTTTCGAGACTCTGAAGAATTTTCCCGGCGCTGTTGAGGTCATCCGTTGCACTCGCTGCGTTCAGATCCGCTTTGCCTTCATGCACATGGACGTCACCATTATGGATCGCCGGCAGAGGCTGAGTGGCGAGCGTCCCGGTCATATCTTCCATTCGCCAGATACTGGACCGGCCTATCGCGTCGCTTCGAATCCCTGGGGCTTCACGGTTTGGTTTCGGGCCCAGGTGGGTATTGGCGAGCGCCTGTTTGAGCAGCGGCTCAAAGCTGCGCGAAAGGCGGCAAGCGTGTCCCGCCTGACTTTGCTCGACGAGGCTGAGCGCCGCATCCTCGCCGACGCGGAGCAGGTGCCGCTGCCGCCGATGATCCCGTCTCGGATCGACGCGCAGGAAGCGGTCGCGCTTAAGCTCCTGAAGCGCTACCTCAATCTTCGCTACACGCGATCACGTCTGAAGCGGCCGCCGTCGATCTGGCTCACCAAGCTGACCGGTGACATGGGACTGATTGAGGGCGGGCTTACCCTTCAACTCTACGCTCTGGCGAAGTTTATCTCGGATAACCTTCGCAAGCACCTCGCCCATCAAACCGTGCCCCGCGAAGCAAACCCGAGCTATCCGCCGGACAAGATTAATGACCGCTGGCCGCGTCCGTGGCCGGAGGCTGAAGTCGACATGCGCACGCTTGCGGATCATCTCGACCAGCTAGCTGACGCGATCGAAGAGATGAACCGCTCTTCGCAGAGCGCGATCCTGAGTAAGATCGACGATCTGTTCGGCGAACGCTTCGGGCAGGAAGAACGTCGCATCCTCAAGGATCGCTACGATCGGCGGGGCACCAGCGGTCGCGATCTGCTCATCAAGCCGGGTTCCGGTACGATTTACGCTCCCGCCGTTGTGGGATCGCAAACTGAAGCGCAGCCCATCCCGCGCCATCGCTTCCATCCCGTTCGCTTGCCGTCGAAGGGAGATGTCTCGGGTGGCTGACAGTGCTCGGTCTACTCATGCTCAATTGAAAGCCATGCGTCTGCAGTGGCAGGATTTCGACGGGCGGCGTCGCGACAATGGACTGGTTGTCTGGCGTGGGATGCTAAAGCCACGCGCAAAAGCCTACGCGGTGAACATTCTTTGGTGGCCGGGGAAGATCGACCGGCCCTACGTAGTGATTGCCGATCCGCCGATCGAGCCCAGGCCCGGAGGCACTTATGACCAAATCCCCCACCTGATGTTCGATCCGGACAACCCCACTAGGTCCGGGCTTTGCCTGTTCGACCCTGACGGCCTGGAGTGGAGCGACGCGGATCTCATTGCGGAAACCACTGTGAAATGGGCAAGCGAGTGGCTGTTCTACTACGAACTGTGGCACCTCACGGGTGAGTGGCTGGGGCCAAGTGTGGGAGCTGAGTCCGCCGCACAGATGACAGCGGCCGAAGCAGAGTCAGTTCGCGTGGCGGCGGCTGATGTTCACTGACCGCCGCGCGGGTAGCTTAGTGTCTCGCCGGGTTCGCCAGCCCTGGCCGAAGGACAAGGTTTTTAAGATTCTCTCCCTCGACGGTGGTGGGATCAAGGGTATCTACAGCGCGCAGCTCCTCGCCCGCTGCGAGCGGGAGCTGGCCGCTGGCAAGCCTTTGGCATCATATTTCGACATGATCGCCGGAACGTCCACCGGCGGAATAATCGCGCTGGGTCTGGCACTCGGCTATTCCACATCCGAAATTCTGGATTTCTACACAAACGACGGGCGCAGGATATTTCCTCCCCTTCCAACCGCCCATATTGGCAGGTGGTGGCGAAGTGCCCGGTGGCTGTTCCGGCCGCATCTCGACCATCGTGAATTGGAGAAGGCGCTACAGCACCGGTTTGGCGACCGTTTACTCGGCGAAGCAACCACGCGGGTCGTCATCCCTGCCTTTATGGTCCCCAAGACCGAAATCGCGGTGTTCAAGACCGACCACCATGCCGACTTCCGGAACGACTATAAGACGCGCGCGTGGGAGGTTGCCCGGGCGACTTCCGCGGCTCCTACCTATTTGAAGGGGCACGAACACCTGCCCTCTGGCCGGATCTTTATCGACGGCGGCGTTTGGGCAAACAACCCGGTGATGGTGGCGCTCGTGGACGTGTTGAGCGCCTATGATGTTTCGCCCAACCAAATCGATGTCCTCAGCATTGGCACCGGCAATCCGCCGTTCGAATTGCGCCCTAAGGCGGCGCTAGGCGGGGCAGTGTCTTGGCGAGGCGCGATAAAAGCGGCGATGTTCCTGACCACCGACAATGCTACGGCTCAGGCCAAGTTGCTGCTTGGGCCTGATAGATGTGTCCGGTTCGAGCCCTTTTGCGATGATGGCGCTATCGAGATGGACGATTATGATCGTGCTTTAGCTGTCCTTCCAAGATCAGCGGATAGGGACTTTGGCCAATCGAAAGACGAGCTCGCGCGATTTTTTGCCGAAGCTGCGCTGCCAAGGGAACGTCACTATACAGATGCGTAGTTCAAGAAGCGTGCGCTATGGGCTATGGATTGTATCTGTCGATGCACGGTGTATCGTGCGCGAAACTTCCGACCTATTTCGTGACGCCGATACCGCTGCTTATTGTGACGACAGGTCCCGCAAGCGTCGTTGCCGAATTTTGATCGACGATACCGCCAGCAATGAATTGCGGACCTAAGGAGCCTGCCACCAAGTCGGCGAGACCGGCACGTTGGCGGCGTGCAGCTCGGTGACAAGTTTACGCTGCCATCCTTCCTGATCGTCGAAGGGTACGTAAACGATGCCATCATAGTCGGATGGCCGCTCGACGTTTGGCGGAACGAGCGCGCAAACGCGATCGGCGCCGAGCTGGCCGATGAAAAAGCCCATCTCGAAAATTACGTTCTGACGCGGGCGCGGCACGGGATCAACGGGCAACACCCCGGCCGGCAAAAGCCCCGGGCGCAACTGACCTAAATCATCGGGCGTCATTAGGATGATAGCATAGGCGGCGCCCTCGGCCTCCTCCTGGAACTTGGTGAGGATCGACCGACCCTGATTGGGGCGCTCGCTCAGGATGACCACGCCGAGGCCGACCCGGGTCTCTAGGAACCGTGCGACCGCATGTTTGGCGGCTTCGTCACGGCCATGGACGAGGAAGACCTTTGCCGGCACGACATCAACGGCAGGTGCGACCTCCGCCTCGGCCGGCGCTTCGACCGCCTCCGGTGCGGCGTCCGGGATCAGCCCTTGCTGGCGCAGGATCGCGTACAGATCGCCTTCCTTGACCGCCCAATGGGTGCGGCTGAACTCGAAATCAGAAAGCTGCAAATCCCATTTGGCTGCCGCGATTTGCTCGAGCGTGAGCGCGGGCACGTCCTCGTCGAATTCGAAGATCACACGAAATTCCGAACCGCGCTGCTGTATGCGCTTTATTTTTCCGAGGCGCGGCGTTCCTTCGGTATGCTGCTCGTACATGAAAAGAGTGGGGAGCTTGGCAAGCTCCTCGAGCGCGTCTGGGGTCAGTGCCTTCAGGGCATCACGTATGGCGTCCTCGGTGTATTCGAGCATCCGGGTGCGATCCCAGACATAAACGCCTTCTTCCCACGCATTGTCGCCAGCGGTGACCATTACATTATACATTGGCGCCCGGTCCCTCCTCGCCCAACGGTGGATTGGATCCGATCCCACTCCAACTTTTCGTCCAATCGCCATCATCGCGCGAGCTGGGCGGATAAACCAGCGCGTCATCGTTGGGCGTCTCCCATTGCCCGAGGCTGTCGAATACAAAAGCGCGATCGAGCGTCCGCCCGACCCCGACGCGCAGCACTGCGATGGTCTCGTCCCATCGCGCGCAAAGGATGACGATGCCGGCCCCGCTGTCATCGTCGACCTCATGCGCCGTGATCGCTAGCGTCGCCCCGCTCACGACGAAACCGCGATCGGACAGCGCTGCTAGCATCGAACGCGCTTCGAGTTCGCTGCGAGTGATCGCGAGCGGCGTCGCCGGGGCAGCATCGCCAACAAGTCCTGCGCAGAGCATATGGAACGCCTCCAGCATCTCGGCCTGATCCATTGTGTCGAGCTCGTCGAACTCGAAATCTAAACGCGAGCAGCCTGTCAGCAAACGGATTAGCGCGCGGCCACCATTGATCGGTGCAAGCGGCAGAAAGGGGCGGTCATCCTTTGGAGCGGCGGTCAACGCCTCAGCGCTCATGCCGATTGCGGCAGCGATCGAGGCGATGGTGTCAGCTCCGACCTTTTCCCCGCGTTCGATCCGCTGCACCGACGCGACGCTTCGTCCCGCCAAGGCGGCGAGGTCTTCCTGCGTCAGCGCGCGGGCGGCGCGCAGCGCTTTGATTCGGTTGGCAGTAGCCTGCATTAGCTGCGAAGCAATCATAGCGGCGTCTCCGTGTCGATGTGTTTTTCATTGCGCCGTCGCCACCCATCAGGCCACCTCAAAAATCCTTCAATGCCAACGCAGTCGCTGGCACAGTCGGGCCAGCGAAGAGAAGAGTATAGACCCATGGCCAAAGTGACCTTCGGCAACCGCCAGGCCGGCATCTTGTGCAATCTCCCAACCGTGCGGCGCCTAGACCTGATCGCTGAAGGATTACCGGTGATTCTCGCCAGCGCCGAGAGCTTCTGGACGGCGGCAGCTAATCTAAAGCACGCGCCTCGCGAAGCTCGCGTGCTTGCAGGGTTCGCCGAGGAGGAAGCCGCCAAGATTTTGATCCTGATGGATCTTGTGCGATGCCCGCCCAAGCTCGTTGCAGGGCTCAGCGGCAAGATCGTCCGGACCTTCTACGATCACCTCGGTCGACTGATCTATGGTGACGCGCAAAGCTGGCGTCCAGTCGATGTGTCGCAGCTGCGCGAATATGTCGATAACGCGCGACAGGCTCATTATCTCGATGGCTATGCTGGAGAATATATCGTGCCGAACTGGAGCCGCTACAGCCGCGAGGCGGCGATGTACGCCGATATTGAAGTGCTTGAGAATGGCAGCGCGCACTGGAGCGAGCCGCTGCGATTCGGGTCGGTCCGGGCGCTGAGCGAGCCGGGCGCGTTGATGCTTGGCAGGGCGATGGCGGCGGCGGGGATGTTCACCCGCGCGGGTCTGCAAGTAGTCACCGATGTCTGGGGCGAAGTCGAGTTCGTCGACACGGAGGGCTATACCGAACAGACAAAGCTTACGCATGCGATGTTCAAACAGCTTGATTCCGCGCAAGTCGTAAAAGAGGCAGCCACAGCGGATCACGTCAGATTGCTGCGCCATCATTGGCAGATTCCGATGTATCATCTCGACTTCAAGGAGGTCGCGGTGCCGATCGAGACGCTGCAGGCGGAGCGCGAGGCACAGCTTTGGGCCGAAGCCAGCTATGACTTTGGAGACCGCTGATTGTCGGCAACCTTCACCTAGAGAACATCACCTCGAAATCGTCAGGGTGTTTCTCTCGCGTTCCCGCGCGTCTCGAGCGCGGTCTGGATCCTCCTTAGACGGGACAGATTCGATATAGCGACTGACATAGTCTGGTGGCAGGTTATGCTCGGTGACATGCTCCCCTGATTGTTACCAGTCAGAGGTAGAGTCTGGCTCCTTCATGATGGTTGTTTGATGGGTTGGCAACGTGTCTGGGGGCATGCCCCCAGACACGTTGGCCGGCGATCTCAGCGGGGGTTTTCCCGCCCAGTTTCGAGTGTGGCCTCACCGTGTTGTAATCGTGCCGCCAGGCGGCCAGCACGAACCGGGCATGAGCCAGCGAGGTGAACAGGGTCTCGTTGAGGCATTCGTCCCGCAGGCGGCCATTGAAGCTCTCGACGAAGCCGTTCTGCATCGGCTTGCCCGGCACGATGTAGTGCCACTCGACCCGTCGCTCCTGCGACCAGCGCAGGATGGCCGACGAGGTCAGCTCGGTGCCATTGTCGCTGACCACCGTATGCGGCTTCCCCCGGATGCCCATCAGGCCGGTCAGTTCCCGGGCCACCCGTGCACCCGACAGCGACGTATCGGCCACCAGCGCCAGGCACTCCCGTGTGTAGTCATCGACCACGCACAGGATGCGGAAGCGCCGACCGCAGATCAGGCTGTCGGAGACGAAGTCGAGCGACCAACGCTGGTTAGGGCCATCCGGCAGCACCATCGGCCTGCGCGTGCCCAACGCCCGTTTCCGGCCGCCACGGCGACGCACGCGCAGGCCCTCCTCGCGGTAGATGCGCAGCAGCTTTTTATGGTTGGGTGCGATGCCTTCCCGTGCCAGCAGATAGCCTAGGCGGCGATAGCCGAACCGGCGACGCTCCGCCGCCAGCTCGCGCAGTCGTTGTCGTAGCGCCCCGTCATCCGGCCGCGTCGGCTCGTAACGGATCACTCTGCGGCTCACACCAACCAGTGCACACGCCCAACGCTCGCTCACCCCGTGATGCTCCCGGGCATGGGCGACGGCTTCCCGCTTGGCGCCGGGCGTTACCATTTTTTTGATGCCAGATCCTTCAGCACCGCGTTGTCCAGCATCGCTTCGGCCAGCAGCTTCTTCAGCCGGGAGTTCTCCTCCTCGAGCGACCGCAGCCGCCGGGCCTCGGACACATCCAGACCGCCGAACTTCGACTTCCACTTGTAAAATGTCGCCGAGCTGATCCCGTGACGGCGGCAGACCTCCGCCGTCGCCATGCCCGCTTCCTGCTCCTTCAAGATCGCAATGATCTGCTCTTCGTTGAACCTGCTTCGCTTCATATCGTCCGACTCCTTGCGTCAGACTCTACCAAAAAGCGGTCACATTTCAGGGGAGCACGTCAGCGGCGCAGCCTGCGAGGACAAAATCCCTTTTCCAGCAGTAGGGCGAGAGGCTGTCGTCGATAGCATCTGAAGTCGCACTATCCGTCAGAACCTTGCGACGCCGCCCCTCTTCGTTGATGACCGTGACTGTTGCGTGCTCATACCGCGTCACTGTTCTTCAAGTTCTAGTTTTCGTCGTCGATTACGAAACTGCTATCGTAGGGTTCTCATGGAACAATCGATCCAAGTGGTCTGAGCCCCTAGATTTCTTCCAGTGATAAGTAGAGTCCGGCCCTGAGAAGGAGACGGACGAATGAAGCGGAG